>DVIH01000126.1 GCA_018711405.1 Candidatus Avibacteroides excrementipullorum | reverse complement strand
GGGGTGATGTCGAAACCTATGTTTTGAGCGTCCACATAGATGTCCACTTCATAATCTTTTCCTTTCTTTTTCATTATTCTTCTATTCTTGTTGTTCCTTTCTATTCTGTTCGAAATGTAGAGAATATTATCGGGTATGCCGGATTTTGTATATTATATTTAGTAAGTGTTAACTTCTTTATTTTATGCTCCTTATTTCTTCTTTTTATGCAGTGCGAATGTCACTCCCGCTCCCACCGACAGCATGAAGCTGTCATCGGGTATCCAGTCTGCTCTTACTTCAGTGAACAGGGTGCAGCGTTTCGCAACGGGGAAGTCAAATCCAAACGATGGTGACACATGGAAATAGTTTTGATCTGGCGGGTATCCGCTGCCGGGATACCTGTCGTAGTTCGGCTGTTTCATGTAGGTGTAATCATCGCTCATTCCGTCTGTGAATCCATTACACATGTCCCATCCGACTATGATTGAAATGTATGGGGAGAATTTTTCTCGTTCCAGATAGTTATATTTTATGTCTACTGCTACAGGGACAATGGCAAATGGTATTATAGGTAGAAAACCATGCCAGTCGCGCGTGATGATAAACTCCCAGCTTGCTCCTATTGATAGACTTTTATTTATTCTATAGGAAATAGCCATGGCGCCTCCTCCGCCTACATTCTTGAAGTGTCTGCTCGGATCTTCCAGGTTTTCATAATATCCTCCCCACGGCGCTATGAATCCTTTCAGAGTCAGCTCGAAACCGCGCGTGCTTTTGTCATGCCACAGGTCTTTTGTGCCGCCTTGCGCGAATGCGGCGAGCGGCAGCATGGCTGCGAGTAGTATGGTTGTAAGTCTTTTCATCTTATTTATTCTTGTTGTTTAGCATGAATGTCACTCCCGCTCCCGCCGACACCATGAAGCTGTAATCGGGTACCCAGTCTGCCCTTATTTCTGTGAACAGGGTGCACCATTTCGCAACGGGGAAGTCGCAGCCTATAGATGGCGAAACGTGGAACATTCTTGCTTCGGGCGGATAGCCGTTGTTGTCAGGATATCTGCTGTGGTTGGGCGGCATGTCTGAATCGCAATATCCGGGGCAGTCGCTTCCTATGTTGCCGGCTATGTCAAGCCCTACTACGGCCAGGAAGTATGGAGACAATTTTTTGTTTTCCATGTAGTTGACCTTTATGTTTGCCGCCAAAGGGATTATCATGCCCGTAAGGGGGAATGCTACGAATCCGTGTGGCTTGTCTTTGGTGATGAACTGCTCCCAACTGCCACCTATGGAGAGGCATTTGTTGACCCTGTATGACAGTATTATGGCCGCGCCTCCTGCGCAGTCCTTGAAGTGTCTGCTCGGCTCTAAAGTCTCGTGGTATCCTCCCCACGGTGCTACGAATCCTTTCAATGTCAGTTCAAAACCGCGTGTGCTTTTGTCATGCCACAGGTCTTTTATGCCGCTTTGGGCCGCTGCTGCGAGCGGCATTGTTGCCGCCAGCAGTATGGTCATTAGTTTTTTCATTCAATAACTTTCCTTATGTAGCCTTTTTTATGGCTGATTTTCTGCAAATATAATCATAAAAGGCGTAATGCCAAATATCGGGCGGAAAATGTTGCGGGAGATGGCGATTTTGTCTCCGCCCGGGATGTACGCCATCTTTGTCCGAGACCGAGCCGATCATTGTCCGGGACCGAGCCGATAACGGTCGGGGATCGGCTCGATCTTTTCCGGTGTCTTTTTGGGCTTTGGTAAGGCTTTGTGAATCAGTGTGTTTGCGGTGGTGTGTAATTGTGTGGGAAGTTTGCGTAAGGACATGAAAAATGCCGGGACGCTGTTGTCTCGTCCCGGCATTGTGCGTGTGCTGTGTATTGAAGCCTTATGGCTCCGTGCACAGTGTCATTCCGCTACTATTTTGAATGCTTTGCCTGCTATTCTCACGATGTAGATGTGGCCTTTGTCGAGGCTTACGGGGATGACTCTCTCCGAAGATTCGAGCATCTTGTGTCCGTCTACGGTGTAGAGTTCGAGGTTGCTGTCATAGTCTCCGTTGACCACAAGGTTGTAGCCGTCATATCTCACCGAAATTTCATCTGCCGAGTAGTCGTTGACGCTGATGAAGTTGAGTTTGAGCGTATAGGTGTGGTAGTTGTCCATGTTTTCGGCTATGTCGTTACCTTCCACTATGATAGTCACTATGCCTTTGGTTGCATCGGTGTCTATGCTGATGGATGCTCCGCGTCCGTCTGATACTGCTTCGATGTTGCCCGATGAAGGCATGCTCTTGACCGGTACGGTGTATTCGTATACATCTTTGTGGAAGTCTGCTATCGGTTCTCCGAAGAGTGAGAGCGATTCCAGTTTCGAGTTGTAGACGAACTCTACATTGTCGGCCGACAGCGTGTTGCCTGCACCGATGTTGGGACGGTTGAAGTAGTCGGCGGCGGAGAGGATGACGTTGGCTTTTTCCGGTGTCTCGTCGCTTTCATAGACGAACGGCACCGAGATGCGTGTCCAGTCTGCGAGGTCGCCTTCTATGTCATATTCTGCTTTTGCTATGAGGTTCGCTCCGTTTTCGCCTGCGAGCACGTCTTTGTCGCGGTCGATGAGCATCTGCATGGCATCGCCGGTGGTGGTTCCGCCGTTGGAGTATGCCATTGAAGTGGCTGTGCCGGTCCACAGGTAAGCGTAGATGTTGGCTATCTCGTCCGTATTGCCGTGTTCGTTTTCAGTGTCGTGGGTGCGTTTGAAAAGGCCTGTGATGGAGTCGGGACGGAACGAGAAGTTGAGTCCTCCCACCGAACCGCCGTCGCTGTCGTCAGGGTCAACACCCATTACGCCCATCATGTCGGCATAGACCCAAGTCTTTCCTGTGGTGATGTAGCCAGGTGCGTTTGCTCCTATGCCAAGCATTCCCGGACGTCCGTTTTTCATGAGTGCTGCATATTGGCCTCCGTTGGAATCGTGTACTTCTTTCTGTACCATGACGAATTTCATTCCCATCTGAGTCACGTTGGAAGAAGCCCAGCCGTCGAAAGTCACGCCTTCCTTGTTTTTGTCGCTATTGTCTGTACCCCATACTGTGTAAGACTCGAAATCTCCCTTTATCTGAGGTCCGTTGATGGCTTTTTCAAACGGGTTGAACTTCAGTGTGTAGGTCTTGGTCTCTTTTGACGAGATGTCTGTCGCGTTTATCGATATGGTGTAGTTAGCTTCATCGAGCGACATAGCCACGCTTGTCTTGGCAGGGTCGAGTTTTACGGCCACTGCCGGATATCTGCCGTCTGTCACGGTCAGGCCGGTGTATTCGTAGATTGCCGGGTCGAAATTGGAAAGTGCTTGTTCATCGATCATGATCGATGTGATGGTGTTTTGCGCAAAGGCGACACCCGCTCCGCCCATGAGTAACAGGCCGGAGACAATAGAAGTCAATTTTCTCATAAAAAAGTATTTAGTTTAGTTTCTATTTGGTTGCAAAAATACATAAACAAAAGATGTGCCGCCGCTTTTTTGTTATTATTAACATTCGCACGGCTTGCGAAACCGCGTGAATGTCATTGACGTAAAGGGCGGTGCGTGTCGGTCTGCTTGTCAGAATCCCACCTGCAATTGCGTGAGCAGGAGGTTGGAGTTGCCTATGCCTTTGTCTC
>DVIH01000125.1 GCA_018711405.1 Candidatus Avibacteroides excrementipullorum | reverse complement strand
TGATGATTATTAAAAGATAACGATTTCAAATGTCTGAAGATAGCAGAATAATAAAGATAAACATTGAAGATGAGATGAAGTCCTCCTACATAGATTATTCTATGTCGGTGATAGTCGCCAGAGCATTGCCTGATGTGCGTGACGGTTTCAAGCCGGTACATAGGCGCATATTGTTCGGTATGGAGGAACTCGGAAATACTTTTGACAAAAAACATAAAAAATCCGCCAGAATAGTGGGAGAGGTGCTGGGTAAATATCACCCTCACGGAGACTCTTCCGTGTATTTGGCTATGGTCAGAATGGCTCAGGACTGGGCCATGAGATATTGCCTCGTGGACGGACAGGGAAACTACGGTTCCATTGACGGCGACAGTCCTGCCGCCATGCGTTATACCGAGACACGACTTGCGAAAATGGGGGAGGAGATGATGCGCGACATAAACAAAGACACGGTGGACTTCGTGGATAACTTTGACAACACATTGAAAGAGCCGTTTGTAATGCCCACACGCTTTCCGAACCTTATTGTCAACGGAGCTTCGGGTATAGCAGTGGGAATGGCTACCAATATGCCACCGCACAATCTGTGCGAAGTGGTAGACGCATGTGTGGCATATGTGGATGACCCTGATATAGATACGGCAGGATTGATGAAATACATAAAGGCTCCCGATTTCCCGACAGGCGGATATATATACGGCATTTCTGGCGTGAAAGAAGCCTATGAGACAGGACGGGGCAGAGTAGTCATCAGAGCCAAAGCCGAAATAGAAGCAGGCAGCGGAAACTCTGCGGACAAAATAATAGTAACGGAAATACCTTACAATGTCATAAAACAAGACCTTGTAAAAAACATTTACGAGCTTGCCGCAGAAAAGAAGATAGAAGGCATATCTTCCATTGAGGATCATAGCGACCGCGATGGGATACGCATAGTGATAGACGTAAAACGGGATGCAAACCCCAATGTGGTACTCAATAAGCTCTATAAGATGACCGCCATGCAGTCATCATTCGGCGTAAACAACATTGCATTGGTACCCGACAGGAAAAACCCGTTGAATCTTCGTCCGAAACTGCTTACGCTTAAAGAGCTTATTGAATATTTCATAGCCCACAGGCATGAAGTCGTGATAAGAAGGACCAGATTTGATCTGGATAAAGCCGAAAAGAGAGCGCACATCCTCGAAGGATTGATCATTGCCACCGACAATATTGATGAAGTGGTCAATATAATAAAGACTTCGGCAACCCCTCAGGAGGCTATCGAACGTCTTATGGAAAGATTCTCGCTGTCGAGAGAGCAGGCTGTGGAAATCGTCAATATGAGATTGCGTCAACTCACAGGACTGGAAAAAGACAAGTTGAAAGAAGAGTATGCATCGCTCATGCAACAGATTGATTATTTCAAAAGGATTCTGACTGACGATGATTTGTGCAAATCCATAATCAAAGACGAATTGATAGAGATAAAAGACAAATACGGAGATGCACGGCGCTCAGAAATCATATATTCTTCAGAGGAATTCAATCCGGAAGACTTTTATGCAGACGATCAGATGGTGATTACCATATCGCATATGGGATATATAAAACGTACTCCGCTTGCCGATTTCCGCACCCAAAACAGAGGCGGCATCGGTTCCAAAGGCAGTGAGACACGCGATGAGGACTTCGTGGAGTACATCTATCCGGCCACAATGCACAACACCATGATGTTCTTTACCCAAAAAGGCAAATGCTATTGGCAAAAAGTCTACGAGATACCGGAAGGCAGCAAGACATCAAAGGGACGTGCCATCCAGAATTTGCTCAATATTGATCCCGATGATTCCATTACGGCATTCGTCAGAGTGCAGAGTCTTACAGACCAGGAATTCATAAACAACCATTATCTCTTGTTCTGCACACAAAAAGGCATAATCAAAAAGACATGTCTGGAACAGTATTCAAGACCTCGCCAGAACGGAATCAATGCCATAACAATCCATGAAGACGATAAAGTCATAGAAGTGAGAATGACTAAAGGAGATAATGAAATCATTATAGCCAACAAAAACGGACGTGCTATCCATTTCAATGAAAAAACTGTCCGCGCAATGGGACGTACAGCATCGGGAGTAAGAGGCATGACGCTCGATGATGACGGCAACGATGAAGTGATAGGAATGATATGCATCAAGGACAAGGAAAAGGAATCAATCATGGTCGTTTCGGAACAAGGCTACGGAAAGCGTTCGGATATAGAAGATTACCGTACTACCAACAGAGGCGGTAAAGGTGTCAAGACCCTCAATATAACGGACAAGACCGGAAAGCTTGTGGCTATAAAGAGTGTAACCGATGACAACGACCTGATGATAATAAATAAGTCTGGAATCACCTTGAGGCTTAAAGTGAAAGACATAAGAATTATGGGACGTGCCACACAAGGAGTCAGACTTATCAACCTGGAGAAGAGAAACGATCATATAAGTTCGGTTTGCAAGGTCAATTCTGAATCAAATGAGGATGCGGCAAGCGATGACTTGTATGACAATGAAGAAAATATGCAAAACTATTCCTCAGAGACTATAACGGATGAGGGCATGGTTGCGCATACAGAAGATAGTGATAACAATGAATAATCTATAAACAATTTTTATTAACAGCGTTATGAAAAAATTATTTTTATCAACTGCATTACTGCTTACAGCCGGTTTCGCATTTGCACAAGAAGATGCAGTAAAACAGGCAAAGCGTCTTATGAACAGCGATCTTGCAGCCGCAGAAGAGACCATTTCCGGAGCATTGACAAATCCTGAAACAAAAGATCTGGCCAATACATGGAATCTGGCAGGAAAAATCCAGCAGAAAATCTATGACGAGGAGATGAAAAAGGCATATATTGCCCAGCCTTTCGACACTGCGAGAATGCACAACAGCAATTACAAGATGTTTGAATACTTCTTGAAATGCGATGATATAGAGCAGATTCCTAATGAAAAGGGTAAGGTGAAATTCAAATTCAGAAAAGATGATGCGGAAGCAATCATGGCCAATCGTCCCGCTTTGGTTGAAGGTGGTAACTACTATTACACCAACGGCAAGAATAACGAAGCCTTGAAGTTCTGGGGAATGTATATAGATGTGGCACAAGCGCCGATGCTTGCCGACAGAGATCTGATGAAGACAGACACATTCATCCCCATGATTGCTTACTATTCAACGGTAGCAGGTCTTCTTGCCGAAAACTATGACGGAGTGATAAAATATGGCAAGTACGCTTGCAATCATCCCGAGTTCGGAGAAGATGTTACAGACTATACTTTGAGAGCCTATCTTGCAAAAGGCGACTCTACGCAATGGCTTGCTTCCTTGAAAGAAAGCATAACTAAATATCCGAACAACCAATACTTCTTCGCTTCCCTTATCGACTATTACGTAAACAGAGGCCAGATGGATGAAGCCTTGACTTTCGGAGAAGACATGTTGGCAAAACATTCGGATGACCCGAATACTTTGTTTGTGGTTGGCTACATCTATCAATCATTGAAGAAATATGACAAAGCCATAGAACTGTATAAAAAGTCGATAGAGCTTGATCCGACAAGCGCACGCACTTATTCTTATCTTGGCAGGACATATTTCGACCAGGCAGCAGAAGCAGAGAACCGCATGCCGCTCGATATCAACGATCCGGCATACGCAAAAGCACAGCAAGAGCGTACATCATTCCTGGAACTTGCAAAACCGTATTATGAAAAAGCACGCGAGTTGGCACCGGATGACAAAATACTTTGGGTCAATGAACTCTATTTGATCTATTACAATCTGAATCTGCCGGAATTTGAGGAATTGGAAAAAATCAGAAATGCAGGCTATTGATATATATCCATAAAAAACTTTGAGTCGGTTGCAAATCACAGGCAGCCGACTCAATTTGTTTTAAAAAGAAACAAATTATTGACACAAAATTTTCATGTTATATTTATTTTTCCTATTTTTATCGGAGAGAAAATATTAAACATAAATTAAAAAGTCAAAGTTATGGCAAACAAAAGAAATCTGAAGAAGTATATCAATTTTTATATGAACCAACTGGCATTCGACTGCATGGTTCTTAGCAGAAAAGATGAAAAAACTACAGAGGAACTGCTTGAAAAGATCTTCAATCTGCAAGACGAAATTGTAGGGAAAATAAACAAAACGCCCAAAACTGACGTAAAAAAATATTATAAGGAACTGTCCGATTATTATACTGTCAAATTACAGGAAATAGCAGACGAAGCAAACAAATAAGATGACATAATGAAACAAGCATTATGCAGATTCATTTACCATAATCTGTTAGGGTGGAAATCGAAAGTCACCGTACCAGATTATGATAAATATGTGATATGTGCCGCCCCTCATACAAGCAATTGGGATTTCATAATAGGCAAATTGTTTTATGCGGCAGAGGGAAGAAAAACCAAGTTTCTCATGAAAAAAGAGTGGTTTTTCTTCCCCTTGGGCAGCATATTCAGAAAAATGGGAGGCATACCGGTTTTCAGAAACAAGAGGACATCCCTTGTCGATCAGATCGTCAGGCAAATAGATGCTTCCGATACTTTTCATCTCGCCATCACTCCGGAGGGTACCAGATCGGCCAATCCGGATTGGAAAAAAGGATTCTATCACATAGCTGTGCAGGCGCATATCCCTATCATACTTATCGGCATAGATTATCCGAGCAAGACCATAACGGCAGAAAAAGTCATCGTGCCGAGTGGAGACATTGAGAGCGATATGAATGACATAAAACAGTATTTTACCAAATTCACCGGAAAACATCCGGAAAAATTTCAGATATGAAAAAAGATGATTTGACAATATATGCCATGCAGACTGACATAGCATGGGAGGATAAGGAGCGCAACCTGCAAAAGTTGGAAAGCAGACTGCGCTCTTTTCATGACTTCAATGCGGATATTGTAGCCCTGCCTGAAATGTTTACTACCGGATTTACAACAGAGACATCTTTGGCCGAGCCGAATGACGGAATCACTGTCAGCAGGCTGAAAGCGTTGGCCGTAACATTCAACACGGCTTTGACCGGTTCTTTTCTGGCTGAAGAAAACGGAAAATTCTACAACAGGGCTTTCTTTATCACTCCAGCAGGCGATACGTTTTTTTATGACAAGAGACACCTCTTTGTCATGAGTGATGAGAAAAACAAACTTACGCCGGGAAATGCCGGAATCACAATACCTTATAGAGGATGGAACATAAGCCTTGCCATTTGCTACGACCTCCGTTTCCCTGTGTGGTTGAGAAACAAGGGCAATGTTTATGACCTTATGATAATACCGGCCAACTGGCCTAAAGCAAGGATAACCGCTTGGGACATCTTGATAAAAGCCCGTGCCATAGAAAATCTGTGTTATGTGTGCGGCGTGAACAGGGTGGGCAAGGATGCCGCAGGCATTTACCACAACGGAGCATCTGTAATCTCTGATTTCAAGGGTATATGTACGACGGCATCTGAAGACGGCGAAGAAGACGTACTCGTCAGCACATTGAGCAAATCCGCACTCGATTCTTTCAGAGAAAAATTCCCCGCGTGGAAAGATGCAGATTGAAAGCAAAGAGGTGAAAATGCTTACACTATATTAGTATTAATTACTATAAATTTATCTCTTGAAAAGATTATCTTTTTCCGCTTTATTTTAACTTTGCAAAAAATAACAAATATAGAGAAACGCATATGAGAACAAATCTTAGTTCATTCATTAATTTGAATAAGATTCCGACAAGATATTACAAGCCGGAAAATGCATTTGAGAGATCCATTCTTACAAGACTGGAAAAATTGCATACAGACATATTCGATACTACAGAAGAGGGCGCACTGTATATTGCCAAAGACTTGGCCAGAGCTATCAGGGAAAGACAAGACGCCGGAAAAAACTTCGTATTGGCAATAGCAGGAAGCAATTCGCCCAAATACGTATGCAATGAACTCATCAGGATGCACAAAGAGGAAGGGTTGAGTTTCCACAATGTCATCGTTTTCAATATGTATGAGTTTTATCCGCTCAGCAAGGACATGCAGTATTCGAGCATGCAGACGTTGCGCCACATGCTGTTGGACCATGTAGACCTGAAGCCGGAAAACATACACTCCATAGACGGTACCATGTCGAGCGAAGACATCTATAACTTCTGCCGTAATTACGACAAAGACATAGAAAACGCCGGAGGCATAGATGCCTCGCTCATGGGGCTGAGCAAAGTGGGAAGCATAGGTTTCAACGAGTCAGGTTCCACATTCAATTCCATCACCAGGCTCGTCTTGCTCGATGGCATATCGAGGGCGGATGCTGCGAAGATATTCGGTAAAGCCACAAGCGTCCCGCCGAGTGCAATCACGATGGGAATGAAGACCATTCTCTCATCCAAGAAAATCTACCTCATGGCGTGGGGAGACGAAAAAGCGGAGATACTGAAAAATACGGTGGAAGGCAAAATCACCGACTCCATACCGGCCACATTCTTGCAGAACCACAACAATACCGTAGTGGCAGCCGACCTGTTGGCTGCTTCACAATTGACAAGGATATCGAGGCCGTGGCTCGTATCGCCCACCTGTGAATGGAACGACAAGCAAATCAGAAGCGCAATAGTATGGCTGTGCCAAAAGACCGACAAGCCGATACTGAAACTGACCAACAAAGACTATACTGAAAACGGACTTAACGAACTCCTTGCCATATACGGACTTGCATACAACGTCAATATAAAGATATTCAACGATTTGCAACATACCATCACCGGATGGCCGGGAGGCAAGCCGAATGCCGATGACACATATCGTCCGGAAAGAGCCAAGCCGTTCCCGAAAAGGGTTGTGGTGTTCTCCCCGCATCCCGATGACGATGTCATATCCATGGGAGGCACCGTGCACCGCCTTGCCGTGCAGGGACATGACGTGCACATAGCCTATGAGACATCGGGAAATATAGCTGTGGACGATGAAGAGGTAAGACGCTTCATGATGTTCATGAAAGGCTATAACGAAATAGCCAAGCTCAACAGCAAGGAGATAGACAAACAGTATGCAGCCAACATGGAGTTTCTGAAAAACAAGAAAGACGAAATCTCCGACAACAGGGACATACTCGACATAAAGGCTCTCATAAGAAGAGGGGAGGCAAGGACAGCATGTGCCTATGCAGGCATAAAGAGCGAAAATGTGCACTTCCTCAACCTCCCGTTCTACGAAACGGGAAAAATAGAGAAAAATCCCATATCGGAAGCTGATGTCAACATCGTGCTCGACTTGCTCAGAAAGATAAAACCGCATCAGATTTTCGTGGCCGGCGACCTGGCAGACCCACACGGCACACACAGAGTATGTACCGATGCTGTGTTCGCAGCCATCGACATAGAAAAACAAGCCGGAGCGGAATGGCTGAAAGACTGTAGGATATGGATGTACAGAGGTGCATGGGCGGAATGGGAAATAGAAAATATCGAAATGGCCGTGCCCATGTCTCCCGAAGAATTGAGGATAAAGAGAAACACTATACTCAAACATCAGTCGCAGATGGAAGGCGCACCGTTCTTGGGTAACGATGAAAGACTGTTCTGGCAACGCTCGGAAGACAGAAACCATGCCACTGCGGAACTGTATCACAAACTGGGGCTGGCATCATACGAAGCCATAGAAGCCTTTGTGGAATACCACCCCATCTGATAATATAGTAAAAGAAAGATATCGTGCGGCAGGACAACCCTGATGGGGGAGTCCTGCCGCACTTTTTTGTCTCCTGCCGGCAGTGCCAAAAGGATCGGCTCGGTATCGGGCGGAGATGTGCGCCATCTTTGCCCGGGATGGCGTACATCTTCGGGCAAGATGGCGCACATCTTTTTCATGACATAAACTTATCGTCGGGGAATGCTCAAAATAATGACAGCAAAGTGCCTGTAATTATCGGCCGTTCATTATTTTTGTATCGTAATAATATCAGTGAAATGAATTTTGAGATAATCTCCAGATACAAGCCCACGGGCGACCAGCCCGCTGCGATAGAACAACTCACGCAAGGCGTGAAAAACGGCGTCCCGGCACAGACACTGCTGGGAGTGACAGGCTCGGGCAAGACATTCACCATTGCCAACGTCATTGCCAACGTGAACAAGCCCACACTGGTGCTGAGCCATAACAAAACGTTGGCGGCGCAACTTTACAATGAGTTCAAAAACTTCTTCCCGCACAATGCTGTGGAATATTACGTGTCATATTACGACTATTACCAGCCTGAAGCATACATACCTTCCACCGATACATATATAGAAAAGGACCTTGCCATAAACGATGAGATAGACAAACTCCGTCTGGCAGCCACATCGGCCCTGCTTTCGGGACGGAAAGACGTCATAGTGGTGTCATCGGTGTCGTGCATATACGGCATGGGCAACCCTGCCGCTTTCTATGAGAACGTCATAGACGTGGCAGTAGGCAAGAAGTACAGCCGCAACAAATTCCTGCGCCAGCTGGTGGACAGCCTTTATGTGAGAAACGACATGGAGCTGAACAGAGGATGCTTCAGGGTGAAAGGAGATACGGTAGACATCTTTCTGGCCTATTCCGACAGCCTGCTGAGGGTGATTTTCTGGGGAGACGAGATAGAAAGCATAGAGGAGGTGGACCCTGTGAACGGGATAACCGAAAACAGTTATGCCGACTATAAGATATATCCGGCCAATCTTTTCATGACTACAAAGGAAACCACGTTGAATGCCTTGCGTCAGATAGAAGACGACTTGAAAAAACAAGTGGAGTTTTTCGAGTCGATGGGCAAACCGTTTGAAGCAAAGAGGCTGTATGAACGTGTCACCTACGACATGGAAATGATAAGGGAACTCGGTCACTGTTCTGGCATTGAAAACTACTCCAGATATTTCGATGGAAGAGCGCCGGGCAGCCGGCCGTATTGCCTGCTCGATTTCTTCCCCGATGACTATCTCACCGTGATAGACGAAAGCCATGTGAGCGTGCCGCAAATACATGCCATGTATGGCGGAGATAGGGCGAGAAAAGTAAACCTTGTGGAGTACGGTTTCAGATTGCCGGCGGCAATGGACAACCGTCCGCTCACATTCGATGAATTCGAGAATCTCACAAGGCAGGTCATCTATGTGAGCGCCACTCCGGCGGAATACGAACTTGAAAAAAGCGAAGGCATCATAGCGGAACAGGTCATCAGGCCTACGGGACTTTTGGACCCTGTCATAGAAGTACGGCCGAGCATGAATCAGATAGATGACCTCATGGAGGAAATCCAGCAGCGGGTGGAACGTGAAGAAAGGGTGCTTGTCACTACGCTGACCAAGAGGATGGCGGAGGAACTCAGCGCATATCTGCTTGACAACGATGTGAGATGCAATTACATCCACAGCGATGTGGACACGCTGGAGCGTGTGAAGATTATGGAAGAGCTGAGGGCAGGCATGTACGATGTCCTTATCGGAGTAAACCTGCTCAGGGAAGGACTTGACCTGCCGGAAGTGTCGCTCGTGGCAATACTGGATGCCGACAAAGAAGGTTTCCTGCGCTCTTACCGTTCGCTTACCCAGACAGCGGGACGCGCGGCAAGAAACGTGAACGGCAAAGTCATAATGTATGCCGACAAGATAACCGAGAGTATGCAGAAGACCATAGACGAATCGAACCGCAGACGGGCGAAACAGCTGAAGTACAATGAAGAAAACGGCATAACTCCGCAGCAGATAAGGAAAGAGATGTCCAACTCGCTGGTTCAGAACGAAAGCCGGAAACAGGAGGAAAACAAAAAGACATATTACGTGGAGCCGGAAGTTCCCACCATCGCGGCAGACCCGGTCATAATGTATATGAGCAAAGCGGAGCTTGAAAAGAACATAGAACTGACAAAGAAAAGAATGTATGAAGCCGCAAAGCAGACCAATTTCATAGAGGCTGCACAATATCGCGACGAACTGCTGAAGTTGCAGAAGCTGCTTGAGGACAAAAACGATTGACCAATTTACAAAAAACACTTTATATGAACACAGCAAGAAAACTTTTATTCGTTACTTCCTTATGCCTGACATGGTGCATCCGTACGGACGCCCAAAGCGTGAAATACGACAGCGACGGGAAACTGAAAATAGTACAGTTCACAGACGTCCATTGGGTGGCAGGCAATCCTGACACAGCTGCCGCTGCCGCCAATATGAACAGGGTGCTTGATGAGGAGAAACCGGACCTTGTGATATATACGGGAGACATTACCACAGGCAAACCTGCCGCAGAGGGCCTTGACAAAGCTCTCGAACCGGTCATAAGCCGTGACATACCTTATGCGGTCACATTCGGCAATCATGATGATGAACAGGATCTTACCCGTCATCAGTTGTATGATTACATAAAGAGTAAAGCGGGATGCCTCAATGGAGAAACCGGCGGGACGGACTTTGCCATAACAGTGACTTCTGCCGATGGCGGAGAGATAGAAGCCGTACTCTATGTGATGGACAGTAACGCATATTCCACCATCGAAGGGCTGGAAGGCTACGGATGGTTTCGTTACGATCAGATAGATTGGTTTATAAATAAAAGCAACGAACTGACAGCTGCCAATGGAGGCACGCCTTTGCCCGCACTTGCATTTTTCCATATACCGTTTCCCGAGTACAATGAGGCTGCGTCTGCTGAAAGCAACCCTCTGATAGGCCAACGCGGAGAGAAAGCATGTGCACCGGCCGTCAATACGGGAATGTTCGCCGCAATGCTCCGGTCGGGCAGCATAATGGGAACATTCGTAGGACATGACCATGTGAACAATTATGTTACCCCTTGGCATGGCATACTGTTGTGTTACGGACAGTTCACAGGAGGAAAAACGACTTATACCGATGGAAAGAACGGCGCAAGGGTGATAGAACTCTCAGAAGGCCAACGCGGTTTCAAGACTTGGATTCGTATGGGCGATGGGTCTGTAGTCAATGTCGTATCATGGCCGGAAGACTTTAGCAAGAAGTAAAAACTCTATGACGGCATCCTGTG
>DVIH01000124.1 GCA_018711405.1 Candidatus Avibacteroides excrementipullorum | reverse complement strand
GTTCCGTCTATCGTAAACGGATTGCTGGAAGTGGTGTACAGAGAGAATTTATCGAATTTCATCTTGCTGTCGGATATGACCAACGGTTTGTTTTCAAAGAAAAACCTGGCTCCGTATTGTGTTGTCATGATATATGTGGAGTCGAATCTCAGGCTTCCGTTGAGCAGCGGTTTCAACATGCTTCCTCTCATGGTCATTTCTCCGTTCATTTTTCCTCCGAACCTGATGAAGTCGTCCGGGATAAATGGATTGGCGATTGTCAAAGGGAAATCTGTCACGGATACATCATAGGCCATTTCTTCTTGTGATCCTGGCTGGTATTTCCCCCCGGCTTTTATTACTTCTTTTCCATCGGCGAGCAGTTTTGCTCTCATCAATTGTTTGTTGCTGTCCAATGGGAGGTATCCTATGTCCATTCCTATGTCCATGACTTTGTTCTTTTCAAAGAACAGGTCTGTGACATTTATCTTGCCTGAAAGCGAGAATGTCCGTCGCAACGGTGTGTATTCTGCTTCTGCGGTTACGGTTCCTTTAATGTCGGGCAGCATTGGCACGAGTGTCTTGAACTCTTCTATTTTCAATCCATCGAGCATGGCCGATAGCGTGTTTCTGTTTCTTTCGTTTTTATATGAGTGGACCAAGAAATTCATGCCGTTGGGGTCTATGAGGTCAATGTTTGCGAAAATACTGCTGTCTTTTCTGAAAGTCAGTTCATTGTCTCTGTTCAGGAAGAATTTTCTGAAGAAGAATATCGGTTCTTTCGGGTAGAATGATAGTTTCAGTCCTTCGTCTATGAAGTTGATGTTGCATCCCAGCAACAGACCGGATTCTCCTTGCGGGTTTGTCAGGTTGAATTTGATATTTCCTCCGTTGTTGTCTATGGAACCGTTGACTACGGCGTCCGATACGAAATTGCTGGCCAGTCCGTTGTTGGACACTTTCAACCTATATCGGATATTTGCTGAATCCTGGAAGAATACAAGTTTTATAGTGTCGAGCATTATGGAGTCTTTTGAAAATTTGTCTATGGAGACAAGTCCTGCTATGCCGCGTCTTCTGTTGGCATCGAGTTTCACCGATAGGTTCTCATAGTTCAGCCCCGACAATTTCATGTAGTTTGAAAGCGGGTTGTCACGGTAGGCTGACAGGTGTACATAGATGTCGGGCAGGTAATGTCTCAATTGCGAATAGTCGAGTGTATGGTTTTTCAGCTGCTCAAAAAGCCTTGTGCTGAATTCCGATGACATGCTTATGAGTTTTTCCACGCCATCATCTCCGTCCAAGACCAGAGACAGATCGCCCGCGCTTATTTTTGCGTATGTCGTGTCGGTGTCGGTGTATGCATTGATATTTATATTTTTCGGAGTGGCTTTCATGTCGCCTCTGGCCAAGACCATGTTTCCTATGAATCCGTCTACTTTCAGCATCTTTTTCATATCGGTCTTTAGGTCGATGGTTGTGAGGACTGAGGCTTTAGGCTGAGCCTCCCGGCTTGTCAGATTGCCTATGTCCAAGCCCTTTATGTCTAATTTTATGTTGGCCGATGATGCCTGTTCCGACAGTGCTGCCTGTATGGCAAGGGCTATTTCTCCCAATGAGTTGTCTACATTCATGTCTATGATGCCGTTGCAGTGCTCGTAACTGCCGTTGAGCGATATGCCCGACAGGTCGAAGCCTGCATAGCTGAAGTCGGAAATGTCCAGTTCTATATCGGTTATGGTTTCGGGATCGTAAAAGTCAAAGCCTTTGCCTTTGGCATTTATCCTGGTTGTCAGAGGTGAAATGCTGTCAGATGTTATGAATGAATTTATATCTATAGAGTCTATGGCACATGCAAGGGAATACTCTTGGCTTGCCATGTCGTAGGTAGCGTTGAGATTCAGATGCCCTGTGCCTTCGGTCATGGTTCCTTTCAGCTCGGCCATATTGTTTTCGTAGACTGTGTTCATGTCGAGCAGCATATTGTTTGGCAGCGTTATGGTACTGTCGGACAAACCTATGGCGTGCTTTATGGATGAAAGGTCGCCCGTTATCAGTTCCAGATTGGCAAATGCTTTGCGCCTGGTGCTGTCTGTAATGTTGTGTACGGATGCTTCGGACGTGAGGTTGAATATGTCTCCCCAAGATACCTCCAACTTGTTGACCGATATGTTGTCAAGGCTGCCCGACAAATCGGTTTCGGCAAGTATGGGGTAGTGCGGCAGGGTGGATATCAGCGAGTCGTTTGTCAGGCATCTGATGTCGGCCATGCCTATGTCTGTTTTGACAGCCAGTCTTATCTCTCCCGACGGCATAGAGTCGAGCAATGTCATGCCTGCTTTTCCCTCGATGTGCAGTGACGATGCTTTTGTCTTGATGTCAAGTCCTGATATGTTGAGGGAGGTTGTGTCTGAGCAGATATTTCCTTTTGCCGAAACCAGTTCCAGGCCGGAACGTTCGCGCAGTCTGATGTCTCTGAGCGCGAGGTTCAGCTTTGTTCCGTGATACAGCACCGAATCGGCTTCTATGTTTATACCTTCGGCCGAGATGTTTGCCGGGTCGAACGTGGGTAGGGCAGGCCGGTTGCCGGTCTTCATTCCTATTTTTGCATCGAGCAGCGAGAAATGCTGCACGCTGTATTTTGATTCCAGCAGATCCACATCTGCGTGTTTCAATGTGGAATTTCCTATGTACGCAGTCATGCACATCGTGTCGAGAGGCATGTCGAGTGTGAAACCTACGTTTTCAATCTTGATGTCGGGCGATTTTATTTTCCATCTTATCTCGGTCTGCGTCGTGTCTTCCGATGGGGTTGTGTCTGCCAGGCATAAATGGATGTCGGCATCAGACAGTTTGAGAGAGTTGAGCATCACTGTCTCTTTGCTCAAGTCTATGCCGTGTGCCATGAGTTTCAGACCGCCCAGCTCGCCTTTTATGGCCAAGCCTTCCAGCATGTCTCTCGTGTCTACCTTTACTTCATCTATGTCGATGCCGTCCACTTCCACCCGGCTGCGCAGCAATGGCATGAGCTTTACATCGAGTTTGAGCCGTTTCAGATAGAAAAGCGTATCGTTTGAACTCTTGTCGGTCGCCAATGCTTTGTCGATGACCAGGTCTATCGGGAAAGCGAGTCTTATCCTTTCCACGTTTATATCCATGCCTGTACTTTCAGACAGGGAGGATGTAACCTTGTCTTTCACAAAGTTTTGTATAGGGGCGATATACAGCAGTATGCAGACTAACAGGAACAGAGCAAAAGGAAACAGTACGATTCCCCACAGAAGCCTTTTTATGTTTTTCCTTTTCACTATGATATAATTTTTTACAAAGTAAAGATTTTTTATTGTAAAAGACTACTCTCATTCCGTTAAAATAACACTGCTTTTCACATCCGGCATTTGTAGAGACGGCCCTGATAAGTGTTGCGCCCGGTCATCCTTTTTTTCAGTTTCTCCACGAATTCATAGTTTTTCAGGCCCCAATGCGGAGCTATGAGCAGATGGTCAGGCGACTGGGTGACGAAACGTTCCAGGACCATGTCGGGGCGGAGTCGTTCTATATATCCTATTATCGTGTCTATGTATTCGTCCATGCCGAATAGTCTGAATCTTTCCGGTGTCTGTTCGTATTCTTTTGCCATGCGTGTGCCTCTTATGATTTGCAGCTGATGCAGTTTCAGCGTTTTCAGCGGCAGCTCCGACAGTATGGCGGGTTGCGACATGATAGTCTCCGCATCGTCTCCGGGCAGTCCCAGTATCATGTGCGCTCCGGTATTGATGCCTGCTGCGGCTGTCTGTTTCACGGCATCGGCTGCCGTTGCGAAGTCGTGTCCTCTGTTGATGTGTTTCAGCATGTCATCGGATGTGCTTTCTATGCCGTATTCCACCATGACATACGTCTGCCGCGACAGTTGCGACAGGTATTGCAGCAGGCTGTCCGATATGCAGTCGGGGCGTGTGGCTATCGTTATGCCCACTATGCCGTCGGCCGATAGCGCTTCCTCATATTTGCTGCGCAGCGACTCGATGTCGCCGTATGTATTGGTGTATGCCTGAAAGTAGGCCAGGTATTTCATGTCGGGGTATTTGTGGGCGAAAAATGCCTTTCCCTCTTCTATCTGCCGGCGTATGCTTTTTTCGTTGTCGCAATATTCGGGGTTGAAAGTCTGGTTGTTGCAATAGGTGCATCCTCCGCGTCCTTTGGTGCCGTCTCTGTTGGGGCATGTGAAGCCTGCGTTTATGGAAATCTTCTGTACCTTGCAGCCGAAAGTCTTCCTCAGATATGATGAGTAGTCGTTGTATAGGAATGCTTGCCGGTTCATGGTCTTTGGTTTGCTATGTTTACGGTGATGCACGACACCAGTGCTGCGGTCTCTGTCCTCAGGCGGTTTTCGCCCAGACTGACCGGTGCGAATCCGCATTCTGCCGCTTCTGCTATTTCCTCTTCGCTGAAGTCCCCTTCGGGACCTATCATTATCAGGCAGCTCTCATCGTATGTGCGGATATCTTTGAGCATTGTCTTGGGGGTGTCGTAGCAGTGGGCGATGAGTCTGTTTTTCTCGGTCGCTGCTCTTACGAAATCATTGAAGTCTGTCATGCCGTTTATCTCGGGCAGTGTGCCTTTGAGCGATTGCTTGGCGGCCGATACGGCTATTTTCATTATCCTGTCCATGTTCACGGCCTTGCGTTCGGAATGTTCGCTTTTGATGAATGTTATTTTGTCGATGCCTACTTCCACTGCTTTTTCTATGAACCATTCCGTGCGGTCTATGTTCTTGGTCGGGGCTATGGCTATGTGCAGGGCGTAGCGCCAGGTTTTTTCCCATGCCGATTTGCCGGTGATTTCCACTTCGCACTTTTTCCCGCGTATGTCGCTTATTTTTGCTTCATAGAAAAATCCTTTTCCGTCCATGAGCGTTATTTCATCGTCCTTTTTCAGGCGCAGCACTTTTATGGCGTGGTTAGCCTCTTCGTCGGGCAGCAGGTAGCTTTGTTCTATGTCGGGGGTGTAAAACAGTTTCATTCTTCAGGATTGTCTTTTTTTGATGTCAGTTCCTTTATTATGTCTCTCAGTTTTATGGCCAGCTCGAAATTTTCGTTTTTCACAGCCTTGTCGAGTTTCTTTTGCAGGGCCTGCATGTCTTCTTCGGGCGTGTGTTTCCTTTCGGCCATGTGGCGTGCCATGTCGTTTTCGTTGAGTATGTTTTCATATACGTAGATGAGGCTGCGCATGCGCAGTGCGAGCGCGATGGCGTCCGATGCCTTTGCATCTATCCTGAGGTCGTTGTCGAAACAGAGCCATGCCGAGAATATCCCGTTGTCTGCCTTGTATATGACTGTTTCCTCCAGGTTGTGTCCCGATTCGCGTATGAACGAAGTGAAGATATCGTAAACCGTAGGTCTCGGCAGCATGACATGCTGCATGGCCGTGATTATGGCTTGTGCTTCCGTCCCGCTCACTATGATGGGGAAATAACGCCGCTCCTCTTTGTCGCCCAATATGGCTGCGAATATTTTGTCGTTTGCCGGAGTGCCGACTATGCTCATTACGTGTATTTCTATTTTCTCGTTCATGATGTCTGTGCCTTGATTTTTCCAACTTCTATCCACAAAAATAATCAAATGTGCGATATCACGGGCAAATATGCGGCGGAATTTGTCCTATTTGTTTTTCCTGCCTGCGCGGCACGCTTTCCCGGCGGCCGTGATGCCTGTGTCAGGCATCGGTGAAAGGCCGGTTTTGCCCTTGCCCGGGATGTGCGCCATCTTTGCCCGATACCGAGCCGATCCCGGGTGAAGATGGCGTACATCCCGGGCGATGATCGAGCCGATCTTTTCCGGCTGTCCCGGACAGACGTGTTAATATGGCTGAAAGCGGAGGTTTTCGTCTGCCATGTAGTGTGTGCCCAATCGAAAAAAATCATAACTTTGCGGGGAATTTAAATGTATGTGAAATTGGGCAGAAAGAAGAAAGAACTACCATTACTGGAGAACGTGACAATCACCGACATCGCAGCCGAAGGCAGAGCATTGACGAGAGTGGACAATATGGTCATATTCGTGCCTTACGTCGTACCAGGAGATGTGGTGGATTTGCAACTTAAAAAGAAAAAAAACAGCTATGCGGAGGCTGTGGCTGTGAAATTCCATAAATATTCCGACAAGAGGGCAGAGGCTTTCTGCCGCCATTACGGAGTGTGCGGCGGATGCAAATGGCAGATACTGCCTTACGAGGAGCAGCTGAGGTTCAAGCAGAAGCAGGTGACCGACACCCTGACGAGGATAGGCAAGGTGAAGTTGCCCGAGACTCTGCCGATAATAGGCTCGAAGCAGACCATGTTTTACCGCAACAAGCTGGAATATACGTTTGCAGACAAGAAATGGCTTACCGAGCAAGAGATTAAAGAAGATGTGCAGTATGACAGGATGAATGCCGCCGGATTTCACATACCGGGAGCGTTCGACAAGGTGCTCGACATAGAGAAATGCTGGTTGCAGGACGATGTGACCAACAGGATACGCAACGGCATAAAGGAGTTTGCCATAGAACATGGCATCCCTTTCTACAACATAAGGGAGCAGAAAGGCATGTTGAGAAATGTCATAGTAAGGACTTCCTCCGTAGGTGAACTGATGGTCATAGTGGTGTGCCGCGTGGAGGACGATGCCCGAAAGGCAGACCTTGAAAGCCTGATGCAGTTTGTGGCCAACGGATTTCCGGAGATAACATCGCTCATCTATTTTGTCAACAACAAGTGCAACGACACCATCGGCGACTTGGAACCGGTGACTTTCAAAGGCAGAGACTATATAATAGAGCAGATGGAAGGACTCCGCTTCAAGGTGGGACCGAAATCGTTTTACCAGACCAACAGCAGCCAGGCTTACGAACTGTATAAAGTGGTAAGGGAGTTTGCCGCTCTGACGGGGGCGGAGCTGGTCTACGACCTTTACACCGGCACCGGTACCATTGCCAACTTCGTGGCGGCGGGAGCGCGCAAGGTGCTGGGCATAGAGTATGTGCCCGAAGCGATAGAAGACGCCAAAGTGAATTCCGAAATAAACGGCATAGGCAACACGCTGTTTTTTGCCGGCGATATGAAAGATGTGCTCGATGATGCTTTCATAGCCGAACACGGCACACCCGATGTCATCGTCACCGACCCGCCGAGAGCAGGAATGCATCCTGACGTGACGGATACCATATTGCGTGCCGCTCCCGGGCGGATAGTCTATGTCAGTTGCAATCCCGCGACTCAGGCTCGCGACCTGGCCGTGCTCGATGAAAGATATGAGGTGCTGAAAGTGCAGCCGGTGGATATGTTCCCCCACACGCACCATGTGGAGAATGTAGTCCTTTTGCAACGCAGATGATTTTATATTTTTTTGTATGAACTTGAAAGACAGACATAATAACAGAGGCGGTTCTAAGGCAGAGATGTTCACTCTGTTCAAAGTTTATGAAAGTGGTGTGTTGCTCGATTTCATCATGAAGAAAATGTCGGGCATAAGCAAGACTTCGGCCAAGCAGATAGTGTCGGGGCATCGTGTGTATGTGGACAATGCGCTGGTGTCGAGACCCGATTTCGTGCTCGCACCGGGACAGGTCGTGAAAGTATTCAAGCACAAGGCACGTACATCTTTCAGCAACCGTTTTTTGAAGATGGTGTATGAAGACTCCGACATCATAGTAGTGGAGAAGGCGGCAGGGCTGCTGACCATTGCCACTGCGAAGGAAAAAATAAAAACCGCCTATTCGTATCTGAATGAATATGTGAAGGAAAAGAACAGGGGCGGCAACATATACATAGTGCACCGGCTGGACAGGGATACATCGGGGCTGCTCGTCTTTGCAAAAAACGAATATGCGAAGAGACGTTTGCAGGACTGTTGGAAAAACATCGTGACCGAGCGGAAATATGTGGCCGTGCTTTGCGGAGAAGTGGAAAAGGATAAAGACACGGTAGTTTCCAATCTTGTGGAGAACAAGGCTTTTATGACCTATTCCGTTCATACCGGTTCGGATGAGGGCAGGGCAGTGACCCACTACAGGGTGATAAAACGGAAAAACGGATACAGCCTTGTGGAACTGGAGCTTGAGACCGGAAAGAAAAATCAGATAAGGGTGCACATGCACGATATAGGCCATCCTGTGGCAGGCGACAACAAGTATGGCAACGGAGACGATCCCATAGGCAGACTGGCGTTGCATGCGTTCAGGCTGTGTTTCTATCATCCTGTTTCCGGCGAGCTGCTCAAATTTGAGACGCCGTATCCGGGAGCGTTTAAGAAAATGTTTTTCTAAAATCAGATGACATGTTGTTTTCTATAATAATACCGGTCTATAACAGGCCGAAAGAAGTGGAAGAGCTGTTGGAAAGCCTTTCGGCACAGACATGCAAGAATTTTGAAGTGGTGCTTGTGGAAGACGGCTCCACTGTGAAGTGCGATGGCGTGGCCGCAGCCTATAAGGACAAGATAGAGGTCAATTATTTTTTCAAGCCCAATTCGGGGCGCAGCCTTACCCGCAATTATGGCATGGAACATGCGAAAGGCGATTATTTCGTGTTTTTCGATTCCGATTGCATAATACCTCCATGCTATTTCGAGACCCTTTCTCGCGAGCTGGACGCTCACTACACCGATTGCTACGGAGGTCCCGACAAGGCGCATGAATCGTTTACGGTGTTGCAGAAAGCTATAAGCCATTCCATGACATCGTTTCTTACGACCGGAGGGATAAGGGGCAGGAAAAAAGGACTGGAGAAATTCACTCCGCGAACTTTCAATATGGGCTTCTCCAGAGAGGTTTACGATAAGGTCGGAGGCTTCAAGGACATGTTCGGGGAGGACATAGATTTGAGCCTCAGGATAAGGGAAGCGGGTTTCAGAACCGAGCTTTTCACCGATTTGTACGTTTATCACAAACGCCGTGTCAGCCTGAAGTCTTTCCATCGGCAGGTCAATACGTTCGGCAGGGCAAGGATAGACCTGTACCGGCAGCATGGCGATTCCATGAAAGTGGTACATACGCTTCCTGCGCTTTTCGTTATTGGCGTATGCGCATTGGTGCTGTTGTCTTTGGTCTGCTGGTGGAGCATAGTACCGTTGCTGTTGCTGCTATTGTTGTTTTTTGCAGAGGCTTTGGTCGTAAACAGAAGTTTTAAGATTGCGGCTTTGTCTGTCGTTACCGATTTCATACAGTTGTGGGGATATGGCACCGGATTCATAGCTGCGTTTTTCAGTAAAGTCATTTTGGGCAAGGAGACCGATGAAGCTGAATTGAACAAGAGGTATAAGAAAAAATAAAGACTGGATTTTATGAGAGTTTTGGATCCTATTAAGGTAATAGACGGATTTTATGCCGAAAATCCCAAGTTGCGTGAAATATTGGTGAAGCACAGCACATCTGTGGCAGACAAGGCGGTCTCTCTGTCGAGACGGCATCCCGAATTGCAGTTGGATGAAGATTTCCTGTATGAGGCTGCTATGCTTCACGACATAGGGATAATAAAGACCAATGCGCCTGAGATTTATTGTTTTGGCGATAAACCGTATATTTGTCATGGCTATCTCGGAGCTGAAATGCTCAGGGGGCTGGGCTATGACAGACATGCTTTGGTCTGCGAGAGGCATACCGGCGCCGGCATAAGCAAGGAAGATGTGAAAATCAGAAACCTCCCTTTGCCTTTGCGGGATTTTATGCCGTTGAGCAAGGAAGAGATAACCATTTGCTTTGCCGATAAATTTTTCTCCAAGACTAAACTGCTTAGGGAGAAGACGGTGGAGCAAGCCATCGTAAGTCTTTCCAAATACGGGAATAAAGGTGTGGAGAGATTTAAGGAATGGTGCAAGATGTTTGAATGAGCATTTCGCTTGAACATAAAAAATAACAGAGGAATTGAGATTTAGCAGGGTCATATATATACTTGTATGCGTTATGGCATTGTGTGTGGTCGTGTCAGGCCATTCTTACGGTTTTCCCGTAAGACATGTGTCGTTTGTGCGCGACTCGGTTATGCCTCAATTGCAGGACTCTGTCTCTGTGGCAGAGAAAGACTCGGTCTCGGAAGAAAATGCCATAAATTCTCCCATTGCGTATGAAGCGACAGACTCCATAGTCTTTACACGTGATGGCTTTGCCCGGCTTTACGGCAAGGGCAAAATCAATTATGAGAAGATAGAACTGACCTCTGCCGTTATAAACCTCAACCTTGACAGCAGTACGGTATTTGCGCATGGCGTGACCGATTCTATAGGCGACATGACAGGAAAACCGGTTTTCAAAGACGGAGGAGAACCTTACGAATCCAACCAGATGAGGTATAACTTCAAGTCGAAGAAAGGTTTCATCAACAATGTCACCACCCAGCAAGGCGAAGGCTATCTGACGAGCATAAAGACCAAGAAGAGTGCCACTGACGAGCTGTATCTTGAAAACGGCCGCTATACCACCTGCGACAACCATGAGCATCCGCATTTCTATTTGCAATTGACGAAAGCGAAGATGCGCCCTAAGAAAAACGTAGTGTTCGGCCCTGCCTATATGGTCGTGGAAGATGTGCCGATTCCGTTTCTGTGTCTGCCGTTTGGCTTCTTTCCGTTCACCAGCAGCTATTCTTCGGGCATACTAATCCCCACGATAGGCGATGAACTGGAAAAGGGATATTATCTGAAAGACGGCGGATATTACTTTGCCATTAACGACAATATAGACCTTACGCTCACAGGAGATATTTTTACGAAAGGTTCATGGGGGTTGAAGGCAAGTACCAATTATGTCAAGCGTTATAAGTTTTCGGGTAGTTTCGATGCCCATTATCAGGTGTCGAAGACCGGCGAGAAAAACATGCCCGATTATGCGGTCTCAAAGGATTTCAGGATAAACTGGACGCATAGGCAGGACGCTAAAGCCAATCCGTTCATGACTTTCTCCGCCAGTGTGAATTTCTCGACCAGCAGTTATGACAGAAACAACATAGAGAGCCAGTACAATGCACAGTTGTATTCGCAAAGCACCAAGACATCGAGTATCAGCTATTCTTATGTCACGCCCAACAGTCGTTTTACTTTTTCCGGTTCGTTCAACCTTTCTCAGAATACTCAGAGTTCGAGCATATCGGTGACTTTGCCCGATTTGAACATCAGCATGAAAAAATGGTATCCGTTTAAAAAGAAAAACAGGGCGGGAAAGGAAAAATGGTATGAGAAAATATCGGTGGGATATACCGGACAGATAAAAAACAGCATTACCACGAAAGAAGACCGGCTTTTCAAGTCAAACCTGCTGAAAGACTGGAAAAACGGCATAAGCCACAGCATCCCCATAAATGCTACTTTCCAACTGTTCAAATATATAAACATCACTCCTGCGTTCAATTATTACGAACGTTGGTACACTCATAAGATTAAAAGAAATTGGGATGAGAATGCACATAAGGAGGTGACCGATACGATTTACGGATTCAAGAGGGTGTATAATTACAACTTCAGTCTGAGCATGAACACACGTCTCTACGGATTCTATACCCCTATCAAGGCTTTGTCGTTCGGCAAGATTGAGAAAATCCGTCATGTCATATCTCCGCGCTTCAGCATAAGCGGCTCTCCCGACTTCGGTAAACGGAGATACGGCTTTTGGGATTCTTACAGCTATATAGATGAATATGGTGAAAGGCAGGAGGTGGAATATAATATGTTCAGCAACGGTACTATGGGGTCCGCCCCCAATGGAAAGCAGGGAAGTTTGAACTTCAGCATATCGAACAATATAGAGATGAAAGTGAAATCTGACAAGGATTCCACAGGGACACGCATCATAAGCCTTATAGATGATTTTACCGTAGGACTTTCTTACAATTTTGCCGCAGAGAAAAAGAAATGGAGCGATATGGATATGAGCATGAGGATAAAACTGTGGAAGAATACATCGCTTAATTTGTCTACGAGTTTTGCCACTTATGCCTATACCTTCGATGAGAGGGGCAATGTGATAGAGGGCGACAGGACGGAATGGTCTTATGGGCGTTTCGGACGATTTACGGGATTGAGCAAATCATTCAGTTATACATTCAACAACAATACCTGGAAAGAGTGGTTCGGAAAGAACAAAGAGAAAGATAAAGACAAGAATGCCAAACCGCAGAATAACGGTGAAAACGAAGAAAACGTTGAAAACAAACCGAAAGAAGTGGCGGCTGCCATAGATGACGATGGATACATGAAATTCAAAATGCCTTGGTCGCTCAGTATAAATTATTCGGTGAACCTCACGGAAAACCGGGAGGCCGACATAAATACAAAGACGATGAGATATCCGTTTAAGCTTGTGCATAACCTCAGTGCCAACGGCAATCTCAGCATATCAAACAGATGGCGGCTTAATTTCTACACATCATACGATTTTGAAGCAAAGAAATTGGCCATGACAAACATAAACATAACCCGCGACCTGCATTGTTTCTCCATGACTGCAAGCATACAGCTCGGTGTGTTCAATTCTTATAACTTTACGATACGCGCGTCTTCATCGTTGTTGCAGGATTTGAAATGGGAGAAACGCAATTCACGCAATTCTAATATCCAATGGTATTAGGATGTCTGTATCTTAATAGGTAATTTGAATGAAGATTGTTCATACATCCGATTGGCACATAGGGCAGAATTTCTACCGATATGGCAGGGAAGAGGAATTCAGGCATTTTTTCTGTCGGTTGCGTAACATCTTGCAGGAAGAAACGCCTGATGCTTTGATTGTGGCCGGAGATATTTTTGACGTGCCGTCTCCTTCCATATCGGCAATAAGGCTTTATAATGAAGAGATGATAAAGATAGCCGGAGAGAATCCCGGTATGTGCATGGCTGTGATTGCGGGCAATCATGATTCGGCAGGAAGGTTGGAAATGAATGGGGAGTTGTGGCGTGCTTTCAATGTCAATGTTTCCGGCACCGTATCACGTGAAAACGGGAAATGTGATATTGACCGGTTTATCGTGCCGGTAGGCGATGCCGGCAAACCTGTCGCTGCCATAGCTTTGATTCCTTATATAAGCCCTTTCAATATACCGGGAGATGGTGCGACGCTTGATGAACGGATGTATAGTTTGTATAGATCTGTTTGTGAAAGAATGTCCGGACTTTATGGCAACTGTAACATCCCTTTGATTGCGACAGGGCATTTGAGTGTGTCGGGGATGGCATTAAATCCGGAAAAAAACATAGGTGGCATAGATTCCGTTGATGCAGGGTGTTTCGATGTCGGGTTCTCGTATGTGGCTCTTGGGCATATCCATAAGGCTCAGGCTGTAGGCAGAGCCAATATCCGTTACTCCGGATCGCCTTTGCCTCTGTCGTTTGATGAGCAGCATGTGCATTCGGTCACAGTGGTATCCTTTGACGGGAAAGACGTTTCTGAAATCTCAGTCCGTCCTATAGAACCTTTGTATAGGGTCGTTGATATTCCTGAGCAGCCTGCATGTTTTTCCGAAGTATCGCGTCTTGCAGAGGCTGTACCGGAAGATGAAAGGATTTATGTACGTGCCAATGTTTCTATTACTGACAGGATGGAACCGGATATGTATGTCAGGC
Source organism: Candidatus Avibacteroides excrementipullorum (assembly GCA_018711405.1). Taxonomy (GTDB): domain Bacteria; phylum Bacteroidota; class Bacteroidia; order Bacteroidales; family Bacteroidaceae; genus Avibacteroides; species Avibacteroides excrementipullorum. The sequence goes on along the minus strand of DVIH01000124.1, from coordinate 11,403 downwards.
TGGAGAAATGTTTTGCCGGAAAGCAGGCGAGGCTTTGCCTTGTCAGACCTTTTTTCAATGCAATGTCCGAATATGTAGGCGGCAATGTGGTGCGGACAGTTTCCGATTTTCAGAACTTGTCACCTTTGGATGTCGCTTCAGTGGTTTTCCGCAACCGTTATGGAGGCGATATGCCCGATGATGTGAAAGATTGTTTTCTGCAAGCCTTGCGGATGGCTGAAAAGGAGAAGAAAGAAGATGAGGATAAATAAGATTATCATAAGCAACCTTGCATCGATAGAATATGCGGAAATAAATTTCGATGAGCCTCCGTTGAGGGATGAACCTCTGTTTCTGATTTGCGGCGAAACAGGTGCAGGCAAGAGTACCATCCTTGATGCCGTATGCCTTGCACTTTATGATGATATGCCACGCATGATGCTGGCATCGAACGAAAATTTCGTTGAAAGACTGTCTTCTGATGCCGAAACAGAAAATGCCGTATCGGTTAGAGACGTTAGAAACATATTGCGGCGGGGAGCCGGTTCAGGATATTCGGAAGTGTGGTTTGAAGAAGCCGGTTGCATGTATCGTGCGCTGTGGGCAGTGAGGCGTGCAAGAAACAGCGCAGTGGGCAAATTGCAGAGCAAGACCAGGCTGATAGAAAATGTGACTGAGCATAAAGTCTTGGCAGACCGGTCGAAAGATTGTGATTCAGTTATAAGCCGGTTGATAGGTCTTGATTTCAATCAATTCATAAGGACTGTCATGTTGGCTCAAAACCAATTTGCAAAGTTTCTCAGTGCAAACAATAATGAAAAGTCGGCCATACTTGAAATGCTGACCGGCACAGAATTTTATTCTTACATATCGCGAGCCATTTATGCCGGCTATGCGGAGGGTCAGAGATGCATGGCTGAACTGGATGCACAAATAGGTAATATCGCAGTTTTGTCGGATGAAGACAGAATGAGTGTGTCATGCAGTATAAGTGAAAAAGAAAAACTTGCGGTTCGTCTCGATGCGGAAGCGGAAAGACTTTCTGCGAAATTGAATTGGTTCAAATCTTTGGAAAAGAAAAAAAAGGAATTGGATGGCAGTTTGTTTCGCTTGCAAAGCATAGAGGCCGAGCTTGGTTCTGATGAAACAAGCGGTAGGCGTTGTCTGTTAGGAAAATATGATTTGTGCGATGGCTTGATAAATCTGTTCAAAAGGTATGTGCTGTTGAAAGACGAAGTCGGACAATTGGACAGACGCCTTTCCGGATTGAAAGAAGATGTCTTGAGCCTGCATGTCGTGCGCAGTGCTGTCGGGAAAGATTTGTCAATGCTGAAAGACAGGTTGCGTCTGTCAGAGCAGTACAAAGCAGCCAATGCCCATTTTGAAAATATGTGCGACAATGCGCAATCCATCATAGAGACTGTAAATTTCATAAATAAAGAGCGGGCAAGAAAGGCGCAGATAGAATCCGGATTGAAAGTCATAGCCGGGCAAGAGCATGAATTGGTTACTTTGTCCGGCTCTTTGGAATCTTCCATTGCAAAGGCGCGACAGGAGCAGGAACTTGTCTTGGGCAAAGTCAGCGAAGAATCTTTGAATTTATCGGAAAACTATGATATGGATGCTCTCGATGCAAGGTCGCGTGAATTGAATGACATGGTTTCGGCTATATCAGAGGCAACAGCCCTTTATGGCAACTTATGTAATGCTCGTTTGCGTTCAAGTGACTTTGTGAGGCGTTTGGATGAGAAAAAATCGGCGTTGAATGCGGCTGTAGTGGAATTGGAAAAAGCCAGGACCGAAAGAGAGGTCAGGCATGAGCATTTGGAAAGTGTCGGGCAATTGTTTTCTACTCAGCGCATTGCAATGGCTGATTGGACTAAAGAGTTGAGAAGAAGGCTTGTTGACGGGAAACCGTGTCCCGTATGTGGCAGCACGGTGCATCATGCCTTTGACGAGGGGAAGATGAAATCAATGCTCGATGATTTGGAGCAGCAGAAAAACGATGCAGAGAAAAAGTTTATAGCCGTTGAGGCTACGGTGAAAAGTTTGGAACTGAACATCGCTCAATTGCATTCTGAAGCGGACGCTTTAGGCAGGCAGATGCAAGAAGCTTTGCGGATTGAGGCCGATGTGAAAGGTTTGTGGACTGAGGCTGTTGTGAAACTGAGAGGGTTGGGCATTTTGGTTGAAGATACGCCAGAGGCTGATGTCAAAGCATTGATGAATGAGGCGAAGAAATCATTTATGGCGGAAGTTGCTGTAGTCTCAGATAAGATATTGTCGGCCAATAAGCTGAAAAACAATATAATATTATTGCAGAAAGAGTTGTCGTCGCTTAAGGAAAAGGAACGCGCGTTTGTGGTCAAGAGACATGCGGTCGAGTCGGACATCGTAAGGCTCAGGACAGATATGTCAGGGAAAAGAGAGAATCTTCGGGCTGTGGAAAAAGAATGTTCCGATTATGTGGACAGCCTGAAGCGTATTTTCACGGAAGATGATTCTGATGTGGTTATGATGATAGATACCGATTTGCATGAATTTGCCGGATTCGTGGAGAAAACAGCCGCAAACTGGAAGAGAAACAATGACAATATAGCTGAATACATGCGTCTCATAGAGCATGGCGAATCTCTTTTGGCGGATAGCGAAAAGGCTTTTGGCAATATCGGGCAATACTTCAAGGGGGAGATTCCCAAAGCAATTGACTCCGGCAATGCGGTCATCACAAAGGAAGATAAAAACAGCCTTCCTGTCTCTGCTTCCCGCTTGGAAAGCGATTTGAAAAACGTGTATGTTGCTCTTGGGGAGAAGTCCGATGCCATGTCGCAGACCGCTCGTCTGCTTGATGAGGGGATAGACAGACACAACCGGTCGCATACGGACCTGACAGTAACGCTTGATGAAATAAGCGTTATGGCCGGAATGGAGGCTGATGCGATAAATGCCATAAGGGCATCGATTCATGAACTTGAAAACAGGCGTTCCGCATCGAAAGCCGTTGCTGATGCACTGCAAGCCGAGATAGGACAGATGTATGCGGACATACACGCTCCGGCTGAAGGAGAAACCGAAGCAGAGGTGGAGTCGTGCCGTATTGATGTGAAAAACCGTCTGAATGCGGTTGCCGATGAGATATCAGCTGAGAAATTAAGGCTTAAAACTGACTCGGACAACAAAGAGAGGGTAGCGGGACTCTTGTCGGAAAAAGAAAGATTGTCGGCGGAGTTGCAGCGTTGGAGTACTCTTAATGATTTGTTCGGCTCTTCGAGCGGAAATAAATTCAGGAACATAGCACAGTCGTTCACCTTGCAGTTCTTGCTGGACAAGGCCAATCAGCATTTGTCGGAATTTACCGACAGATATTCTTTGCTTTGCCAGACCGGTTCGCTTGGAGTGCTTGTCAGGGATAATTACATAGGCGGAGACGTGAGACCGGCTTCCACTTTGTCGGGCGGGGAATCTTTCATCGTGTCTTTGGCTTTGGCGTTGGGCCTGTCTTCCTTGACCGATGAAGCGATAAAGGTAGAGACGCTTTTCATAGATGAGGGCTTCGGCTCTTTGTCCGAAGAGGCCTTGTCAACGGTTATGGATGCTTTGGAGAAACTGCACCGCAAGGGCAGGAGTGTGGGGATAATAAGCCATATAGCTGAATTGAGGGAGCGTATAAGCACCCAGATTCAGGTGCAAAGAGTGGGCCAGTCGCGCAGTGTGGTAACTGTCGTGAAAGTCTGATTGCGGCCGTCAAAACATATTGGTGGAGTAGAGATAGATGATTACGGCAGGGATGGCAAACATCGCGCTGTCGAAACGGTCGAGCATTCCTCCGTGACCGGGAATTATTTCGCCGCTGTCCTTGATGCCTATTTCACGTTTGAGCATGGACTCGAACAGGTCTCCCAATGTCCCGGCTGCCACGACTGTGACCGACATGCCTATGAGTTGTGCCGTATTGAAACTATCTATGAAAAGCGATGAGACATAGCCTCCGGCTATTGCAAATGCTGCTCCTCCGAAGAATCCTTCCCATGATTTTTTTGGCGAGATGCGTTCGAACAGGCGGTGCTTGCCGAAGAGCGTGCCTATGCAGTAGGCTCCTGTGTCGTTCAGCCACAGGAATATGAATATCATGAGCGGTATGGTGCCGTCATAGGCGAATGTGCCGTTGGTCGATTCTCCTATGACCGACATGTTCAGCAATGCGAACGGCAGGGCCACATACACCTGCCCCATGAAAAACAGGGCTATGTTTTCTATGGCTTTCCCGCTTTTCCTGTAAAGTTCCGCTATCATCACATAGAGCAGGAACAGCGTGTAGACGGAGAATGCCACCGGCATGTATGTCACAGAATACATGGTGAACGAAAGGAACAGCAAGGCTGCTCCCGTTGCGCTTGTGCGGTGCATGGCCTGGCATTTGCCGGCTTTGATCATTATTCTTGCAAACTCCCATACCGACAGTACGGATATGGCGATGAAGAGCAGTAGAAAACTGATGTGATTCCACAGGATTCCGCCTGTGATCAACGCCACAAACAGAATCCCGGTCAATGTCCGCAATATGAAGTTATTCTTTATCATTATCTTCTTTTTTAGGCTCTTCTTCTGTATCGGTCTTCTGAGCCTTGTTGTCGTCTGTCATGATTTCTTCCGCCCTGCTTCCCCATTTGCGCTTTCCGAAGATTCTTTCCAGGTCTTCGGAGAATATCACTTCTTTTTCTATCAGCAGGTCGGCCAGTTGCCTGTGTCCTTCGGCGTATTCCGACAGAATCCTTTTTGCGCGTTCATACTGTTCGTTGACGAGTTTTTTCACTTCATCGTCTATGGTTCTGGCGGTGTCGTCGCTGTAAGGTTTGGTGAAAGCGTACTCTTCATTGTTGTAGTAGCACAGGTTGGGCAGTCTGTCGCTCATGCCCAGATAGGCTATCATGCCGTATGCCTGTTTCGTCACTCTCTCCAGGTCGTTGAGTGCGCCCGATGATATATCGCCCACAAACAGTTCTTCGGCAGCGCGTCCGCCGAGCGTGGCGCACATCAGATCCTGCATCTGCGATTTCGTGGTGATCTGCCTTTCTTCCGGCAGGTACCAGGCTGCTCCCAGAGCGTTGCCTCTCGGCACTATCGTTACCTTTATGAGCGGGTTGGCATGTTCCAGCATCCATGACAGTGTGGCATGGCCTGCCTCATGTATGGCAATGGTCTGCTTTTCTTCTTTTGTCATGATTTTGGTCTTCTTCTCCAGTCCGCCTACTATACGGTCTACTGCATCGAGGAAGTCCTGTTTGCTCACGCTCTTTTTGCTGTGGCGTGCTGCTATCAGTGCGGCTTCGTTGCAGACATTGGCTATGTCGGCTCCGGAGAATCCGGGTGTCTGTCTGGCCAGCAGGTCGATGTCTACTGTCTTGTCTATCTTTATGGGTCTGAGATGTACTCCGAATATGGCTTTTCGTTCGTTCAGGTCGGGCAGGTCCACATAGATTTGCCTGTCGAAACGTCCTGCGCGCAGCAATGCCTTGTCGAGGATGTCGGCCCTGTTGGTCGCAGCCAGTATTATGACACCGCTGTTCGAGCCGAACCCGTCCATTTCGGTCAGCAACTGGTTGAGTGTGTTTTCCCTTTCATCGTTGCCGCCGAATCCGGCATTCTTGCCTCTTGCGCGTCCCACTGCGTCTATTTCGTCGATGAATACGATGCAGGGAGCTTTCTCTTTGGCTTGTTTGAAGAGGTCTCTCACTCTCGATGCGCCTACGCCTACGAACATTTCCACGAAGTCGGAACCTGACAATGAGAAGAACGGCACGTTAGCTTCACCGGCTACGGCTTTGGCCAGCAGTGTCTTTCCCGTGCCCGGAGGGCCTACCAGCAATGCTCCTTTGGGGATTTTTCCTCCCAGTTGCGTATATTTCTGCGGGGCTTTGAGAAACTCCACTATTTCTTCCACTTCCTGTTTTGCTCCTTCCAGTCCGGCCACATCCTTGAATGTGACTTTGTTGGTTCCGCCTTTTTCAAAGAGTTGGGCGCGCGACTTGCCTACGTTGAACACGCCTCCGCCTCCGCCGGTGCTTCCGCTCATGCGTCGCATGAAGAATATCCATAGTGCGAAGATGAGGAGGAATGGGAAGAAGCTCCAGAATACTCCGCTGTAATCTTCTTTGGCATCATATTCTATCCCGCCGTTGAAGTTGCCCGCTTCCTGTTGCTCTTTGATGAATTCGTTGAATATGTCTTGCGAGCCTACTTTCGTGTTTATTACCGGTGATTTCCCCAGTTGCATGTTTTGGACGTTTGTGAATACGTCTTTTATGTGTTCATTCTTGACGGTCGCTTCTATGATGTTGACGTTGTAATAGGATTTTATGTCTTTTACGTATCCTTTTTCCACATATTCCTGGAATTTTGTCCATGAGATTTTCTGCGACATGGAGCTGCCGTCTCCGAAGAACCAAAGTCCTATGAGGATGAGGGTTATTCCCAGAAATAACCAGTTGAGGTTAAACCGCGGCATCATTGACGGTTTCTGCGGTTTTCTGTTTCTGTTGTCGTTCATAAATATTTGCTTGAAATATTAGTCTATGTCGGGTATTTTAGTCAGTTCGGCATCTTCCCACAGGTGTTCTATGTCGTAGTGTTGCCTTGCTTCGGGCAGGAAGATGTGCACCATCACGTCCACATAGTCCATCGCAATCCAGATGGCGTTTTGTTGTCCTGCCGTGTGTGTCGGTTTGACATGTGCTTTGGTTCTCACCATGTCTTCCACGCTCTCGTATATGGCCGATGTCTGTGTGGGGGTAGAGCCTTCGCATATCACGAAATAGTCGCATGACCTTTCGGGTATCTTCGTGAGGTCGGCTACTATGATGTTTTTACCTTTTTTCTCTTGTATTCCTTCTTTTATTCTTTCCAGTAACTCTTTTGTCTGCTCCATATTTTAATTGTGTGTATACATTACATTGCCGGCATGACCGGCAATAATCATTGCAAAGATAAATCTATTTTTCCGTGTGGAAAAAATTATGTATATGTCTTTCTCTTTTTTTATATATTTTGGAAAAGAGGCGACATATATCTTTATGGAGTAGTAACAAAAAATGTGCCATGACGATGACTGTCCCGTGCCGCGATACTTGTCTGCGGCCGGCGTGGTGACTGCGTGGAAAGGCCTTGCAGGTTGCCGCCCGGGATGTGCGCCATCCCGGGCGAAGATGGCGTACATCCCGGGTGAAGATCGAGCCGATCATCGGCAAAGATGGCGCACATCCCGATTGCACCTGAAAAGACAGCTTTTTTAGGCCGTGCGGCCATACTTACGGAAATTTTTCGTTATTTTGCAGGCTGAAAGAGGCCGGAGGGGCGGCCTCTTGCGTTTATGCGTAGTATAATTTATTCGTTTCTATATGGAAAGCTTGAAAGAGAGGATATTGAGAGACGGCAGGTGTTTTCCCGGCGGTATTCTCAAGGTCGACAGTTTTATAAATCATCAGATGGATCCTATACTGATGAAATCCATTGCGGTTGAGTTTGTGAGGCGGTTCGCTTCGGAAGATATAAACAAGGTCATCACCATAGAGGCCAGCGGCATAGCTCCCGCCATCATGGTGGGATATCTGCTGGAACTGCCTGTGGTATTTGCAAAGAAGAAGAAACCGAGCACCATGCAGAACATGCTTGTCACGAAAGTCTATTCTTTTACCAAAGACAATACTTACGATGTGTGCGTGAGCCGCGATTTTCTATGCAAAGGCGACAGGGTGCTGTTCATCGATGATTTTCTGGCCAACGGCAATGCGGCCAAAGGCATGATAGACCTTGCCGCTCAGGCCGGTGCGGAGATTGCGGGCATGGGCTTCATCATAGAGAAAGCTTTCCAGCATGGCGGCGACATGCTCAGGAGTCTGGGCATGAGGGTGGAGTCGCTTGCCATAATAGAGAGTCTGGACAATTGTGAAATAAAAATCAGATGACAGATATGGCGCAAGGTGGCGATGAAGGGATGAGGATAGGGAAAAGCGAACTTATCTACAGTCTGGAAGACAAGCCTAAACTGAAAGACGCGCTGTTTGCGGCTTTGCAGCATCTGCTGGCCATATTCGTGGCCATAATCACTCCGCCGCTCATCATATCGGGCGCGCTTTCGCTTGATGTGGAGACTACCGGTTTTCTCGTGTCTATGGCTCTGTTTGCTTCGGGCGTTTCCACTTTCATCCAGTGCCGCCGTTTCGGGTTCATCGGCACGGGGCTGCTGTGCGTGCAGGGCACGAGCTTTTCATTCATAGGCCCCATTATAAGCGCGGGACTGGCAGGAGGGCTGCCGCTCATATTCGGCTCATGCATTGCCGCGTCTTCGGTGGAGATGATCATAAGCCGTCTGTTGAAATATACGCGCAAGATAATAACCCCTCTCGTGTCGGGCATAGTGGTCACGCTGATAGGCCTCAGCCTCATAAAGGTGGGCATTAACGCCTGCGGCGGCGGTGAGGCGGCAAGGGCTGCGGGCACGTTCGGCAGCATGGACAACATAGGCCTGGCCGTGCTGGTGCTGGTGGTGATTATATTTTTCAACAGGAGTTCCAACAAGTATCTGCGCATGAGTTCCATTATAATAGGTATAGCGGTGGGGTATGCTGTGGCCGGTCTGCTCGGCAAGGTGGATTTCGACGCCATACCGGAGTTCGGCATGCTCTATGTGCCTGTGCCGTTCAAGTATGGCATAGCGTTCGACTGGTCGTCCATAGTGGCGATAGGCGTGGTCTATCTGATAACTGCCATAGAGGCATACGGCGACATAACTGCCAATTCGCTCATATCCGGCGAACCGGTGGAAGGGGAGAAGTTCATAAAAAGGGCTTCGGGCGGTATCTTTGCAGACGGTTTCAATTCGATGCTGGCCGGTATATTCAACTCTTTCCCCAACTCCATCTTCGCACAAAACAACGGCATGATACAGCTCACCGGCGTGGCAAGCCGGTATGTGGGCTATTACATAGCAGGGTTTCTGATATTGCTGGGGCTTTTCCCGGTGGTGGGGCTTATCTTTTCGGTGATGCCCGATGCCGTCTTGGGCGGAGCCACGCTGCTGATGTTCGGCACGGTGGCCGCTTCGGGCATAAGGATCATAGCCGCGCAAGACATTGACAGGAAAGCCATACTCGTCATGGCCCTCAGTTTCTCGCTCGGCCTGAGCGTGGAGCTTGTGCCCGACATACTCATGGGCTTCCCCGAAGCCGTGAGGAGCGTGTTCGCTTCGGGCATAACCACAGGCGGGCTTACGGCTATCATAGCCAATGCTCTGATACGTATAAAATGATAATGTTATGGAAGAACAACAAGGACATAGAATGCAGCTCAGGACGGAAGGTCTTGTCAAAAAATACGGCAAACGCACGGTGGTGAACGATGTCAGCATCAACGTCTGTCAGGGTGAAATCGTGGGGTTGCTCGGCCCGAACGGCGCCGGAAAGACCACATCGTTTTACATGACAGTGGGTCTGATAAAGCCCAATGCCGGACAGATATTCCTGGATGACCTCAACATCACCGAATATCCGGTGTACAAGCGCGCCAGGATAGGCATAGGCTATCTGGCTCAAGAGGCATCGGTATTCAGGAAAATGACGGTGGAGGACAATATAGCATCGGTGCTGGAGATGACAGACAAACCGTTGAGCTACCGCAAAGACAGGCTGGAAAGCCTCTTGTCGGAGTTTCGCCTGCAAAAGGTGCGCAAGAATCTCGGCGACCAGTTGTCGGGAGGCGAAAGGCGCAGGACGGAGATTGCCCGGTGTCTGGCCATCGACCCCAAGTTCATAATGCTCGACGAACCGTTTGCCGGAGTGGACCCCATAGCGGTGGAAGACATTCAGCACATAGTGTGGCGGTTGAAATACAAGAACATAGGCATACTCATCACCGACCACAACGTGCAGGAGACGTTGAGCATCACCGACAGGGCCTACCTGTTGTTCGACGGGCGTATCCTCTTTCAAGGTTCTCCCGAAGAACTTGCAGCCAACCAAATTGTGAGGGAGAAATATCTCAGCAACAGTTTTGTGCTCCGCAAGAAAGATTTCCAGTTGGAGGCTCCGGAGAAGTAGGAAAAATATTTGCTGACGTTGATACTGGTATTATGAAAACCCGACTGTTTGTTTTTCTTTTGTGCTGCTTCGTGGCTTGCAGTCATCTGCAAGTTAAGGCGGTGGCAGTGTCGGTAAATGAAAATGTGGAACTGATGAGCGTGCTGTCCCGTCTGTCCGGTTATCAAGAGTATTGCATGGATGTAGCCGGAGCTTATATAAATGACTTGGACAGCTGCTTCGGGAAATATTCGGAGCATCCGGCCATAGCCTACATGAAAGAGTTGAGAGATGAATGCGGTATAGCTTATGATGCGGTGATGTCTATTGCCGTGCGTCTGTGCAATGATGATGGACGGTTCAGTTTGTTGGAAGAGGATTCTGACGGCTTGGATGCCCGTTGGGGCGGGGCGGATAAGGAAAAGTTTCTGTCGCTTCTTTCTTCGTTTTACGCAGACAGCGGTTTTCGCTCGTTCTTCGAGGCTCATGACAGTTTCTATCGCGTGGGACTGCATGCGTATGAAGACAGCGTATTGAAACATTTTGATGAAAAGTGGTATGAGTCTTTTTACGGTAAAGAACCGGAAGAGACGTTTAATGTCATTATCGGTTTTGTCAACGGTTATGCCAATTACGGGCCGAGCCGTCAGTTGAAAGGCATGAAGAAAGAAGTTTTCGCCATAGTCGGCTATGCGGTGGATGAGTCAGGAACTCCTCGTTACAATAGAAATTACTTGTCGACACTCGTTCATGAATTCAATCATTCTTTTGTAAATTATCTTTTGGATGCAGAGATATATTCGGACCATGCGGATGCACTTGAAGATGCAGGCGGCTTTCTGCTTGAATCATCGTTATGGTCCATGCGCTCGCAGGCTTACAATTTTTGGAAAACTGTCATCAACGAATCTCTGGTGAGGGCGGCTGTCATCTGCTATATGTTGGATAACGGCTATCCGAAAGAAGAAGTGGAGGCAGAGATGCTGTCGCAAATAGGACGTAATTTTCGCTGGATGCCCGAACTGGTTGCGTTGCTCAAATCATATAGGGCGCAGCAGGCTGAATACGGCACTTTTGAAAATTTCTATCCCCGTGTCATTTCTTTTTTCAACGGATATGCGGACAGGGAGCGGCTGAGGCTAAATGCTGTGTTTGATTGACTCCGACAGGGGGAGTAATATAACTGTAGTCTTGAGAATGCAGAAGTGATGATTTGGGCAAAATCATTGCTTCTTTCTTTTTATGCAGGCCATGCGGCATGAATATCTGATATTGATGACTGGGAATTTTCATCTTAAAGCGATTTTTGCGGAAAACGATGCTTAAACCCTAAGAAGAAGGTGGTCGATTGTGT
>DVIH01000123.1 GCA_018711405.1 Candidatus Avibacteroides excrementipullorum | reverse complement strand
TGTGGTTACGATATTTGAGGCAGTTTCAGGGCCGGTGTTCCACCTCTTCCCATTCCGAACAGAGCAGTTAAGTCCGGCACCGCCGATGGTACTACGCACCAAAGTGGGAGAGTAGGCAGCTGCCATTTTTTTAGAATTGGAATTTTGATTCCTTTGTCTCCGTTTTCCCTGTGGAAGGCGGAGACTTTTTTTATGACTGCGGGGCAAGGGGGGGAAGCCGGTCGCGGCGGGATGAAATGCCGGATGGAGCGGGCGGAATGATATGGCTTTCTGCACGGGTGAGTTGTAGGCATCAAAAAAACGCATGAGAGGTTTCTCCCATGCGTTTTTGTGTATCTGATTCTTGACTCAGGCTTTTATTCTGTTTACATAAGAGCCGTCTCTGGTATCTACTTCGATGATTTCTCCTTCGTTGATGAAGAGAGGCACTCTCACTGTGGCTCCTGTCTCTACTGTAGCCGGTTTTGTGGCATTGGTAGCCGTGTCGCCTTTGAGTCCCGGTTCGGTATAGGTCACTTTGAGCTGCACTTTAGTCGGCACATCTGCATAAAGGATGGTTTCGGTGGAAGCATCGGAAACCACGTCTACTATCGTTTCTTCTTTCAGGAAGTCCACTCCGTTGATGAGGTCGTGTGCGATAGGTACTTGTTCGTATGTCTCCTGGTTCATGAAAATATAGTCATTGCCTTCTTTGTAAAGGAATTGATATTGGCGTCTTTCCACTCTCACGTCTTCGAGCTTTTCGCCGATGTTGAATCTGCGTTCAAGGACATAGCCATTTACCACGTCTTTCAGTTTTGTACGCATGAATGTGTTTCCCTTACCCGGTTTTACATGGAGAAATTCTATTACGAAATAAAGTTTGCCGTCCATGCGGATGCAGGTTCCGTTTTTGATGTCTTGTGCATTAATCATAAAAATCAGTTTTTATTGTATATTTTTATATTCGTTTCCGTGAAATTTTCCGGATGCAAAGGTAATTCAATTCGGGCAAAGGGGCAAAAAGTTTTGAATAAAAAAGACTTAAGAACTTGTGCGGAACAAAAATATTGTCTACTTTTGCAACTCGATTATTTTTGCATAATAATATAATAAATATAGTATAGTCATGAAAAGAACATTTCAGCCATCAAACAGGAAAAGAAAAAATAAGCATGGTTTCCGTGAGAGAATGTTAACTGCCAATGGTAGAAGAGTATTGGCTGCACGTCGTGCCAAAGGTCGTAAGAAACTGACAGTGTCAGACGAATACAACGGCAGGAAGAGAGAGCATTAATCAGGCTTATAGAAGAGAAGACGGGAGACAGGCTTTTTTCAAAGTCTGTCTTTTTTATTTCTCTTGCGGATGATGAGCCATATTGTTGCCGCCGCTGCCATGCTTCCGGCCGCATTGGTAGCGAAATCGAGGATGTCTGCGCTGCGGTAGTCTGTCATGGAGCCTTGCAATATCTCCATCATTCCGCCGAACAGTGTGGCTGCTATTGCCGATTTGCATGATGCCGATGTGATATTGGCTTTGTGCCCCTTTTTCCAAAGCCCGACCGACTCTATGATGAGCAGCGATGTCAATGACGCATACATGCAGAAGTGCACTATTTTGTCCAGATGCGGTATGGACTGAAGTTCCCCTATGCTTGGCGGTCTGAACAGCGACAGATAGGTTATGGCCGCCAGTGTCATGGCAGATAACGGATATCGGCTTATTGCAGAGAAGTGTTTCATGTCAGTATTTCAGTAGTTTGTGTTTGCGGTTTTCGTCAAACAGGACTTTCTCCAGCCATTTGTTCACATAGATGTTGAGCACGGCGCAGCCAGAGCCTACCAAAGCTCCTGTTATCACATCGCTGGGGTAGTGCACTCCCATGTTCATGCGCGAGAATGCCACCGATCCGGCCCATATCGCAGTGGGTGCAATGACATACCATTTCGGATAGCGTATGGAGAGCGATGTGGCCAGCGAGAAGGCTGCGGCTGTGTGTGCGGAAGGCATGGAGTGGCCGGAAGCCTTTTTCACCGGTGTTATCAGTTCCGGATATTTCTCAAAAGGTCTTGGCCGTCCTATTATCTCCTTTGCGGCATAGGTTATCGCTACGGCCTCTATCACCGAACTGCCTATGTAGATGGCATCGGACATCAGTTCCTTGTCTTTGGTTATGAGCGCGGCTATGGCCATGCACGAAGGCAGTCCCACCACGATGTAGGGCGTTGATTCCGAGAAAGCCTTGCTGTAGTTGCGTGCGAATCTGCCATCGAGCGAGTTTATCTTTTGCAGGGCGTTTATGTCCCAGTTCTGGGCTGTCGCCGGTTTTGCCCACAGGCAGAGTGCGACCGTGATTGCGAGTGCCGACAGTATGCGCTTTTTCATTACAGTTTCAGATAGTTGTTGTCTATCAGCATTTTCAATCCCCTTTTCACTGATGTCAGGCCGAAGTCATCAATGTTTATCTTGTCTATGGGGATGAACATTGATTCTTCTATGTCGTCTTGTGCGGCCATGTTTTCGGTGGATTTCACCCGGCAGCGGTAAAACAGGTCGAGCGTATGCACTTCAAAGCCTGAATACACATATATGTTGGGCAGGGAAAACAGGTATTCGGCAGAGATGACCGTCAGTCCCGTTTCCTCCTTTACCTCCCTTATCACCCCTTCTTCTCCCGTCTCGAAAGAGTCTACGAAGCCTCCGGGCAGGTCCAGCGTGTCTTTGCACGGGTCTTTGGCGCGGCGTGTCACGAGCAGTTCGTTTTTCTCGTTGGTTATGATGGCTACTGTGGCGGCCGAGGGGTTGAAGTAATATGTGAAGCCGCATTGCAGGCACTTTTTGGATTTTCCGTTGTGTTCCGCAAATTTGCCTCCGCATTCGGGGCAGTATATGAATTGTTCGAGAGGGTGATGCATAGTTTTTTCGTTTTGGTCTGAATGAAATAAAAAGACCTTTCTTAGCATTGGCAAGAAAGGTCTTTCCGGCTCTTCAGGTTGGACTTGAACCAACGACCCTCTGATTAACAGTCAGATGCTCTAACCGACTGAGCTACTGAAGAATGTTTTCTGTCGTGCCGTCTCCTTTTCTGAAACAGCGGTGCAAAGATAACAGATAGTTTTGTATTGTACAACTTTTTTGTAAAAATGTTTTGCGTATCTTTGTTTTTCGATTTATTCATCGTTTGATATTAACAGGAAGGAAATAGGTTGTTATGCAGGTGCTTTATGAAGACAATCATGTGATAATAGTCAACAAGGCTGCGGGCGAGATAGTGCAGGGCGACAAGACGGGCGACCGCCCTCTGTGCGATGATGTGAAGGCGTATCTGAAAGAGAAATATTCCAAGCCCGGCAATGTGTTTTGCGGAGTGGCGCACAGGCTCGACCGTCCGGTGAGCGGGGTGGTGGTGTTTGCCAAGACGAGCAAGGCTCTGGCGCGGCTCAACGACATGTTCAGAAACAAGGAGGTGAAAAAGACCTATTGGGCTGTGGTGTCGGCCTGTCCCCAACCGGAGAGCGGAGTGCTGGAGCATTACATGGTGCGCAACGAAAAGCAAAACAAGTCGTTCGCCTATGAGCATGAGGTGCCCGGCTCGAAGAAAGCGGTTTTGGACTACAGGCTGATAGGGCGTTCGGATAGGTATTTTCTGGTCGAAGTGCATTTGCACACCGGCCGGCATCACCAGATCAGGTGCCAGCTGGCCAAGATAGGCTGTCCCATAAAAGGCGATTTGAAGTATGGCGCCAGGCGTTCCAATCCCGGCGGCAGCATATCCCTGCATGCGCGTTCGGTGGAGTTTGTTCACCCGGTGTCGAAGAAGACCATATATGTGGAAGCTCCCGTACCCGACGGGGCGTTGTGGCATGGTTTTGAATGATGGCTTGCAGGCAGCTCCCGGCATCGAGCCGATCCCGTCTGAGGATGTGCGCCATCTTGCCCGAGGATCGGCTCGGTGTCGGGTGAAGATGGCGCACATCCCGGGCGAAGATCGAGCCGATCTTTTTGGGGCTTCTGCAAAGCGTTGATTTGCGGCGTGTTATGAGAATTGAATGCTACCGCGCAAAAAATCGTTTTCTGAAAAGAAAACGATTTTTTTTGTAATTTGCCGTGTCCCCCGGAGATGTATGGCTTTTCATGAAAAAAATAAAACTTATATTTGTCCATGAAATTATGTTTATGATATGAAATATATAATAAGGTTATGCCTCGTGGCATTATTTCTTT
>DVIH01000013.1 GCA_018711405.1 Candidatus Avibacteroides excrementipullorum | reverse complement strand
AATACACCCTGCGCTATAAAGGACGTATGCAGCAGCCGGAAGAATTTGAAAATATGGTTATCAAGGCGTTGCCCGATGGCAGGATTCTTCGTCTGAAAGATATAGCTACGGTAGAGTTGGGTCGTCTTACTTATTCATTTTTCAATAAGGTGAACGGGCATGACGGTGTGTCGTGTATCGTATATCAGATGGCCGGAACCAATGCTACCGCAACTATTGAAAACATAACCGATTTGCTGGAAGAAACGGAAAAGACGTTGCCTCCCGGTATGAAAATCAACATATCGTTGAGTGCCAATGACTTCTTGTACGCTTCCATCCATGAGGTGGTCAAGACCTTGCTCGAAGCGTTCATACTCGTGTTCATTGTGGTGTATGTATTCTTGCAGGATTTCCGTTCCACATTGATTCCTGCCATAGCCATACCTGTGGCATTGATAGGTACTTTCTTCTTCCTTTATATAATAGGATTCAGCATCAACCTTCTTACGCTTTGCGCATTGGTTCTCGCCATTGCCATAGTGGTGGACGATGCCATAGTGGTGGTGGAAGGCGTCCATGCCAAGCTTGATCAAGGCTATACTTCAGCCAAGAAAGCGGCCATTGACGCCATGAGTGAATTGGGCGGAGCTATCGTCTCCATCACACTTGTCATGATGTCGGTGTTTATACCTGTGAGCTTTATGGGTGGAACGGCCGGTACATTCTACCGTCAGTTCGGTCTGACAATGGCCATAGCCATAGGACTTTCGGCTATCAACGCTTTGACTTTGACACCGGCGTTGTGTGCATTGTTCCTCAAGCCTCATAGCGATTCGCACGGCAAGTCGAAAAAGCTCGGTTTCATAGACCGTTTCCACAAATGGTTCAACCGTGTTTATGACAATTTGCTTGCTAAATACAAAAAGCAGGTTATATTTTTCATACATAGGCAGTGGCTGACATTCAGCATCGTGGGGGCTTCCATCGTATTGCTTATAGTGTTTATGAGTGTCACTCCTACAGCTATGGTGCCAAATGAAGATACCGGTACTGTGATGGCTGCCGTGACATTGCCTCCGGGTACGTCTCAGGAGAGGTCTATGGAGGTGCTTGCCAAAGTAGACAGTCTTATTGCTTCCGATCCTGCGGTTGATTCGCGTACCATGATTTCCGGTTTCAGTTTCTTGGGCGGACAAGGCTCTTGCTACGGTTCGTTCATCGTGAGGTTGAAGGATTGGGAGGAGCGTTCATTGCAGCAGAGTTCGGACATTGTCATAGCCACGTTGTTCATGCGTGCGCAGAAGATTATAAAAGATGCTCAGGTATTGTTCTTTGCTCCTCCTATGATTCCGGGATATTCGGCTTCGAGTGACATTGAGGTGAATATGCAGGATAGGACGGGTGGCGATTTGTACAGGTTCTTCGATGTGGTCAACAACTATGCGGCCGAGTTGGAGAAATGTCCTGAAATCAAGTCGGCAAGGACTTCTTTCAACCCTAACTTCCCTCAGTATATGATAGATATTGATGCGGCTGCCTGCAAGAAAGTCGGCATAAGCCCGAGTGACATATTGTCTACTTTGCAAGGATATTATGGAGGTCTCTATGCTTCCAACTTCAACCGTTTCGGAAAGATGTACCGTGTCATGATACAGGCTGAGCCATCGGCAAGAGCCAATCTTGAGTCTTTGGATGGTATAAAAGTCAGAAACGGGAATGATATGGCTCCTATCACCCAGTTCATATCTGTGAAGAAAGTCTATGGACCCGATGTGATAAGCCGATTCAACCTTTATACGTCCATAAAGATGATGGTTGCGCCAAATGACGGATACACGTCAGGTCAGGCCATTGCAGCATTGGAGGAGGTTGCCGGCCGCAATCTGCCGGAAGGCTATGCCTATGAGCTTGGAGGTATGGCACGTGAGGAAGCCGAGAGTAGCGGCAGTACTACGGGTGTGATATTTGTGCTTTGCTTTGTGTTCGTATATCTGTTGTTGAGCGCTCAGTATGAAAGCTATATATTGCCGCTTGCCGTATTGCTGTCTGTTCCGTTCGGATTGTTCGGCAGCTTCCTGTTTGTGAACGGCATGAGTGCCATAGGTGGTATTCCGGCGTTGAAGATGATTCTCGGCACGATGTCAAA
Source organism: Candidatus Avibacteroides excrementipullorum (assembly GCA_018711405.1). Lineage (GTDB taxonomy): Bacteria > Bacteroidota > Bacteroidia > Bacteroidales > Bacteroidaceae > Avibacteroides > Avibacteroides excrementipullorum. The sequence continues at coordinate 2,837 of DVIH01000013.1, read as the reverse complement.
CAACATATATATGCAGATTGCATTGATCATGTTGATCGGTCTTTTGGCTAAAAACGCCATACTTATCGTAGAGTTTGCGCTCGACAGACGCAAGCAGGGCATGAGCATATCTTGGGCTGCGGTTCTCGGAGCTGCGGCACGTTTGAGGCCTATTTTGATGACATCTTTTGCAATGGTTATCGGATTGTTGCCCATGATGTTCGCTTTCGGTGCGGGAGCGCATGGTAACAGAACTCTCGGAACGGCTGCTGTCGGCGGTATGTTTATCGGAATGATTTGCCAGATTTATATCGTTCCGGCACTGTTTGTCGCATTCCAGTATCTGCAAGAGAAGTTCAGACCTATGAAATGGGATGATGTGGACAACAAAGACGCCAGACCTGAAATTGAACAATATTCAAAATAAAGCGATGAATAATATGAAGAATAAACGAATTATATATATGTCATGTATACTGTGTGCAACTGCTTTCCTGAGCGGTTGCCGCATATACAGTTCTTATGAGCGTCCGGAAGACATATCTGCCGACAGTTTGTATAGGGATACCAAAACCGAAACGGGGATATTGGCAACCGATACGGTCAATTTCGGAAACACGCCTTGGAGGGAAGTGTTCACAGACCCCAAACTTCAGGCTCTTATAGAAAAAGGATTGGAAAGGAATACCGACCTGCTGGCGGCAGAATTGTCGGTGAAGCAGGCTGAGGCATCGCTGATGTCTTCAAAATTGTCATTCTTGCCTTCTTTCGCGCTTGCACCGCAAGGAAATCTAAGCTCGTTCGACAAGTCTTCTCCCAGCAAGACTTACACGTTGCCGGTCACTGCAAGTTGGCAGATAGACATATTCGGCAGTCTCAGAAACGCCAAAGCTCAGGCTAAGGCCTTGTATCTGCAATCGAAGGAATACAAACAGGCTGTGCAGACGCAGATCATTGCCTCGATAGCCAACATGTATTATACTCTCCTTATGCTTGATGAGCAGTTGAACATAACTAAGGAAACGGCTGAAATCTGGGGTAAAAACGTGGAGGCCATGAAAGCCATGCAGGTGGCGGCCATGACAAATGCTGCTGCTGTTTCGCAGAGCGAAGCCAATTATTATCAGGTTTGCGCATCCATACCGGAGCTTGAAAGAAGCATACGGGAGACAGAAAATGCCTTGTCCACTCTTCTGAGGGAAGCCCCGCATAAGATTGACCGCACTACATTGGCCGAGCAGACATTCAGCGAAAGCCTTTCCGCAGGCGTTCCTTTGCAACTGCTGTCGAACAGGCCTGACGTGAAAGCGGCGGAATTGAACCTTAGGGCGGCTTTCTATAATACGAATGCGGCCTATTCGGCTTTCTATCCGCAGATTACGTTGAGTGGAACGGCAGGGTGGACAAACAGTGCCGGAAGCGCCATTGTCAATCCCGGAAAACTTATCCTCAATGCCATAGGAAGTCTTACGCAACCTATATTCCAGCGCGGCAAACTTATGGCCGGATTGAAAGTGGCCAAAGCTCAGCAAGAGACCGCCAAATTGCAGTTCGAGCAGGCTTTGCTTAACGCGGGAGAGGAGGTAAGCAACGCCCTGTTCCTCTATCAGACAGCCATACAGACATCTGAATCAAGAGAAAAGCAGGTGGAGGCCCTTACCAAGACGAGAGACAATACTATAGAACTGTTCAATCTTGGAACATCCACATATCTTGAGAAATTGACGGCCGAGCAGTCATTACTTAGTGCAAGACTGTCTCTGATTTCCGATGAATTCACCAAAATGCAGGCGGTCGTCAATCTGTATCAGGCATTGGGAGGAGGAAGAGATAATTGATTTGTTGACCTTAAATTATAGAAACAATGATTAGTCCTTTAGCTTATGTAGACAAGACAGCAAAACTGGGAGAAAACGTGACAGTACACCCGTTTGCTTACATAGACAAGAATGTTGTGATAGGCGATAACTGCGAGATTATGCCTTATGCCAGTATCATGAATGGCACAACGTTGGGTAAAAATAACAAGGTGTGCCAACATGCCGCTTTGGGTGTGGATCCGCAGGATTTTCATTACTCAGGCGGGGAAACATATTTGCGTATCGGCGATGACAATGTCTTTAGGGAGAACGTGGTTATAAGTCGTGGCACTACTAAGGAAGATGCTACGGTTATAGGAAACGGAAACTTCTTTATGGACAAGGTGCATATTTGCCACGATGTGAAAGTGCACGACAAATGTGTCATCGGCATCGGCGTAAACATAGCAGGCGAATGCGAGATTGACAGCTATTCCATATTGAGTACCAACGTGGTTCTCAACCAGCATTGCCACATGGGGCTGTGCTCTATGGTGCAAAGTGGCAGCAGGGTGTCGAAAGACATTCCACCTTATGTAATAATAGCGGGCAATCCGGCAGGGTATCATGGTGTCAATTCGTTCATCATGTCGCACATGAAAATCACCGATAGGGTGATAAGGCATATAATGAATGCATACCGTCTGGTCTATAGCGTCAATTGCAGCTTGGAAGATTCTGTCAATAGGATAAATGACCAGGTGCCGATGAGCGATGAAATAAAGATTGTGGTAGAGTTTTTGAAAAACTCGAAACTCGGCGTAGTCGGCGCGGGAGCCATTACAGATTGAGCACGGCTTTTTAGAGTTATTATGATAGGGCTGTTTCCTTGTGGAGGCAGCCCGTTTTTTGTGCCCGCCTCCGCCCCTTTTCATACCTTGCCGGGGATGTGCGCCATCCCGTGCAAAGATCGGCTCGGTGTCGGTTAAGGATGGCGCACATGCCGGGCGTGGTGAAAGTCTGCATTCTTAAAGATTTGTTTTTCAGTCTGTTCGTGAA
>DVIH01000012.1 GCA_018711405.1 Candidatus Avibacteroides excrementipullorum | reverse complement strand
AGGGAAGTTATCACAGAAAATGCGCTGACAAGCGTAGAAGCGACAGATGTGTTGAACTGCGCACTCTGGCTGTATCTCGCATTAGAGCGCTTTGCCTTATTCGGTTCCACGTAGATTATATCGTTCTGCTTGAGGTAGAAATAAGGTGACCTGAATATATCGGAAGAAGTCAGATTGAACACATGGTATTCTTTCTTTCCGTTATCATCGCGGATAAGCAAGACCCTTTCACGGTTTCCGTTTATGGTCAAATCACCGGCCATGCCCAACGCATCGAGTATGGACATGCGTTCGTTGGTTATGGAAATGGTTCCAGGCTTTGTCACCTCGCCGAGTACAGAGACTTTGAAGTTCATAAAATTGACCGTCACCAGCGGATCTTTGGCATATACGGATATTTCTTTCTTCAGCATTTCGGCAAGTTCATGCCTTGTCATGCCCACGACCTTTATGCGCCCCAGCACCGGATAGTCTATATACCCTTCCGAATCGACCAGATAAGACTGTAGCACCGGTGTTGTGGAAATCTCATCCACTCCCGGTTGTAGAAATGTCGTAGCAGGCAGATTGAATACGGCAATAGCATTGGGATCTATGCTCGACACTGAAATGGCCAAAAGGTCATCATTGGCTATTTCCACTTCATAATTGCTTTCAACACCTTCCAATACATTTTTTTCATTGGTCATATCCTGAAAATAGGAGACATCATTGGACCTGCAGGACACCATCAGGAGACTTATGCAGACAGAAAAAAAAAGAATACTACAACTCTTTCTGAAACTCATATTGTGCTTATTTTTTAATTATTTTGCAAATATAGATATTTTGGCAGATTCAGCATATTAAAAATGCCTTTAATTGTAAACGAACGAAACAACATTATATTGCACCGGTGCGGGAAAAGTTTTTCCGGCAGGATGGCAAAAATCATAAAAAGAGGAAGCGCATTTACGAAAAACACGCTTCCTGCAAACATTATTTATGAGAATTATTTCTTAATCAGCTTGTCCGTAAAGACTCCATCCTGATTTTCCACCTTGAGAATATACGTTCCTGATGGCAGACCGGCCACAGAGATATCCGTACTCTTTTCACCGCCGGCTACTACATCCATGCACAGCCTTCCTTCAAGAGAATAAATGGTTATCCTGTCTATTCCGCCAGCATTTTCCACATTGACTACATCCACAGCCGGATTTGGATATACCGAAACCGCATCGGCAACCTCGTCTACACCAGAGCCGAGCACCGTGAATTTACAGATATGGCTGCCGCCGGTAGGACGCAGATAATCACCGTCTGTCTTCAGCCCCCAGACATCCACCTCATATTCGCCAGGTTCAAGGTTGAGAACGGAAGACAACACCACATTTGTTTCTTCATCTTCTTCAAGGAACACATCACGGTAGAAAGTGAACACGTTGTTCATATCCGTATCATAAACAAAGGCAAACAGTCTGTTATAATACACTCCACCCTCACTCTTGATATCCACGTTTATCTCAAGTTCATCGCCACGTTCTATTTCCGCATTTACAGGAGTCACGTCATCGAGCAGCCTCAGTGTCACATCCACCGGAGTTTTCACCTCCACGCTTTGCGAATTTACCAAGTCATACAACACTCCGTTTCTTTCTTTGTCATAAAGGACTCTCATGGTATATGTTCCTGCCGGACAGGAGATTCTGGTAGACTTTGTAAAATCCAGCACTTCACCCGGTTTTATAACGATGCCTTCTCTGAGAAGATATCCATTGCCAAGAGAGGGAGACTGCGCATAGACTGCTATGACACCCACATACTCTTCCGTGCCAGAGTTCTTAATCTTCATGGAGAACTGCGCCGCACTGCCTGCATAGAGCTGGGTGAATTCCATATCGCCTTCCACTGCAAGCGAATATCCGGTGCTGCCGCTATGTATCGTGACATTGTTTCCCGATACTGTCAAATCGAGATAATCGCGGCATCCTACCTTACCTTTATATATATGCCAGTCGCCCACGTTTCTGTTGCGGTACACAGGATAAATCCTATAATCGCCATCTTCCGTACTCGTCGGAATGCTCACATCGAGAGTCAACTCATTGTGTCCGAATCCCCAAGCAAGTCCCGTACCAAATTCATTGGAAGCAAGCACCGAAAGCTGAGTATCTCCCTGATAGAGGGCGAAACCGAATCTCGGCATCATCTCCTGCAATCCGTAGTTTCTCATACCGAAACCGATAGTGAAATTCTGTCCTTTCTGAACGGTAGTAACATTGGTTGTCAAAGGCATGGTAAGACGTATGACTTCAGCAGGTTCCGGATCATCGCCGGTAGACTTCTGCACATCGGTCAGTATATACTGTTCCATGCTGTATCCGCCCGAACCTGCACCTACTCCCTGAGAATACGGGTCCATGACCGTCACATCGAAATAACCGTTGCTGTTGCCGTCCCAACCCCAATTGATGTGAAAGAGATTATCGCTGTCATATCCGTCGCACACGAAAGCGTGTCCTCCTCCCATGCTGACCGCACTGTAATATACAGGTCTGGATTCGCTCAATTCTTTTTTCAGCATGTCATGCCACTCTTCCGTCGTGAAATATTCACGTTCGTAAATCTGGATGGCATTGTTATAATAAAAATGGTCTTTCAGCGCAAGGCCGGCTTCCGTCGACTGGCATCCGCTGGCAGTAGCCGAATAGTTCATGTTGCAGGCAATGCCTATGTCGCTCATAAGCAAAGCCACAGCCTGTTTCTGCTCCTCTGTGCTGTTTTTGTCATAAGTATCGGTCATATTGGCCCAATCATAGCTGTGTCTTGAGAACACGGATGACAATTCTATGCCCAAGTCATCAGAGATATAAGTATTAGAGCCTTTACCTTTGGCCGGCCATTCATAATATTTCATAATCTGCGCTATGGCTGTTGCCACGCAGCCTGTGGCCGACAATTTCCCGGCCCTGTTATCCATAGGACAGAGCATGTTGTACGGATCTTCCTGCCCCCATGTTATGTTTCCGAGCAGAGGCGCCACCGCATCAGGATAATCGCCGCTTTCACCGGCCTCAGCCCTGACCGCTCCGACTGCGCCATTGAGCCTTATGTTCTTGACCGAAGCATCATAAGCGTCAAGCCATGCCTTGAAATTGCACGGAGCAGTATTTATGTCGAAAGCCCCGTTGTCGGAATAGCCCAACACTTCGCGCGTCTCGCTTTCGCCCGACACTATGATGAAGCCATTGTTTTCAGATTTGTTGAACACATAAAAACTCGGATACGTGTCAACCGGAGCACTGTATACCCCATCGCGGGAAACTCCACCCGGCACATAGGCAAGCGTCAGATCTAAATCGGCAGGAGCACCCATTGAGGCAGAATGGCTCCTGCAAAAGCCGTAAGCAACCTGCATAGCCTCCTCCAGTCCTACCGGAGAAGCTACAGCAGCCTGCGCGCATAACAGCAAAACAAACGATGTAAAATGATTTTTTTTCATAAGTATGAGTATAACAATATTTTGAAACTGCAAATATATCAAATTAAACCATTACTCAAAATGAAAAGCAAAAAACATTTGGCACAAATCCAAAAGAGCACGGCGGAAGAAACGCCGCCCGCCAACAGTCAAAAAAAGAAAGGCCGCCCCTGCAACCAGATGCAAAAAGGCGGCCGGAGAGAAAGTTATGAAAAGACTGTATTCAACTTTTGTTCATTTCGAGCAATTTGTCCATATATTCACGCCCATTGCTTAGTCGCGGCACCTTGTGCTGTCCGCCCAACTTGCCTTTCGATGCCAGCCAGTCATGGAACAGGTCCTTGCGTGCCACCACCACCTCAAGCGGCTGCAATGCAATGTCGGCCGTCCGCTTGGCCTCATAATCGGAATTGACCTCCTTCAATGTATCGTCGAGCACAGATGCAAAATGCTCCACGCTATCGGGCATGACAGAAAACTCCACCAGCCACTGATGACGGCATTTGCCTTTGTCGTCCATAAATACCGGAGCTGCCGTATACTCCAGCACCTGCGCACCGGTGGCACGACATGCGGCCATCAGTCCTTTTTCGGCATTGTCTACGATAAGCTCCTCGCCAAACGCATTGATGAAGTGCTTGGTGCGGCCCGTTATCTTGAATTTGTAAGGATTGCGCGATGTGAACATCACGGTATCGCCTATCATGTAACGCCACAGCCCGCAAGAAGTAGTGATGAGCATGGCGTAGTTCTTACCAAGCTCCACTTCGGTAAGTTTTCTTGTCTGCGGATGCTCCTTGCCGAACTCGTCCATAGGGATAAACTCGTAATACACATCATAGTCTATCATAAGCATCATGGACGGATCCGACAAATCGGTCTGTATGCCGAAGAAACCTTCCGAAGCATTATATGTCTCCACATAGTGCATACGGTCTGACCTGATGAGCGACTTATACTGCTCCCTGTAGGGAGCAAAGCTCACCCCGCCATGAAAGAACACTTCCAGGTCGGGCCACACCTGCTCCACCGTATCCACCCCTTTCAGTTCCAAGACTTTCTTTATCACCACAAGCATCCACGAAGGCACGCCGGAAAGGTTGGTGACATGCTCGTTCATAGTGCCGGCGGCAAGACGCCCGATTTTTTCCTCCCAGTTGCTGAGCAGGGCAACCTCTTTGGACGGCACCCTGATCATGTTGACCAGCGGATTGATGTTCTGCATCAGCACCGCCGACAGATCGCCGGTGCGGCTGCCATCCGGATTGGCATCCTTATTGAAGCTACCGCCCAATATCAGTCCTTTGCCTGAAAAGAAACGGCTCTCGCGGTTAATGTCAAGATAGGCAGCCACACAGTCGGCACCGCCTTTGTAATGAATATTTTTAAGTCCCTCTGCTGTTACGGGGATATACTTGCTCTTGTCGTTTGTCGTGCCCGAAGACTGAGCGTACCAATCCACCTTTGAAGGCCAGATGAGGTTTTGCTCACCGTGTCTCATCCGCTCCACATACGGTTTCAACGATTCATAATCGTTGACCGGGACTCCGGTGGAGAAGTCATCGCTGCTCTTTATGGATGAATAGGAATACTTCTTCCCCCACTCCGTATTTTCAGCTTCGGCCACCAGCTTTCTCAAGACATCTTCCTGAATCCGTCCGGGTTCGGAAGCATACCTTTCAAATGCCCTGATGCGGTGGGCAAACACGTTTCTTATCAAATCGGTTATGTTCATTGCACATTGAACTCTTATTTAGTGGCAAATATACTCAAAAACAAGAATGCCGCATCACTGCGAGGCGATTTTATGATTGCGACAGAACAAAAAAATGTACCGCTACGTCAATAACGGTACATTTTATTTTAGTCTGAATATCATTTCAACACGTCTATGGCTCTCTGCAACCGGGCTATGGTCTCGTCCTTGCCTATCACATCGGTGATTTCAAACATCTGCGGCCCTTTGCCCTCGCCCACTATGGCCAGACGGAACGCATTCATTATGACTCCCGTGTTATAGCCTTTAGCCTCTATCCAGTCCATGACTGTCTTCTCCTGGTTTTCTATGGAGAAATCGTCTATACCCTTTATCACATCGAGCAGTTCCGACATCTGGCGGGGAGACTCTTCTTTCCAGCGTTTCTTGCGTGTCTTCTCGTCATATTCCGTCGGTGCCATGAAGAAGAAACGGCACAGGTCGGGCAATTCCCTGACAAAGCTGACGCGCGACTTCATAAGTCCCACAACCTTTGCCAACAGGTCGAGCGAAGTGTCCACGCCCTCATCTTTCATTGCGGGCATTATCTGCTCCGCCAGTTCCCTGTCGTCTTTTTTCTGTATATACTGGTGGTTGAACCATTTGCATTTCTCGAAATCAAACTTGGCTCCGGCCTTGCTGCATTTGTGCAAATCGAAAAGCCTCACAAGCTCTTCGAGCGACATTATTTCCTGATCGTTGCCCGGATTCCAGCCGAGCAAGGCAAGGAAGTTGATGACAGCCTCAGGCAGATAGCCACTCTCGCGATAGCCCGAAGATATTTCGCCGCTTTTCGGGTCGTGCCACTCCAGCGGGAATACGGGGAATCCCAGCCGGTCGCCATCGCGCTTGCTCAGCTTGCCGTTGCCTTCGGGCTTGAGCAGCAGAGGCAGATGGGCAAACTGCGGCATGGTGTCTTCCCAGCCGAAAGCCCTGTAGAGCAACACATGCAGCGGTGCCGACGGCAACCATTCCTCGCCGCGAATGACATGAGATATTTCCATGAGGTGGTCATCCACTATATTGGCAAGATGATATGTAGGCAGCCCGTCGGCCGACTTGTAAAGCACCTTGTCATCGAGGATGGTGGAATTGATGACCACATCGCCGCGTATGAGGTCATTCACATGCACATCTTCGCCCGGCTCTATCTTGAAACGCACCACATATTTCTCTCCGGCCTCTATCCTGCGTTTCACCTCCTCAGCCGGCAAACTCAAAGAGTTGTTCATGGACATGCGCGAAGAGGCATCATACTGGAAATTGGGTATCTCGGCACGCTTTTTCTCCAGTTCTTCGGGAGTATCGAAAGCGATGTATGCCTTGCCGTTGTCAAGGAGCACATCCACATATTTCTTATATATGTCACGCCGTTCCGACTGCCTGTAAGGGCCGTAATTGCCACCGAAGCTGACACCTTCGTCAAACTCCAGTCCCAACCACTTGAACGACTCTATGATATATTCCTCAGCTCCCGGAACGAATCTGTGAGAATCGGTATCTTCTATCCTGAAGACAAAATCGCCACCATGCTGGCGTGCAAACAGATAATTATAAAGCGCAGTACGCACTCCGCCTATGTGAAGCGGCCCCGTAGGACTCGGTGCGAAACGCACCCTTACTTTTCTTTCTGCCATAATTCCGCTATTGTGTTAATATCTATCCCGGCTTTCAACGGCACATACTTGACATGCTGCCGCAAAAGCCGTAAAAACGTTGCAAAGATAAATAAATATATCGAGCCGCAGACATTGATACCTGACAATCTGCAAAAAAGGCCAAAGTCCGGCATTGCGGAAAAGATGCCTTTTCACATGTCGGTTTGGGATCGGCTCGGTATCGGGCAAGTATCGGCTCGATACCGGGCAAAGATATACGCCATCTTTGCCGAAGATGGCGCACATCCCCGGCAGGGGGTAAGGAAGGAGAAAAGCCGCCGGCATAAAAACAAAAAAGAGGCCGCCTCAATGTATCTTGAAGCAGCCTCCGGCATATTTGTCAACAGATATTGTCTGTTATGATTACTTCACATAATTGCTCCAGTCGGTCAGGTGCATGTCGCCCGATTTCTCAAACTCCACATGCATACCCAATGCGGCAGCAAGGCTGTGAGAAGTCTGGCCTTTGGTGGCAATCTTCAGATAATCCCACAGCAGTTGTTTGTAGTCGGGATGAGCGCAATTTTCTATTATGAGCTGTGCGCGTTGCATCGGACTCTTGCCACGCAAGTCCGCAACTCCCTGCTCGGTAGCAATGATGTTGACATCGTGCTCTGTGTGGTCGCAGTGCGACACCATAGGAACGATGGAACTGATCTTGCCGCCCTTAGCCACAGACGGACAAGTGAAGATGGAGAGGTAGGCGTTGCGGATGAAGTCTCCCGATCCGCCTATGCCGTTCATCATCTTCGTGCCGGTGATATGTGTAGAGTTGATGCCACCATAGATATCGGCCTCTATCGCAGTATTGATGGCTATGATGCCGAGTCGTCTTACTATTTCGGGATTGTTGGAAATTTCGGAAGGCCTAAGCACGAGTTTGTCATGGAAGAAATCCATGTTGCTGTAAATGTCGTTCAGGCATTCGTTGCTGACAGACAGCGAACATGAACTGCCGAACTTGATGCGTCCGTGCTTCATCAGTTCTATGACTGAGTCTTGTATAACTTCCGTATACATCTCGAACGCCGGGATATGTTTGTCCTCGCCCAAAGCGCCGAGCACTGCATTTGCCACATTGCCCACGCCCGACTGCAAAGGAAGGAACGAAGACGGTATGCCGCCTCTCTTTATCTCGCTGATAAGGAAATTGGCCACATTGATACCTATCTGGTCGGTCACAGGGTCGGGAGCAGTAAATCCTCTGGCTTCATCCGGCTTGTTGGTTTCCACCACGCCCACTATCTTCTTCGGGTCTACCTGTACATAGGTGGAACCTATCCTGTCGCTCGGCTTGTATATCTTGAACTCTTTCCTGTAAGGAGGGTCGGCCGGTTCGTAAATATCGTGTATGCCCTTGATGCTCTTGCTCTGTGCGGCATTAAGCTCCACTATGATAATATCGGCCATATTGGCTATGGTCGGGGCTATACCCACGCCGGTTGTCAGGTATATCTTGCCGTCTTCGGTCACATCGCAAGCCTCGATGACTGCCACATTGACCTTGTCGCACAAGAAGCCGTAACGCAGTTCCTGAGCCATCTGCGACAAATGTATGTCGTTGTAATGGATTTTTCCCGCATTGATGGCATTTCTCATATCCTTATTGGTCTGATAAGGAGCGCGATAGTTTATGGCATCGGCTCTTGTCAGGGCGCCGTCCACAGAATCGCCCGTAGACGCTCCGGTCATGACATTGATTTTAAACTGATTGCCTTTGGCATGTTCCGCTTCGGCTATCTTTGCCAAAGCCACAGATACGGCTTTCGGCGCTCCGGCCGGTGTAAAGCCTGAAAAGCCTACCGTATCATTGTTTTTAATGAATGATGCAGCTTCTTCTGCACTTATAAATTTCAAAGCCATTTTGTGATATATTTATAGTTAAATTCGATTATTCCGCCATATTTGCTTTCAATCCTGCAAATATAGCTATTTAATATGATTGTCAGAGTCAACCGACATGATAAAAAATAAGATAAAATGATTATCTCCCTGTTTTACGCATCGCCGCAGACAGATAGGCCAGCTTATACAGATTAAACACCTTAAGATTAGGACGGGCGGAACGTATGAGATATTGCTGCATGGCACTGAAGCACAAGCGATAAAGCAGATAAGGCAGAAAGCGGAGTCCGTTGTTGCACAAACGGCAGTAGAACCGGAGCAGGCGGCTGACCGGGCAGAGTTTGTCATAATGGGTCACAAGTGAATCTACCGACATGCGGGTCTTGGCCAGGAACACGGCGTTAGGCTCCAGTCCGAGATGGACAAGAGGATTGTCTATGTGCGTTATGCTCACACCCCTTTCCTGCAAGGTAAAGCCGAAAAAAGTATCTTCGTGTCCATAACAGCTGAAAGACTCGTCAAACCGGATTCGGTCAAAAGTCCGTTTCCTTATCATGAAATTGAAAGGGACGAAAGAAGAGTATGGTGCTGCAAGCCGCACGGAGGCACTCTTGCGCTCCACTTCAAGCCCGTAATAATATCGCAGGCTCACATCACGCGATGGCAAGCTGTCGGGCACCGTCACGCCTCCGCATATCACATCGGGCGAACTGCCGTCCGACAGGCAATCCGCATAGCGGGAAAGGAACAAATCGTCGGGAGGCATGGCATCGCAATCCATAAACAGCAGATACTCTCCCCGAGCCATATCGGCAAGGGCGTTGCGAATGGCGGCTCTTCCGCGATTGGCCTCAAACTCGATGTAACGGCAAAACTGGACATTCTCCAAATCCTTGTTTGCCGCTTTGCATGCCGCAGCGGAGCCATCGTCCGCCACCACAATCTCGCCATCGACGCCGCACGCCTGCATTTGGCGCGACAGACTGCGCACGAAAGCCATGCAATCGTAATTGTAGACAGGGATAAGAGCCGAAAGCAGCATTTTTCGTTTTTGCAAACTTGTCGGATGTGCACCGGCATCTGCAAGGCCGGCGCACATCCGATATACATATATTATTTCTCGTTCTTCCCGTTACTGATCATGGCCCATATCAAAGCGGACAGGAAAGCTCCGACAAACGGTCCGACTATGAATATCCACAACTGCTGCAAAGCTGCTCCCCCCTCGAATATGGCCGGAGCGATGCTACGTGCAGGGTTGACCGAAGTGCCGGTTATAGGGATACATACTATATGTATGAGAATCAACGAAAGGCCGATGGCAAGACCGGCAAAATTGCCCGCGCCTTTCTTCGGATCAGTCGTGCCAAGAACGACCAAAACAAATATCATGGTAAACACTATCTCGGCTATCAGCCCTCCGGTCATGCTCACGCCTTCGGCGCAGGCATTGGCTCCTGTCGTTGTGGCATAATTCATATCTATGAAAGACACAAGCAGATAAATTATAGCGGAACCGATGAATGCTCCGATAACCTGAAAAAGCATATACATTCCGGCATCTTTCCCGTTCATCCTGCCGGAAAGGAAACAGCCCAAAGTTATGGCCGGATTGATATGGCATCCGGATATGCCCCCTATAGTATAAGCCATTGCCACCACAGACAAGCCGAAAGCGACAGCCACCATTAACACTTGCGCAGGAGTACCGCAACCTCCGTTAAACACTGCGCTACCACATCCCATTAGTACAAGTACCATTGTACCGACCATTTCTGCTAAATACTTTTTCATAATTTTCATGTTTTTCCGGCACGATACACGTACCCAGGTTAGTAATTAGTTA
>DVIH01000122.1 GCA_018711405.1 Candidatus Avibacteroides excrementipullorum | reverse complement strand
TATCTAATTGACGGCGCAAAATTACGGATTTTCTTGAGGACCAGCAAATTTCTTTAGAGAAAACCGATATAAAGCAAAATGTGTGATCCATAGTGCAAAAGTGCAAGTGCAAAAACATTAGTTATATCTCTAACTCTGATCGAAATTAATGCATGAATAGCCTCTCTAATATTATAACTTCCTTAATTTAATTTTTTTCCAACCCTATAAAAATCGATTGAAAGATGCAATATTGGAAAAAATATACTTGTACGTATAGCTAAAGTGGAGTACTATACTTCTCCGCCATTTCGCCAGTTACGCCACTAGTGGAGTTGGCATAATTACTATCTATGCTTAAAACTAATTGTTGACAATGGACAACTAAACACTTTTGGCTTCAATCCGTTGGTCGAACTATGCCACTGTGAGTTGTCTATTTCATCGATAGGGAGCTTATTAATAAGATTAAGGCATCTTCTATTGTTTACATCAACAATACGCAAATATGATGGACATGACGAGAAAAAGCAATGTTTAACCGCTTGTTATTCTTCGGTGACATTATCCTGTCCAGTTGGATCAAGGCGAAAATGCACCACGCTACCACCACGACGGCATATACTATCCCTATTATCGACCATGTACTCATATAATTGCTTAGTCTATAATACTTTCCGATTCGTCATTATGACGTTCTTTATTCTTTAGGACGATCTCTTTGCTCGTATTTGCATAGCAGTACACGCAGAAATGACGGCAAGTGTTATACATACCTATATCCTTGCTTATCATACATCCACAGACTTTCCTCTGCCCCTTATCCTTGAGATCTTTTCTATCAGGCGGAATCTCCGGAATCCCACCAAAAAGATTTGGTTGCGGAAGTTTGCCTGTACGAAGATAATACACCAGCTCTTTATCCTCCGGGAACAAACGCTCCATCAGCTCTCCATCAATGCACCTGTTATGTTTAATCCCATACTTCTCAAGGTCGATGCTCTCCCCGCAAGTGGCCAGCGTAATGTTCCATCCTTCGCTCTTCCAATGGTCTCTTAGTTTCGCAAGGCCGTCAACAAGTTTTTCCAGATAATTGCCAGAAGGTTCGGCAGAATCCACTGTATCACGAGTAAAGAAGGAGGTCTCTTTTATAAGATTATTTTGCACCTTTCGATATGCCCTCACATCAATGAAACTGAACACTAACTTATCAGTATACCCCTTAAGCTGGTTACCAACATGATAAACCTTCGTTAAAAGCTGACGAACTGTCAAATTAGGCGTAACAATAAGAGGGTCAAAACGCCAAATGACTTTCTCCTTCCCTATCTGATCCGAGAGACGCTTAAAAACAGCAACACGATGTTCAACAGGGCCGACATTAGGCTCAAACCCTTCGTTTACATAGTCATTCAGCGTTACTTGGAAGTAGTAATGAATGCCCCTTTTATCCAATTCCGGGAGATATGGAATAAGTGGTTCTGGATTCTTGGTCCAAAAAACGACGGCCTTCGTTTTCACGAAGGATATATACATCGGCTTCTGATTAAATGGGTTGTACCAGACACAATAACCAGCCTTCAAGCGGTTTATGAACCACTTGGCATAGAAAGCCGGTATATCGGTT
Organism: Candidatus Avibacteroides excrementipullorum; assembly: GCA_018711405.1. Taxonomy (GTDB): domain Bacteria; phylum Bacteroidota; class Bacteroidia; order Bacteroidales; family Bacteroidaceae; genus Avibacteroides; species Avibacteroides excrementipullorum. The sequence goes on along the minus strand of DVIH01000122.1, from coordinate 6,154 downwards.
GAACGGCTTGCTGATATAATTACAGGAGCAACTCCGTTAACAACTTCGCCGTTCTGTCTCGTTATAAGTATTCGTTCATCCATTAATGCCGTATGTACGATATAAAAAATCTCTTGTCTTACTATAAATTCCCTTCTTCAAATTGATAAACTGGATAATGACTGTTTTATTATCCGTCGGCTTGCCTTGATAGTATCCCCCCGGGTTGCCAGGCTTGTGGGCATCAATAAACCAAATCAGATCTTCAATCCACTTTTTCTTTGCGGCAGTCATAATTGAGACAAACTCCGAGTTATTCGTAAGGAAATCGTAGTCGGTCAAAAAATAACCCGTTGACTGATATGTGCCCGAGAACAGGGATGACTCTGGAGTAGAAGGATGTACAATAGTAAACTGCGCTTTCTTAGGTTTAGATTCTTTCTGGGACTTAAGAGCTTTTAACAGGAATTGGCGGACTCCTTGTTGAACACCCTTTCCCTTATTGAACGAGCGCTCGTTTCTGACTGCGTCAACAAAGCCTTGAGTCAGGCCTCCGAACTTTATGTATAATTCCTTGTAGAGACGTTCATCTTTCTTTGCACCAGAGCATTTAGAGACAATGTCTCGCATCAGAGCATCAAAGTCAACCGGTTCAATAGTTGTTGTCGGAATATCTTCTGGCAGATCGTCAATTACTTTTGCAGAATGTGTAAAGTCGAGCATATCTTCCTCAACAACTGCCTGAACGGGATGCCCGGATACTGGCTCTGCTTTGGAAGCGACCGGGATATTCATACCGAAAAGTTGCCCATAGAACTCTTTATAGACGTCAGCAATGTATTTGCTATCTCTGTTAAAGAGCACATCAGTAAAGTCGCGAGGCAAGTTTGCAAATCCATTGATAGTACCATACATAGAGAATGCAAGTCGATAATCTGTCATCACCTTATCCTGCATATACTGAAGTAATTTCTGCCAATCATCTCCTCTGATAATGACTGCGGATAACGCGGAATAAATATCTTCTTTCCAAACGTGATTGAACTCGTCTCCTCTAACATGACGCCGCAATGCATTTAGCGTAATCTCAGGATACGATCCTTTCCATTCTGGTTCAAATACTTCTTTCGCCTTTCTTGTAACGTCATCAGATAGCATTTCTTTAAATGTGCTTATCTTCCCGGAATACTCATCTTTGGAAAGCACATCGTTAATCCATGCTGTATAGAGTACTTTGTCGGAATTGGACAACCCAGGAAGATTGATATGTAACAAGGAGCCATCCATTACGACAATCTGCCCCTCCATGACTGAAATCGGTTTTACCTTTCTTGCCATAACGGTTTTTGTTTGCCTAATGAGCAGGTTAATCTCTTCGATAACGGGGTTCTTACCTTCCTGTGGATTGGCGGAAAGTAACTGCGAGATTTTCCGGTCCACATCAAACTCTCCACGAATATAACCGTATTCGCCTCTTACAAGAGAGACGATGGCATCGAATAACGATTTTTCAGAAACAATGTTCGACAGTTTTGTAAAAAAAGGAATCTCGGGCTGCAAGCTGGAATACAATTCTTTCAATCGAGCTCTCTGCTGCGGTGTTGCCTTATGGTCATAACTCGCCAAAACGGCAGCAAGAATATCCTGAATCTCACGCTGTGAATTCAGTTTAATAACATCCTCGCGAGATGACGAAAGAAGGCCACCAATATAGTAACCATATAACAGGCCTTTCATCCGATTTATGCGCTTATCCCTATCTATCTCTGCCATATTGAGGGATTGTACCTCTTTGGATAAGTTAGGCAATTGATAAGAAACAACGGGCGGTGCAATAACTAAAATCTTCTTCTGATATAAGCGGACAAACTTTGTCTCTATACTCGAGTCGGACAGAGAAAGAGCAATCCGCTTCTCATTTTCGGAGAAGAAGAAGATTCTTGTCGTAAACGGGTCAAGATAGATGGTACGGTCGGATAACACAGTGTGTTCATCTAACCGGGTAAAGGCATCGATGATAATATCATCAAGAACCACCTCGACAACCATTGGATGGTCCTCATAATCAGACTTGGGACGAACAAAAGAGCAGAGCTGATCATACAGAACAATCGAATTTTCGTAGGGATTCTCCGGAATTGACGCCCAGCGACTATATCCAAAAGCACGTCCCTGGTAGAAAGCCTTCGGCGAAATACTCTCGCTGGAGAGTATATTGTTGAAATTCAACGATGACGTAGGTATGTAATATGTCTTCATACTAAATGTCCTCCACAACATCTGTTTCTGTAGTTGAATAAAGTGAACTGGGAACCTTACTCAGCGGTGCAGGAAGTACTCCCGAATACATAATATAAAGATAGCGATATGTTCGAGTCATCGCAACATAGAGAGCTTTTTGCTCTGATATTCGCCTGTTCTCATCATCGGATAGCGGGCTGATAGCAGGAAGAAAGACGGCCTCAAATTGCAGGCCCTTAGCACTATGGTAAGTCATCACTTTAGGATTCGTCGTGCTAAAATTAAGACTATTCACACTGCTACGCCAATCTTCTTTGTCCTCATATTTCGCCTCGTGATTGATACCATACGAATTCAGCATTGTACTGACACTGCGCACATCTTCATTATGGGGAAGCAGAATACCAACATCCGTTAAGCCTCCTCGCTGAATTATTGATGCGATCGCTTTAATTTGAGCATTCAAGTCGCTGTAACGGATAAACCTTGGGACGGCAGTTTCCTTGCTTTTATACGTACGCTCATCATACGCTTCCAAGTCGATACCGACATACTGAGCGATACGTGCGGCAGGAACCGGCAGGCGGTAATTCCTGTATAGTGAGAAATTCTTCGGTTCCTTGTCATACGAGAACAATCTATTGATGCCATTGACAGGCATTGTATCTTTCAATCCTTCATAAATAGATTGTGCCGTATCCCCGAAAAAGAAGAAATTCTTTTTGGTCGCAGCGATGAATTCTTCGATCTCCGTCTGGGTGAAATCCTGAATCTCGTCTACAATCACATAATCTGCCTTGGGCATATTAGGCACTTTATTTCCATCGGCATCACGTAAATAGACCATAAATGTTTGGCCGTTTGCGTATCTCTTCAAGGCTTTTTTCCAACGCCACTCTTCGTGAAAGTAAAAATCATTGTGAAGCCCCAAAGTCTCCCTGCCCGCATTCATATAATTACACAAAGCTTTTGTGTATACGATAATCTGATAGTTATCGCCCTTTTCCTTTTGGATACGCTGCGCTTTGATAAGAGCAAGAACAGATTTTCCACTGCCCGCACAACCACTGACGAGACACGACTTGTCGTTAGTGGCCATTAGCACCTTAATCTGATCCTCATCAAGTTCGGATTCAATTATCATCCAGTCTTTCTTAGCCATATACAGTATTATTTGTTTTCAGTGTTTTGCGGGCCGATTAACCGCCATGCTATCCTGCTAATGTCTCCTACCTGTTGTGAATGAGAGACAGTAAAGGTTTCATTATGTCCACGATTTCTTGCAATAACAGAGGCTCCGGCTGCGGCAAGTCCTCTATCCATCATAGTAGGAAGCCACTCTTGCGAAACGTTATTCTTCGAAGTGACATCCACAAGTAACATAGTGCCGTGCTTTGAAACTCGAGGAAGCATAAACTTCGACAAATGCTCATATGCATTCTTCTCCTCAAACTGTTGTTTTGTAACAAACTCGCAGACAGCCTTAAAGGAGATAATGACGTCATAGTTGTCAGCAAGAATCGAATCCAAAATACTGAGATCATAGAAATCTTCAATGTGGACAGCAGATGGGTTGCTCAGTATTTGCAGTGGATAGTGCTTGTTAAATTCTTCTCGGATGTCGTCAAAACGATTCAAAGCAAATTGGTTGCCGTCAATCGCTTTTACTCTTAATGACTTAATCTCGGACCTACATTCAGAGAGTGCTACTGCAAATCCAAAAATCTCCCCTCCGGTTCCACAACCAAAGTCAAGCAATGAAAGCATTTTTCTGCCGCAAAAGAGTTGTGAATCAGTAAGGATTTGTTTGAAAATACAATAAGACTCAGCATAACTCCGAGGGAAATAAGTACCCAAATAGTTTAGAATCTTTTCTCGATTCCAATCTATCACAGTCATATCAGCGTTACTTCTAAGGAATTGACCTCCAAGCTGGTCAAAAATAAAACTATCCACCCAACTCGGAAGTTGGACAGACCTGATTCGAATATCAGTATACCCCCTACAAAAGGCATAAGTAGACAATTCTCGCTGCATTAATTGGTTTTCTTCTAAAATATACAAGTATAGTGGTTTTTTCTCATAAGGCTGACAGTTACCAAGGATAAATGTCGATGCTTAAGGTATTTTAACAATAGGCGATGCTCGCTCGTTAGGTCGGCAAATACTTAGCGAATTCAAAGTACGAATACAAATATAATGATGCTTATGTCGGAGTAACTGTACCACATCGTCCTTTTACAGGCCTTTGCTGAATTTAGCTGATTTTTTTCAAGCGAATTATACCTATTATCTCACACTTTTTCCAGCGAATGAGACTCCATTTATACACATCAAAATTGAGGTTTAAGAACTACACTTTTTCCATGAAACCTGCAACTTTATCCTCATATTCATATAAGTAAAGTCAATATGAGGGAAGAAAAGAGATGGCTGAGCCATGGAAAATGGCTTCAGCCATTTTTCTTTTGGCTGCAAAAATATAAGCACCTCAAATGTTCGCCAAGCAAAATATAATTCAGTTCACAGCACTGTATGCCACATACAATACAAGTAAAACGAAATAATCCTGATATTTTCACTAACTTTGTACCGTTTATAAAAAGACAATAATTGTTCAACAATATGAAATGGCAAGTTTGCATATAACTGCACATAACAGATAGTATTTTCAACCAATGCTATTTAGACATCCAGGCTTCAGATATAAGTCTGGATTATCATTTTGCCATTATCTCAAATATCACATTACAGACAAGTAACATCAGCAGCTCACTGAGCTTGCTGTATTTAAACATGTTGAACAATGAACTATACATACAGAAACATCTGGCTCATCAACTTTCCTGTCATGATGAGCATCCTTATCGAACAGCTTATAAATATAACCGATGCTATCTTCCTGGGGCATGTCGGTGAAATAGAATTGGGAGCATCGGCACTTGCCGGAATATGGTATCTGGCCATTTATATGCTCGGCTTCGGATTCAGTCTGGGGCTGCAGGTTGTCATTGCACGGCGCAATGGTGAGCGGAACTATCCTGAAACCGGCAAGACTTTCTTTCAGGGACTGATTTTTCTGTCAGGTCTGGCGATTCTGCTGTGCACCGTTTCGAAAATATTTTCCCCCATTGTTCTGGGCAGACTGATTGCCTCGGAGGAAGTATATGCAGCAGTCATCGATTATCTGGACTGGCGCATCTGGGGATTGCTGTTTTCATTCCCATTTCTTGCATTGCGGTCTTTCCTTGTCGGTACCACACTTACGAAGCCTCTGAACAAGGCTGCACTTGCCGCCGTACTGGTCAATATACCTTGCAACTGGCTCCTTATATTTCATTTTGACATGGGTATTGCCGGTGCTGCAATGGCATCGTCTTTTGCCGAATTATGCTCATTGGCAATACTGTCAGTCCATATTTTACGGAAAATGAACCGGCAAACCTATGGCCTGAAATGGCAATTTGACAGGAAAATATTGCATCATGTCTGCCGTGTCTCTATATGGAGCATGTTCAACCAGTTCATCGGCGTGGCCTCCTGGTTTGCCTTCTTCGTGGCCGTCGAACATCTGGGAGAGATGAAACTGGCGGCTACAAATGTCATACGCAGCATATCCACCCTCTTTTTCGTCATAGTAAATTCGCTGGCGGCAACCACGGGTTCATTGGTGGGCAATCTGCTGGGAGCCGGGCAAAAGGGCCAGATTGTACCGTTATGCAACAGGGTTATCCGTATGGGATATGCCGTGGGAGGCCCGCTGATTATCCTTTCCATCATCTGTTTCAATCCGATTTTCAGCATTTATTCCGGGAACGGGGATCTGATGTGGACAGCTCATCTGCCGTTTATAGTAGCCCTGCTGAATTATGTTTTCGCCCTGCCAGGTTATGTATACATGAATGCCGTAACCGGAACAGGTGCTACACGTACG
>DVIH01000121.1 GCA_018711405.1 Candidatus Avibacteroides excrementipullorum | reverse complement strand
AGAAAAGGACTGTCACATTCGTTGCGGCAGTCCTTTTTTCATAAGCCACATGTGCCTCACCTTACCACTTTCAACACACGGTTCTGCCCCATCGCAGAAATTCTTATAATATATACAGCCAGACAAAACATGCAAAGTCGCAACCTCATAAACATCCTCACTGTTAGAATAAAACGAATCAACCATATCAGGAGGAGTAATGGCAAAACTATGTAAAGAAACATGTTTTTTGCATAACCGGCAAATCATGACAGCCTTTTCCGCCGAAAAATACCATCCGTTTCATCACCCGAATGTAAATTTAACACACTTATGAACATTATCTGAAATAAAATACATAAATTCGCAAAAACCAAATTGACTAAACTGCTAAAAACAATCTGTTTATGATAAAAGTAGGCATAATTGCAGAAAATACCAGCTTTGTTTTGGGAGAACTTGTAAGACTGCTCATCAACCATCCGGATGTAGAACTGCAATTTGTTTGCACCCCAAAGCTAAAAGGCATCAGGCTCTGCGATGTCTACAGCGGCATTTTCGGAGAATTGGAAATGACTTTCACCGATACAGCCGATCCTGCCAATGCCGATATAATCTTTGCCGACACTGCCGATGAATCCATACTGAATGAAATTACCGGCAACGGGGCTGCCTACAGCCCGAAATTAATAGATCTCTCCGACCGCAACAGGCTCGGATGTCCGGACAACGGATTCGTCTACGGACTGCCTGAGCTCAACAGGAGGGCATCCTGCAAGGCTTCGGCCATAGCCAATCCCGGCAACATAGCCACATGCGTCACACTGGCACTGCTGCCTATGGCAAAACTACTGATGCTGAACAACACGATATGGGCCAACGTCATAACCGGAGCGACGGATGGAGGCAGAAAGGAGAAGAATACTTACGGCCCCGCCTACACACCGGACGACATAAGCATTTACCGACCGTTTACCTGCAAAGAGACTGAAGAGGTGATAAAATCCATGAAGCAACTGCAAAACAGTTTCAACGCAGGACTTAACCTCATCCCCATAGCATGGACATTCGCAAGGGGAACATTCGCCACAGTCGCCACCGAAACCAAAGTCGACCTGGAAGAGTTGAAAAGCATCTATGTGAAATACTATGAAGAAGATTCGTTCACGTTCCTATCTGAAAAGCCGATAGGCCTGAGGCATGTATTGAACACCAACAAATGCCTGCTGCATCTGGACAAGCACGGAGACACACTGCTGGTCACATCATGCATGGACAACCTCCTGAAAGGCAGTGCCGGGCAAGCCGTGCACAATATGAACCTCATGTTCAATCTGGAAGAGACCACCGGGCTGCACCTGAAAGGCTCTGTATTCTGAACGTTCAAAAAAACTCCGGCCGCAATGGACACCATACTCACACTGCTGACAGACACCTTTTATCTATTGTATATCATAACGATCATCGGCACCATAGTCGTTGTGATAATGGACAACAGAAACCCTGTGAAGACATTGGCATGGATATTGGTATTGACATTCCTGCCGGTACTGGGGCTGATACTTTACATCACTTTCGGGCAGAAACGGCACAAGCATCATGTCATAGCCAAAAGGAGCTACAAGAAGATTACGAAAAAAAACCTGTCGTATTATTCTAAAATAGCCGACACCAACATACCGAAAGAATACGAAGGACTTACTTCGCTAATGAAAAACATGGCAGACGCGCCGCTCTACGCACAAAACGACATTGCTGTCTACGACAATGGATATGACAAGATAAAATCGCTCCTCAACGCCATATCTCAGGCAAGACACCACATACACATAGAATACTACATCTTCGCCGATGACTCCACAGGACGAATCGTAAAAGACGCCCTCATCGACAAAGCAAAAGAAGGAGTCACAGTGAGAATCATCATAGACGATGTGGGCTGCTGGCATCTGAACAAATCTTTCATAGAAGAGATGACGAAAGCAGGAATACAAGTGGTCAAGTTCCTGAAAGTCCAACTGCCCTATCTGAGCAGCAGGATAAACTACCGCAACCACAGAAAGAACGTCATAATAGACGGAAAGACAGGTTTCATAGGCGGAATGAACATTGCCGACAGATATGTGAACGGAGTGAAATGGGGACAGTGGAGAGACACCCACCTGAAGATAGAAGGCATAGCCGTGCAAGGACTGCAAACATCATTCCTGTCAGACTGGTACTTCGTGACAAAAGAGCTGATAACCGACAAAGCATATTTCCCGCCCGTATCGCCGCAAGGCGAATCGCTGGTACAAATAGTACAGAGCGACCCCATAGACGAATGGAAAGAAATAATGCAAGGCATGATATATGCCATCATGAATGCAAAAAACTACGTTTACATACAGACTCCATACTTCCTGCCCACCGAACCGTTTATCAACGCATTGCAGACCGCATCCATGTCGGGAGTAGACGTCAGAGTGATGATACCTGAGAAATCTGACACACTGCTGGTGCAATACGCTTCTTTCTCATACATCAAGGACCTGCTCACGGCCGGCATAAAAGTCTATTTCTACAAAGACGGCTTCCTGCATGCCAAGACCATAATATCGGATGACAACTTCGCCAGCGTAGGCTCAACGAATATGGATTTCAGAAGCTTTGAACAGAACTTCGAGCTTAATGCATTCATCTATGAC
>DVIH01000120.1 GCA_018711405.1 Candidatus Avibacteroides excrementipullorum | reverse complement strand
GAGGCGAACCCGAATAGTCTGCCCTCATTCAAGTCTTTTGTAATTTGCTGTCTTGTCCAGTCCAGGTCGAGCGGTGTCTGTCCGTTGCAGACTTCCATATCCATGTTGTATTCCAATATACGGCCTTCGTGCCTTACGAAATATGAACTTCCATCTTCTTTGTTGCCATTGCTGTCATTGTCGCAACTGCAAGCCAGCATAGCCATGATGCATACTGGCATGATTTTCAAAAACTTATTCATGATTGTCATTGTATTGATGATGTTCGCACCAAATATATGCCTTTTGTTTATCATAAACAAATTTTATCCTTTTTATCACATGAAAACGGAGTTTTGTGCCAATCGCAGGCGGACAATGTTACGGGCTTGATTGTGATAAAGATACGGGCTGTGGCGGATGCCGGGAAGTGCCGGGTCGGGATGTGCGCCATCTTTGCCCGGGATGTGCGCCATCTCCGCCGGGTATCGAGCCGATCCCGGCGAGGTATCGGCTCGATCTTTTTTGAGGTGTTCATGGGCGGCCGACGGATGGCGTGCCGGTTGTGTTTGGTTTAATTGACGTGGTATGACAGTTCCAAGTCTTCTTTCAGCGTGTCGAGCAGGTCTTTGCTGACGCTTATCTTGAATTTGCGCGAGCGCATGTCCACCTTTATTTCGTGCTGTATCTCGTCATAGATGTTGAAGTGCAGGTCGGCATTGCCCGGATGCAATCGTATGGTCTCGGCGAGGTCGTTGATGAGCATGGGGGTTATGCTGCCCAACGGCACATTGACCGTAAGGTCTGTTATGACCCGGTCCTTTATGTCGGGCAGGAGCTCTATGGATGAGAATCTCATGTCTTTTCTTTCGGGGCGCCAGCGGTTGGAGACCATCTTTGCCCTTATGAGCAGGAACATGCCTATGGCCATGAAGTTTTTCCATTTCACCCATTCTTCGCCGAACAGGGGAAATTCCGCCGAGCCGCTGAAGTCTTCTATCGTTGCCACGCCGTATGGGTTTCCGTTTTTGGTGTATCCTTCTTTCACGGCTGTGACCATGCCGCCCATTATGATTTCCTGTTTGGCCGACAGGTCTTCCTGCGCCGTTATCTCGCTCATGCGGGTGTTGCACACATGGTCGAGTATGTGGGCGTATTCGTCGAGCGGGTGTGCCGAGATGTATATGCCTACGAATTCTTTTTCGCGGTTGAGCTTGTAGAGGTCGCTCCATGTCTCGCCTTGCGGTATTTCTGGCACTGCTATCTCCACTTCCGATATTTCATCGCCGAAGAGGGAGTTGCTCATTATCTCCTTGTCGGCCTGGTAGCGGTTGCCGTATCTTATGGCTGTCTCGATGAAAGTCTCCCCCCTGCTGTTTTCGGCGAAGTATTGCTCGCGTTTTATGTTCTGGAAGCAGTCCAGGCCTCCTGCCATGATGATGCTTTCAAATGTCTTGCGGTTGCAGATGGAGAGGTTGACCCTTTGCATGAGGTCGAAGAAGTTTTTGTACGGGCCGTTTTTCTCCCTTTCGCTGATTATGGCCATGACTGCATTCTCGCCTACGCCTTTTATGGCTCCCAGCCCGAAGCGGATGTTTCCGTTGGGTGTGGCGGTAAATTTCATGTTACTTTCATTGATGTCCGGTTCGAGCACGTCTATCCCCATGGAGTGGCACTCTGTCATCAGTTTCGTGAGTTCCTTGATGTCGTTGATGTTGCGGCTCATTACAGCAGCCATGTATTCTGAGGGGTAGTTGGCTTTGAGGTACGCCGTCTGGTATGCCACCCATGAATAGCATGTGGCGTGCGATTTGTTGAAGGCATACGAGGCGAATTTTTCCCAGTCCGCCCATATCTTTTCGAGCACTTTGGGATCGTGTCCGTTGCTTTGTCCTCCCGATATGAATTTGGGCTTGAGCGAGTCGAGCTTGTCTTTCAGTTTTTTGCCCATGGCCTTGCGCAGTCCGTCGGACTCTCCTCTGGTGAAGTTGGCCAACAGCCTGGACAGCAGCATGACCTGCTCCTGATAGACGGTGATGCCGTAGGTGTCTTTCAGGTATTTTTCCATGACGGGTATGTCATATTCTATCTTCTCCTTGCCGTGCTTGCGGTTGATGAACTGCGGTATGTATTCCATCGGTCCGGGACGGTAAAGTGCGTTCATGGCTATGAGGTCCTCGAAAGTGGTGGGTTGCAGCTCTTTCAGGTATTTCTGCATTCCTGCCGACTCGAACTGGAACGTGCCTACCGTCCTGCCTTCGCTGTAGAGTCTGTAGGTGGCGGGGTCTTGCATGGATATGTTGTCTATGTCAATGACTGCTCCTCGGCTTGTCTTTATGTTTTCCAGAGCTTCTTTGATGATAGACAGTGTCTTCAGGCCGAGAAAATCCATCTTGATGAGTCCGGTCGATTCTATGACGCTGCCTTCATATTGCGTTACGAGTATCTTCTCGCCGGTGTCCTTGTCTTTGGCCGTGCTCACGGGTACCCAGTCGGTTATGTCATCCCGGCATATTATGGTGCCGCAGGCATGTACTCCTGTGTTTCTGACGTTGCCTTCGAGCATTTTCGCATATTTAATGGTGTTGCTCAGTTTCGGGTCGGGCGATGCTTCGGCGGCCTGCAATTCCGGTACGTGGGCTATGGCCGCTTCGAGGTTCACTTTCTTCACATCGGGAATCTTGTCGGGGATAAGTTTCGTCAGTCTGTCCGATTCGGCCAGCGGCAGTTTCTCCACCCGCGCCACGTCTTTCAGAGCCATCTTGGCCGCCATTGTGCCATAGGTGATGATGTGGGCCACTTTTTCGCTGCCGTATTTCTGTGTCACCCAGCGCAAGACCTCGCCGCGTCCGTCGTCATCGAAGTCGATGTCTATATCGGGCAGTGAGATGCGGTCGGGGTTCAGGAAACGTTCAAACAGCAGGTCGTATTCTATGGGGTCTATCTGTGTTATGCCCAGACAGTAGGCAACGGCTGAACCGGCGGCGGAACCACGTCCCGGACCTACCGACACGCCCATGCTTCTGGCTGCCGAGATGAAGTCCTGCACTATGAGAAAGTAGCCCGGAAATCCCATGTTCTTGATAGTCGTAAGCTCGAATTCTATGCGCTCTTTCTGCTCATCGTTCAGGTCGCCCCATCTTTTTTTCGCTCCTTCGTATGTGAGGTAGCGCAGGTAGTCGTCATCGTTGTCAAATCCTTTCGGTTTCGGGAAGTTAGGCAGTATCGGGGCGTGTTCTATGTCGTAAAATTCCACCTTGTCGAGTATCTCGATGGTGTTGGCCAATGCTTCGGGTACGTCGGAAAAGACATTGTTCATCTCTTCTTTCGTCTTCATCCATTCCTGCTTGGTATATATCATGCGGTTGGGGTCGTCCAGGTCTTTTCCGGTGCTGAGGCAGATGAGGCGGTCGTGTGCTTCGGCATTGCTCTCGTCCACGAAATGGACATCGTTGGTGCAGATGAGCTTTACTCCGAATTTCCTGGAGTATTCGATGAGCTTCTCATTGACTTTCTGCTGCATGGGGTAGGCTTCGTGGTTGGCGCGCGCCACTGTGGCCTTGTGTCTCTGCAATTCCAGGTAATAGTCGTCTCCGAATATGCTTTTATACCATCTTATGGCTTCTTCCGCCTCTTCATATTGGTCGGCTGTTATCCTTCTTGGCACTTCTCCCGCCAGACAGGCCGATGCCACTATAAGCCCCTCATGATATTTTTCCAGTTCTGCGCGGTCTGTTCTCGGACGCATGTATTCACCTTCCGTCCATGCCTTTGACACGAGCTTTATCAGGTTGTGGTAACCTTTCTGATTCTTGGCCAAGACTATAAGGTGGTATCCGCTTTGGTCGGGGCGGCCTTCTTTGTTGAATAGCCTCCTTCTGGCCACATACATCTCGCAGCCTATGATGGGCTTGAACATCTTCTTGTTCAGCTCTTCAATCTGCCCGGTGTAGGCGGCTATCGTTTCTTCCTTGTTTTCGCATTCGGTTGTGCCGTTTTCTATGTCCTTTATCTTTTTCTTGAGTTCTTTTATTTCGCCTTTTATGCCTCCGTTTTTCTTGTTGGTATAATCGAAGAACTCTTTTATGCCGAACATGTTGCCATGATCGGTCACGGCCATGCCTCTCATGCCGTCGGATATGGCTTTGTCTACCAGTTTTGATATGGCAGCCTGTCCGTCGAGGATGGAGTATTGCGTGTGGACATGCAGGTGGATAAAATCTTGCATAATGTTTTTTCTTTTACGGGTGTAAAGGTAGTCAGTCGCGGTGTTACGGAGAAAAAAAACTCGGTCGAGTTATCAACATGGATTGTGTACTTTACTGTAAAAAACTATAAAACACTTGCCCTCCGATGTATAGTGTCGTGCTTTTTTATTAATTTTACAATTTGAATTATCCGGTTTTTAAGGGGCTGAAGCCCGTTGAGGCCGCATGATTCTTTCAGCATGGAAATAAAATAAGAAAATATATATGAGCTACAAATGGAATTTCAGAACTTACGCTAAAGCTGAGACCGATGCGGGAGCTTCTTTGGCCAAAGAATTGTCTGTCCATCCTGTGCTCGGCACCCTTTTGGTAAAAAGAGGGATAACTACTCCGGAAGAGGCTAAATCGTTTTTCAAGCCGCAGCTTCACAATCTTTACGATCCTTTCCTCATGGATGACATGAGGAAAGCTGTGACACGCCTGAATGAAGCTATGGGCAGGAAAGAGCGTCTGCTCATATACGGAGATTATGACGTAGACGGCACTACGGCTGTTTCATTGGTCTACAAGTTTCTCTCTCAATTCTATTCCAACATAGATTACTACATCCCCGACCGTTATGACGAGGGGTATGGCATTTCGACGAAGGGGGTGGACTATGCGGCCGAGACGGGGGTCAAACTTGTGATTGTGCTGGATTGCGGCATTAAGGCTGTGGATGAGATAGCCTATGCCAAGAGCAAGGGCATAGACTTCATCATCTGCGACCATCATGTGCCGGACGATGTGATGCCCGATGCTGTGGCTATCCTCAACCCCAAAAGATTCGATTCGTCATATCCTTATTCCCATCTGTCGGGTTGCGGAGTGGGGTTCAAGTTCATGCAGGCTTTTGCTATGGACAACGGCATCCCTTTCGGGCAGCTCATCCCGTTGCTCGACCTGCTGGCGGTGAGCATTGCATCTGACATCGTGCCGATTCTGGGCGAAAACAGGATTCTGACCTATTACGGCTTGAGACAGCTCAATACCAATCCGTGCGTGGGGTTGAAAGCCATAATAGACGTTTGCGGACTGAGCGACAGGGAAGTCACCATAAACGACATAATCTTCAAGATAGGCCCGCGCATCAATGCTTCAGGCCGTATCCAAAACGGCAAGGAGGCTGTGGACCTCTTGACAGAAAGGGATTTCGCTGCGGCTCTCGAAAAGGCCAATACCATAAATGAATATAACGAGACGAGGAAAGACCTGGACAAGTCCATGACTGAAGAAGCCAACAGGATAGTAGAGCAGATTCCGGGCATAGACGACAGGAGGACCATAGTGCTTTACAACGAGGAGTGGCACAAAGGTGTGATAGGCATTGTCGCTTCCCGTCTGACGGAGATATATTACCGTCCGGCTGTAGTGCTGACACGCACTGGCGATTTTGCTACGGGGTCTGCACGTTCAGTGTCGGGATTCGATGTGTATCGTGCCATAGAAAATTGCAAGGACCTGCTTGAAAACTTCGGAGGGCATACCTACGCCGCAGGACTTACGATGCGCGTGGAGAGGGTAAAGGAGTTTACCGAAAGGTTTGAGGCATTTGTCCGTGAGCATATAACCGATGATGCGGTGAGGCCGGTACTCGACATAGATGCCGTGATAGATTTCAAAGACATCAGCATGAAATTCTACAACGACATGAAGAGGATAGGCCCTTTCGGCCCGGACAACCAGAAGCCGGTGTTTTGCACGAAGCATGTTTACGATTATGGCACGAGCAAGGTGGTTGGCAGGGAACAGGAGCATATAAAGATGGAACTTGTTGACGATAAGTCCAATATAGTGATTAACGGGATTGCTTTCGGCCAGAGTTCGCAGTTCCGTTACATCAAGACCAAGCATTCTTTCGATATTTGCTATACCATAGAGGAGAATACCCATAAGCGCGGCGAGGTGCAGTTGCAGATTGTCGATATACGGCCGTCGGAATGAGCGATGCTTACCTTTCCATACTGAAGAAATACTGGGGCTATGATTCGTTTCGCGGCATACAGCGCGAGATAATAGAGAGCATAGGTTCCGGACGCGACACGTTGGGGCTGATGCCCACCGGCGGAGGCAAGTCCGTCACGTTTCAGGTGCCTGCGCTTTGCATGGAGGGAGTGTGCATAGTGGTCACTCCCCTCATTGCCCTGATGAAAGATCAGGTGGCAGGGCTTAGGCACAAAGGCATAAAGGCTGTGGCGGTCTATTCGGGTATGACGTCGGAAGAGATTGTCGTGGCATTGGAAAACTGCATATTCGGAGGTTTCAAGTTCCTCTATGTCTCTCCCGAAAGGTTGTCCACAGAGATTTTCCTGAAGAAAGTCAGGCACATGAAGGTGTCGATGATAACGGTAGATGAGGCTCATTGCATTTCGCAATGGGGTTATGACTTCCGTCCGTCCTATCTGGAGATAGCGGAGATAAGGAAACTGCTGCCGGGAGTGCCGGTATTGGCTCTTACGGCCACAGCCACGCTGCAGGTGACGGACGACATACAGGACAAACTGCTGTTCTCCTCGCACAATGTATTCCGCATGAGTTTCGTGCGCGGCAATCTGGCCTATGTGGTGCGTGATGCCGAAGACAAGGTAGGCGAGATGAAGCATATCCTCGATTGCGTGCCAGGCTCGGCCATTGTCTATGTCAGGAGCCGCAAGCGTTGCAAGGAGATTTGCGGGTTTCTCACGGCATGCGGAGTATCGGCATTGTTTTACCATGCGGGGCTGGACGATGAAGTGAAAGACATGCGGCAGTCGGCATGGAGCAGGGGAGAGGCGCGTGTCATGGTGGCAACGAATGCTTTCGGCATGGGCATAGACAAGCCCGATGTGAGGTGCGTCATACACGTTGATGTGCCGGATGCTCCCGAAGCATATTTCCAGGAGGCCGGCAGGGCGGGGCGCGACGGGCGGAGAGCCTATGCCGTATTGCTTTATTCAGGCAAGGACAAGAGGCTGCTTCACAAACGTGTCAGCGACAGTTTCCCCGACAAGTCTTATATAAAAGATGTGTACGAACACATGAACTATTTCCTTGCCGTAGGCGAAGGCTCCGGCTTGGGGCATACTTTCGATTTCGATCTGGAGGAGTTCTGCCGCCGTTTCGGATATTTTCCGGTGCAGGCGGAAAGCGCGTTGAGGATTCTTTCCAGAGCAGGCTATATAGATTACCAAGAGGAGCGCGACAATGCCTCAAGGCTGATGTTCGTCATAGGCAGGGAGGAGCTCTACCGCATAGCGGAACTGGACGAGTGGAGCGAAAGGCTCATGCGTGTGGTGATGCGTACATACACCGGCCTGTTTTCCGAATACGTGTTCATAAGCGAAAGCTCCTTGTCGGCGCATTCCGGGCTGTCGCAGGAGGCGGTCTACTCCATACTGTCGGAACTTACCCGCAGGGGCATAGTGAGTTACATTCCCCGTAAAGACTCTCCGGCTCTGACTTATCTGGTGGAGAGGCTCGATGTAAAGTATATAAAGATTCCCGAAGAGGTCTACGAGCAGCGCAAGGCCAAGATGAAAGAGAGGGTGGATGCCATGATAGCCTACTGCACCGACCATGAGTCGTGCCGCAGCCGCATACTGACTGCTTATTTCGGCGAGAAAGGCGGGTGCAATTGCGGGATATGCGATGTGTGTACGCGGAAGACTGCCACCTCGCTGAGGCATGGCGAGCTGCACGACATGATGGACTTCTTCCTGGCAGAGATAGACAAGGGCAACGATCTGCCCGAAAATCTGTTGCGTGCCTGTCCCGGCGACAGGGGCAAGGCCGAAGAAGTGTTGCGCTACATGATAGGCGAGGAGATGGTCTCTATAGCCGATGGGGTGCTGAAAAGACGGAACTGATAAGGAGGATATTCATAAGGCGGGGTGTCGGAAACCGTTTTACCGACACCCCGCCTCATATTTTTGCATTATGCTTTGCCGCTTGCGGTCAATATTGCGGCTGAGTGCAGGCTACTGTCCAGTTGGAGCCGTCTGCACGTTTGTATGTGCGGATTTCTATCCTCACGCTTCTTTCTATGGGCTTCGAGTCGGGGTAGTACCATGAGTCGGCATAGAGGGCGTTTCCATATCCGGATATGTCTTCATGGCCGTAGTAGTACTGGTCCACTTTAGACAGGCGCACCATCTTGCCGTTCATGCGGCCGTCGTAGGCTATCTTCTTTACCGTGCTTTTGTAGAGGTAGACAAATACGTTGAGCACATGTATCCTGTCGCTGCCCATATTTTCCACCACCTTTTTCAGGTACTCGCCCTGTATATTAACTGACAGCGTGTCGGATGTGGTCTTTTTATTTGCAACATCTATTGCTACTACATTTTCATAGTCGGCCATTTCGGGTGTGATGTCGAAACCGATGGCTGAATCGTCTATATAAATATCTATTAAATAGTCTTTTCCTTTCTTTTCCATAATGATATGTGTTTTTATTTGTTTTTCTTTTTGTGCAGTGCGAATGTCACTCCCGCTCCCACCGACAGCATGAAGCTGTCATCAGGCACCCAGTCGGCTCTTACTTCAGTGAACAGGGTGCACCATTTCGCAACGGGGAAGTCAAATCCAAACGATGGTGACACATGAAAATAGTTCGGATCGGGCGGATAGCCGCTGTCGGGATATCTGTCGTAATTCGGCTTTTTCATGTAGGTGTAATCATCGCTCATTCCATTATTGAATCCACCGCATGCGTCAAATCCTACTGTAATCGAGATGTAAGGGGAGAATTTTTCCCGTTCCAGATAGTTGTATTTTATGTTTCCAGCCATAGGTATAATGGCTAATGGTGACGGACAGCCGTGCCAATTGTTTGTGAGGATAAGCTCCCAGCTTGCTCCTATTGAGAGACACTTGTTTATTCTGTAAGATATTGTTCCTGCTGCTCCTCCGCCTACTTCTTTGAAGTGTCTGCTCGGATCTTCCAGGTTTTCATAATATCCTCCCCATGGGGCTACAAATCCTTTCAGAGTCAGCTCGAAACCGCGCGTGCTTTTGTCATGCCACAGGTCTTTTGTGCCGCCCTGCGCGAATGCGGCGAGCGACAGCATTGCTGCCAGTAGTATGATTGTAAACTTTTTCATTTGCGAGGTTCTAAGTCTAAATCTATATTTACGAAGTCAAATGCAGACCAAGTACAGTAATTTATTTTAGTCTTATTTTCTTTGTTGTGTGCTATAGCATAATCTTTATGGTAGGGAAGTATTCCTCTACTGATTTCTTTTTTCCATATATATTCTGTATATCCTGCAGGTTCATTTGGTATGTTCTCAATAACTTTTATCCAACCATCTTTAGCTCGTCCGCATACGAATTTGATATTGGAATATTTATTCTCAAAATTTTTGACTGTTGCCCTAAACCAATCATATTGGTCATCTCCATCGCTTCTTACCCCCAACTTTCCAACGATATTTTCCAATACTATTCTTATTGTAATATTGGGTCTTTCATTTAAAAATTTTAGATTAGATTCAACATCTGTTGTATATTCTACGCCACCATGTGCAGCTATAAGTTTTCCGTCATCTTTTCTGATTCTGAAGTCAAACATTCTTACGCCTCTGCTGTATTGTATTTTTGTGTTTTCGTCTTGACATTTTGTGCGTTTATTTTGGTAGGTGTTGTCAAAACTATGTTTGGGCTTAGAGTAAGTCAGACTGTTGTGTGTGGCTATTTTCTTTTTGAACATCGGGTATGTGTATGCCACTGTCCAGTTGCTGCCATCGGGACGTTTGAATGTCCTGATTTCAAACTTGACGCTGCGCAATATGTCTTTCTTGTAGAAGTATTCATCCAGGTTTTCGTAGTAGCTGTCGCAGTAGAAGGGATGCCCTTTGCCGGAGAGGTCATCCACGCCGTAATAAATGATGCCTCCCTGTCTCTTTAGCAGTGGGATGAACGTGTTGCCGCGTTTCCCGCTGTATTTTATCTTGGTGACTTCGGTCTTGAACATCAGCACGTACACCGTCAGCACATGCATGCTGTCGCTGCCCATGTTGTTGACTACCTTTTCGAGAAATTCGCTTTGCACATTTATTGCAAGGGTGTCTGCGCTTGTCTTTATGCCGCTGAGGTCGAAAGCCACTACATTCTCATAGTCGGCCATTTCGGGGGTGATGTCGAAACCTATGTTTTGAGCGTCCACATAGATGTCCACTTCATAATCTTTTCCTTTCTTTTTCATTATTCTTCTATTCTTGTTGTTTCTGTCTATTCTGTTCGCAATGTAGAAAATATTATCGGGAATGTCGGATCTTGTATATTATATTTAGTAAGTATTAACTTTTTAATCTTCTGTTCCTTATATCTTCTTTTTGTGCAGTGCGAATGTCACTCCCGCTCCCACAGAGAGCATAAAACAGTTGTCCGGCACCCAGTCGGCTCTTACTTCTGTGAACAGGGTGCACCATTTCGTGATGGGAAAATCAAAACCGGCCGATGGGGATATGTGGTATCGTTTTGTGTAGGGCGGATAGCCGCTGCCGGGATACCTGTCGTAGTTCGGTTTATAATGCGTGTGGAGGTAGGTGCGATAATTTGTATTGGTGGCATAGAAAAGCAAATCGCATCCTACTGTAACTGAAATATATGGCGAGAATTTTTCCCGTTCCAAGTAGTTGTATTTTATGTTTCCGGCTTTAGGTAAAACGTTTAAGATAGGGATATATGTATAAAAACCATGCATTGCATAGGCGTTAAAATAATCCCAACTTATGCCTATTGACAGGCTTTTGTTTATCCTGTATGACAGAATCATAGCTCCTCCTTCTCCGAAATCTTTGAAGTGTTTGCTTGGTTCCAATGTTTCATGCCAACCTCCCCACGGGGCTATGAATCCTTTCAGAGTCAGTTCAAAACCGCGTGTGCTTTTGTCGTGCCACAGGTCTTTTGTGCCGCCTTGCGCGAATGCGACGAGCGGCAGCATTGCTGCCAATAGTATGGTCACCAGTCTTTTCATTTGCGTGGTTCCAAGTCTAAGTCAATATCTATAAAATCGTATGCAGACCAAGTGCAGTAATTTATATGTACTTTTAGATATTTGTTATTAGTCTCTGCATATTTTTTTGGTTTTGGTCTCGCTCCTGAAGATACATATTCTTTGTATCCGGGCGGTTCATCAGCTATTCCCACAAGTTTTACCCAGCCGTCTTTTGCACGTCCGTTTACAAATTTTATGTTGGAATATTTGTGTTCAAAATCTGCAAAGGTCAGTCTGAACCAATCATATTGTAAATCTCCGTCACTCCCGAATGGAGCTAAACTGTTTTCGAGAAGGATTCTTACAATGATTCCAGGTCTTTCATTCAGAAATTTTAAATTGCCAGCTACATCTGTGGTATATTCCACGCAACCATGTGCTGCTGTAAGTTTCCCCCCGTCTTCCCTGATTCTGAAATCAAACATCCTCACTCCCATGCTGTATTGTTCTTTTGAATTTAAGTTTTGGCATTTTGAGCGTCTAGTATTAATACCAAATAAGTTGCTTCTAGGGTGCTTGGGTCTTGAATATGTCAGACTGTTGTGTGTGGCTATTTTCTTTTTGAACATCGGGTATGTGTATGCCACAGTCCAGTTGCTGCCATCGGGACGTTTGAATGTTCTGATTTCAAACTTGACGCTGCGCAATATGTCTTTCTTGTAGAAGTATTCATCCAAGTTTTCGTAGTAGCTGTCGCAGTAGAACGGATGCCCTTTGCCGGAGAGGTCATCCACGCCGTAATAAATAATGCCGCCCGGTCGCCTTTGCAGTGGGATGAACGTATTGCCGCGTTTTCCGCTGTATTTTATCTTAGTGACTTCGGTCTTGAACATCAGCACGTACACCGTCAGCACATGTATGCTGTCGCTGCCCATGTTGTTGACCACCTTTTCGAG
>DVIH01000119.1 GCA_018711405.1 Candidatus Avibacteroides excrementipullorum | reverse complement strand
ACTCCGTTGGCTCCGGTCATGTTCATGCGCTCTTCCTGTATAGTGCGGTCCATCATGCAGTTTGGCGCTCCGCTTACTCCGAAGAAGTTGCCAATCTGTTTGCTTTCGTCTATGGTGAATATATCGTTCTCATAACCGTAATGGTGGTCAATGCGTGCTACCCGGTCTTCATGACCGACTATTGCAGCCAATATGGATTCCTCTCCACCCGGACAATAACCACACATCTGTCCTGTGAATTTCTCTATGAGTATGGTGCGCTCGGTAGTATTTGCAGGATCGTACAGCCTTACTGATTTTGAGATGGTTTCTATAGATTTGTTGTCAATTCCGTTTACTTTCGTTATCTTGAAAGTCAGGCTGGCGCTTTCGGTCAAAGTACCGATGGACAAGTTGTAGGTGGTGAGGCTGTTGCCTGCTATCGGGGTGTCGAATGTGATATCCTCAGTGTTTTCTGCGCCATTGAGGGTCCAGACTACGGTTGCGTTTTTCACTTCATTGTATGTGCTGTTGGCTATGTTTAGCTCATATTCTATTTCTGTACCTTGCGGTTGGTATATGCCACCTTTCACGGAAGATAGGGTGAGTGCGTTTTCGAGTTCCGCCGGATCTCCATCGACAAGCATCCTGACCATGAGGTTGCCGAATTGTGAGTCTGCCACAAATGGTGCTCCGTCTGTTGAAAGGTATGCCCCCCCTGTCTTTGCGCTTTGTCCGTCGAATGCGAGCGGAAAGTTTTTGGTGTCAATGGCCTTGAACCCAAGTGAAAGTTCTGCATCGCCGATTGTCACCGGTGTGTCGAATTGCACATAGTTCCATCCTCCGGCCAGATATCCTACCGTCTTTTCTGCCACGGTAGTGGCATTGTTGATGTCTTCTCCTTCTGATATGAAAACAGTTGCATCAGTCAAGGGAGTATTAAGGCAAATGGCTACAACTGAAACTTCTTTACCTTTGTAGGGTGAAAGTACGTCAGTGCTGAAATGTGCCGCTGCTCCCAATTCGATTTCGGCTTTGGTTCCGACTCCGCTTGCTTGTGCATTTGGGTTGCAGAGTTGCAGCCAAGTCAGGTCTTCTTCCGCCATCGGCGCATTATACATTTGTGCTTGTGGTGCGGCCATGAATGTCTGTCCTGTAGCGCATGTGCAGACAGCTGCCGTTGCAATCAATGAAAGTAAAAACTTATTCATAGTAATATTAATAAATGTAAGTATGAAAATAAAATTTGTCTGTTCGTTTTTGAGTCTTGCGAATGTACTAAAAAATAATCCCCATTGACACATGGGGATTATTTTTTAGGATTATTTATAAGTAGCACTTCATCTTACCGTCAGTTTCTGAGTGTAGGTCTTTCCGTCTGCAACTGCTTTGACTATATAAAGTCCTCTTTCCAGACTCTCATTCTCAACTTGTGCTCCTGTCAGGTTGTAAACTTCTATCGTGCAGTCTTTGTCGGCCATGATTTTGCCGTCGGCTGCATAGAGCGTGAGACCGTCTGCTTTCGTGCTTTCCACTGCGCCTTTGCAAGATGCGGTCTTGAATGCAGCGTTGAGTACTTGGTTGTCATACAGGTAGTTCCAGTCGTTGATGAACGCCACCACTTTCAGTTGGTTCATGTCAACCGTAAAGCTGCCTTGTCTGTTGAAATAATTCTTGTTGATGACGCTTTTGAATGTCATTTCAAATGTGTTGTCTTCATTGACATTGAGTGCGTCTCCGTTATATTCGGTCAGGAATACTATGGGGAAGTCGTTGTGCAGCCAGTTGTTGCCTCCGCTCGCTTGGCGTGCTTTGTAACCGCTTTGGGTTATTGCTACGGTTATTCTCTTGCCTTGCAGGTCTACCGCGCCTTCGCCTTTCACTGTCACGGTCAACTCGCGGTTTTCTGCATCAAACGTGTCGTTTATCTCAAGTGTTGTGAATCCCGGCCTTGCCAGATAGTTCTCTACCATGTCGGCGGTCATGTATCCGGGATGCCAGGCGACTGCTCCTTGACTTTCCTCGTACCGGCGGTTCACCATGCAGCTCGGTGCTCCGGTTACGCCGAAGTCGGAAGTTATGTCTTCGCTTTCGCTGATTGTGAATATGTCTGGATAGTATCCTGCATGGTGGTCTATGCGTGCCACGCGGTCTTCATGGCCTTTTATGGCTGCCTGTATGCTCTGCTCTCCGCCCGGACAGTATCCGCAGTCCTGACCCGTGAATTTTTCTATAAGGATGGTGCGGTCTACAGTCTTGCTTGCATCGTATGGCTGGATGGCATAATTGAGCGGGATGTTCATTTCATTGGAATATGTTTCTCCGTTTATCTTTGCAATGCTATAACTGATGTCATAGTCCTTGTCGGCTGTATATTTGAATGAGTGCTGCGTCATGGAGTTGGCAGCCAGAGCCGGGCTGAAAGTTATAGTTTCTTCGGTCTTCTCGCCATTGATCTCGCACGCCAGAGTGACGTTGTCTATCGTAGTGAAAGAGGCGTTGGAAAACATTACCGTTATGTCGCATTCTTCTCCGTTGGGTACATATCTGTCCACGTAGTTGTACATGTCCATGGTTGCGTTGAGAGCCAGGTATTGGTCATCTTCTCCTATGAAGAGTTTCATTACAGGGTGTCCCAGGCCTGCGTATGGGCGTTGTCCTTGAGATGTGAAAGTAGCCAGGTCGTCAAATCCTCCTTCATAGTAGCAGTATGCTTTGCCTTCATCGGCTGTTGCGCTGAGAGGGGTGGCGTCAAGGGCTGCCGGAAATGCGTTTGCGCTTACTACGGCATGGTAGACGATGGAGATGGCTTCGGTGGCATCTATTTCAACCGGTTCGTCAAACTTTACATAGTTCCATCCCGGAGCGAATTGTGGAGCTGTTTTGGTGGCTACGTCTTTGGCTGTGGTGATGTCATCTCCTTTTTTGAGTTCCACGCTTACGTCTTTCATGGACTCTGCCACGTAGATGGCCACAAGGCTTATGCTTTTGCCTTCATAATCGGCCAGTATCTCTTTGCTGAAGCGGCTTCCAAGTCCGAAATCGGAGTTGGTACCTGCTCCGAACTGGTAGAAAAACTCAGCACCTTCGTTGCACCATTTCATCCAGTTTGCATCGTCTTCGGCAGCCGGAGCCTCTACCGGGGCATCCATACGTGCCGATACAAAGTTCTGTCCATTCGCTGCACCCATTGTGGCGAGGACAGCTGAAAGAGTCAGTAAAATTTTTTTCATCCTATCAAATTTTTTTAATGTTATATTTTTATTGTTGGTTTTATTTCATGCTGTCGGGGCTTATGCTTTTTCGCATCAGTCCGTTTGCGAATATGCGGAAAAATATTTTTCGGATGAACCAAAAAAGATGTTTTTTTCTATGATTTTTTTGAAAACTGCGGATTCCGGCTTTTTTTAACGTTTGTGGATGCTATGTTGTGAAAATTTTGTAAACCGCATATTGCAAAATGCACTACAGGTGTGCAGGCATTATTATTATGCTTATCTTTGACCCCGTTTTGTAACAGGTTTTGACTATGAGTGCAGGAGATTTTACGAGAGAAAGGCTTAATGGATATTTGTCATCGCGAGGTTGTGCCTCGTTTGACCTGCGTGGCGTATTTTTCGATATGGACGGCGTGCTTTTCGACTCTATGCCATGGCACGCGCGTACATGGGTGGAGGTGATGACTGCCCATGGGTTGCATTTCACGGCTGAAGATGCTTATATGAACGAGGGGCGCACCGGTGCTGGCACTATAGACCTCATCATGCAGCGCGAATGCGGACGACATGCCTGCGAAGCGGATGTCAGGGAAATATACGACGAGAAGACTGCGGCTTTCCGCGATCTGCCTGAGGCGCCCGTCATGCCCGGAGCTTTGCGGCTGGTGCAGGCTGTGGCCGATGCGGGGCTGTCGGCTTCGGTGGTCACGGGGTCGGCGCAGAGTTCGCTTATGGACAGGATAGACCATTGTTTCAATTCGCTGTTCAGACGCGATTTCATGGTCACGGCTTTCGATGTGAAGACAGGCAAACCTGATCCGGAACCTTATCTCATGGCTTTGCACAAGTCCGGACTTAGGCCGGAGCAGGCGTTTGTGGTGGAAAATGCCCCGCTTGGCGTGAAGGCCGGAGCAGGAGCAGGCATATTCGTCATAGCCGTCAATACCGGGCCTCTGCCCGATGAGGTGCTGTGGCAGGCCGGTGCAGGACTGGTGTATCCGTCGGTGGAGGCTTTGGCCGATGACTGGGTTCGTCTGTTGGGGCTGGCGAGAGGAGCTGACGCGTGATTGTTTTGTTACATCTATATTATATATGTGATATGAAAAAAGCATTGTTTTTTTCCATGTTTGCTTTTGCCGTGATGTGTGCTTCGTGCGGCAATGGCAGTAATGCCGTATCGAATGCTTCTCAAGCCGATACGCTTGGTATAATGTCGTTCAACATCCGCAATAGCGGAGCTAAGTCTGAAGACGGTAAAAATTGTTGGGACAACAGGCGTGAGGCTGTGGCCGGAATGATAGCCGGGACAGCTCCCGTCATGATTGGCTTGCAGGAGATGCTTCCTGATCAGGTGGACTTCCTTGATGCCCGGCTTGACGGCTATATGCGCATAGGTGTGGGACGCGATGACGGCATCAGGGGAGGAGAGATGATGGCCGTGTATTATGATACGGCCAAAGTTGACTTGATTGATGGCGGAACTTTCTGGCTCAGTCAGACACCAGATACCGTTTCAAGAGGCTGGGATGCTGCATGCAACCGTACCGTGACATGGGGACGTTTCGTCAACAAGGATTCGGGTAACGAGTTTTTCTTCTTCAATACTCATCTGGATCACATGGGGCAGACGGCACGGCAAGAAGGGGTGAAACTGGTGAAAGACAGGATAAGACAGATAGCGGGAGACATGCCGACAGTGCTCTGCGGTGATATGAATTCGGATTCTGACGATCCTATTTTCACGCCACTGCAAGGCTATATGCAGCTCGCCCGCACAGCTTGTGCCGATACAGACACGATGCGCACATACAACGGGTACAGCAAAGACGGAGGTTCGCGCATAGACCATGTGTTTTTCAAAGGAGTGGAGCCGTTGCGGTTCAGTGTGATGGATGAGGACTATGGAGTGCCATACATATCCGACCATTATCCGGTGTGTTTCGACTTCGTATTGAAAGGCGGTGAAAACATGCTTTCCGCTGGGAAAAAATAGCATCCGGTGTCCTGTCACGGCATAGGCTCGGTCTTCAATGGAGATCGGCTCGATATCGGACAAGTATCGGCTCGGTCTTTGCCCAAGATGGCGTACATCCCGGGCAATGACCGGGCCGATATTTTTTGCATATTATAAAAATGATAGTAAATTGTTGATATGAAGCATTTTATGAATATTGTGCCGGTGGCCGGGCTTGCGGCGGTCTGCATGGCGGTCTGTCTTTGCAGTTGTGCCGGACATGGGCGCTGACGCCTGTCGCTTGAAAAAGTGAAGCAGCATGGACTGTCACAGCGATTCGCCCCTGCCGTCGAAACCCCACATGAATTTTGACCTCAGGTTGTCAAACAGCGTATGTCCCGGCAGGCGCACAATCTTTACTTTGTGTTCCGCTTTTTTTATGGTGATGGCCCGTTGCTCGTCGCAAGTGATGCTGTTGCCGTCCACCGAGATGAGATAACGTCTGTTGCGTCCGCATACTTCGAGCGTGATGTCCCAGCTGTCGCAAAGCACTATGGGACGTATGTTGAGGCTGTGCGGCGCCACAGGGGTGATGACTATCGACTGCGTTTGCGGCATTATGACCGGTCCTCCTGCGCTGAGCGAGTAGGCTGTGGAGCCTGTGGGCGTGGCCACTACAAGGCCATCGGCCTGGTAGGTGTTTAGGTATTCACCGTTGACGTAGGCACGCACGGTTATCATTGACGAAGTGTCGCGCTTGAGCACGGCAATGTCGTTGAGTGCGTAGGTGTATTCTGTCTCTGCATCAAACCCGCACAGATGCAGCAGCGACCTTTCCTCCACTTTCACTTTGCCGTGCAAGAGCATGTCGAGCGCATCCTTGAAATTCTCGGGCGATGCATCGGTCAGAAATCCCATCCTGCCGGTGTTGACGCCCAGTATGGGGATGCTCAGACGGCCTATGGCCTGTGCCGTCTTCAGAAACGTGCCGTCTCCGCCTATGCTCAGTATGAAGTCTGACTTCCCTCCGCCTGCGGCATCGGAGGCAGGCACGTCCATGCCTGTGCTGCCTTTCAGAAATGCCGCAAACGATTTTTCTACGGCATATTCCGCGCCGCTTTCTGCGAGCGATGCCATTATGCTTTGCAGGTGCCTGGCTTTGTCTGCCTGGAATGTATTCCCATATATGAAGAAACGCATGTGCCGGTGGTTTTTTTAATTGTCTGTATTTATGTATATTTCACAAAATACGGTTTTTATTCCGTTAATTAGTCTGTTTTTGTTTGACCATTATTCTGCAAAAATATTACTTTTGCAGGATAAAACAATTC
>DVIH01000118.1 GCA_018711405.1 Candidatus Avibacteroides excrementipullorum | reverse complement strand
AAAGGTGACTCAAAGATACTTGAGAATTTTATTGACTCTGACGTCCCTGATGTAGTGATAGGCAATCAGATTGTGGCTTTGTTGCAGGAACGGAAATATGAAGAAGCGGAAATGTTGCTCGGACGTTTGTCGCACAGTGAGGACAATGCCATGATAAGGGCGGTGACTAATGTTCTCGGTGGCAACTATTCTGATGGATATGATGAGATAGCCAAGACCGGAGTATTCAATGAGGTATTGCTGTTGCTTTGCATGAAAGACAATGAAAAGGCTTGGGAATTGTCGAAACAGCTTACCGGTGGTACGGCTAAGGAGTTTTATGTGAAAGCTGTCGCTGCCAACAGGACCGACCGTGTGGGCGAAGCCATGATATATATGGAGCAGGCTTTTGTCCTCGATCCGGATTTGGAAGAGATAGCGAAAAATGATGGAGATTTGCTTGATTTGTTGCCTGATGGCAAGATAGAATGAAATATATGGTTTTTATGAAAAAAATAGTTTTTGTCATATTGTGCTTGTCGGTGTTTTGTGCTTTGGCAATGCCGCAGGCGGCTGTGGGGCAGGATACTCTGAAAGTAGGAGATAACGCGCTCGATTATTTGTTGCAGAAAAGGCCTCAAAGACCGGGATTCGCAAAAGGAAGATTTTCTGAGCATACGTTTCTCACCGGCATGATCGGTCCTTCATATCTTTCGGCAAATGGAGCCGGCAATGTCGGCAACTGGAAAAATTACAGTATGCTTGCCGGAGTGTATTATGGTAAATGGGTATCTCCAGTTTCCGGATTTCGTGTGGGGCTCGGATTAGGATATGTGGCTGACAAGGCTACTGTAAAAACACAGTTGGCTACTTTCGGGGTGGATTACCTGATGAACCTGTCTGCTTTGGCGTCAGGATATGACTACGACAGGCTTTTTGAAATGAGTGCAGTGTTTGGCGCGAAATATCTAAGGAAGATAGAAGATTCGCCTCATCCCGACCAGTTCGGCGGCCATGTGGGGCTGCAGGCCAAGTTTCATGTCTCTCCTTTGGTTGATATATTGGTCGAACCACGTCTGAATATCTATACGGATAATATAGAAGACATATCAAGTTGGCGCAAATACAATACATCTGCGGGAATAATGGCCGGCGTCTCTTATAACATGGTCCCGTTGGAGAAGCGTACTTCCGAGTGGCGTTTTGAAAAGGAACGTTTTCTGGAAGGCACATTCCTGTCGGCTGGAGTCGGCATGCGATCTTTTATTGGTTACGGCAACTCAGGATTGGATAAGATTATGTCATCCGTTGGTCCGTCGTTTCGCCTGTCGATGGGCAAATGGGTTACGTCCATGTCGGCTTTCAGACTTTCGGGCGAAATAGGGTTTATGGACAGGAATGAAGCTAAGATTAAATCGGGTGAACTTATGCTTGATTATCTCTTCAATCTCAATTCCGCTTTCGGCGGATATGACAGAGACCGTAAGTTCGAGTTGAGTTTCCTTGCCGGAGCAAATCTGCTTATCAACAAATATAAAAGCGGCGGAGCCAATAAGGTGCTGGGAGGAGCTCTGGGCTTGAACGGCAACATAAGGCTGAACGGTTATACATCTCTTTACATAGAGCCGCGTCTGGACTTTTACGGAAGCAATGTGCTTGGCGCTTATTCCAATGGCAACTTCATGGGGATTGGCTCTTTGAATGTGGGTGTGAACTTCATGAGGGCATCGCATTCGGATTTCATGGAGAGGGGGCAGGTATCGTTTAAAGACCCTCTCGAAAAAGTATTCATATCTTCTGGCATGGGGGTCAACACTTTGTTGCAACGTGGCAGGACTGATGGCAAAATAGGTCATTATGCTCCTCAGTTGTCCATGTCGTTGGGCAAATGGTTCACATCAGTGTCGGCTTTACGTCTGTCAGCTGAAGGCGGCATAGTGAAGTCTGACAAGAGGAATGTTTCCGGCGGCGGATATAGGGATATATATCACAGATACGGAGCTTTGTCGGCCGATTATATGTTCAATGTCAATTCAGCCATGTGCGGATATCGTGAAGGACGTGTTTTTGAACTTTCGGCTTTGGCCGGAGTAAGTCTGGGCGGATTGACCTCTGCCGAAGGTCAGCTTTATTTCGGGCTTAATGCAGGTTTGCAGGGACTGTTCAACATAACGGACAACTGGGGACTTTACGTTGAGCCGCGTCTGATACTTTATGATAAGAATTTCACATCCGGCATAGGTTTCATAGGCAGGACAGACATGCTTGCTTCCGTTAATTTCGGAGTTAATTACAAGTTCAATTCGTATGCGGCCAAAGGTGCGTCTTTGGATGAGAGAGATGGTAGGAATTTTGTCAGCGTCAGCGAAGGAGGATTGCTCAGGATTACAGGATCGTCCATATCGGGCAATATGTTCAAGTGGCTGGGCAATTCGTTTAAATTCAGTTACGGACGTTGGTTTAGTCCGGTGTCGATTGTGCGTGTCGGCATGACGTTCGACAATACGCCGCTCTACATGAAAGGTACGAAAAACGATGATATCCGTTCCCGCTTCATAGGCGTTACGGCCGATTACATGTTTGACCTTACTGCGGCCAATCGTGGTTACGACCCGTCTCGTCTGTTCTCCGTCAGGCCGTTTGTGGGTATCAATGCCGGTATGGCAAAAGTGGAAAGCGGCAAAGATTTTGCTTTCGGTGCAAGTGCCGGATTCAATTTCGATTTCAGGGTTTCGCGTTTTGTCAGTATATTTGCCGAACCGCGTCTCGCGCTTTTCGGCGATAACTATGACTTGCATGGCAGGTATTCAAGGTTGTCGCCTATGGCGGAACTGAATGCGGGCTTGTCGTTTCATTTTTGATTGAACGGATGATTCATAGACTCATAATTTTTGGCCTCATTGCTCTTTTGTGTTCCGCTTCATGCTTTTCACAGACTTATAAAGAGCTGGCGTCAGAAGGCATAGACAGCCTTGAAGCCGGCAGTTACGATGCGGCAGTGATGCTCATGCAGAGGGCGATAGAGCTGGAGCCGGAATCGGCCTACAATGTCATGCTGTTTGCCAATATCGGTACTGCGTTTCGCGAACTTGGCAAGAACGAAGACGCTATTGCCGCCTACTCCTCAGCATTGAATTATGCTCCTTTGTTGACACCGGTGTTGCAGAGCAGGGCGGTGCTTTACGTGGAAGAGAGAGAGTACCGGAAGGCCATAACCGATTTGTCGTTGATTCTCGATGTGGACAGCGTGAATGAAAATGCACTTCTGCTGCGCGGCTATTCTCATAACTGTATGGAGCAGTATGCCGATGCGGAAAGAGATTATGAGAAACTGTGCAGGGTATATCCGGACAACAAGGAAGGCAAGATGGGGCTTGCGATAGTCTATGGCAATTTGGGTAAATATGAGGAGGCGACACAGATGGTTTCGGCTCTGGCAGTGGCTTTCCCCGAAGATGCCGAAGTGTATATGATTCGTGCCAACATAGAGTTTGGTGCAGGCTATGACAAGTTGGCTTTGTCGGATATAGACATCGCAAGGTCTTTGGCGCCTGACAATGTAGATTCCTATCTGCTGGAGGGAGATATTTATGCTGCCGGAGGCGACTTCAAAATGGCTGAAGCTGCTTATGACGAAGCCGTAAGGCGCGGCTATCCATTGGAATTGGCGAAAGAACGCCTGCGGAGTTATAAAGAAAACAGGAAAAACATCAAGCGTTAAAAGTTTGATAGTCATTGCTGTTTTTATTTTGCGGAGAAAAAATATTGCGAAATGTTTGCGTATATCCGGCGGAATGTGTAATTTCGCGGCATATTTGAAAAGGAAACATCGCGGAGTGGAGCAGTTGGTAGCTCGTTGGGCTCATAACCCAAAGGTCGTTCGTTCGAGTCGGGCCTCCGCTACTGAATAAAAAAGACAGCCTTGTTTAGGGCTGTCTTTTTTGTATATTCCTTTTAGTTTGTATTGCTGTCATGATGATTCCTTATCGGAATGATGTTAAATGTAAAAATAATACCACTTATCCGTTATCCAAACTCTATAGTTGAAATTTGGATTGTTCGTGATTGGATCTGCATAATCTAATGAAAACGATAATGAACCGCCAACCCGAAACTGCAACGGATGACCCCTTGTTGCAGCCTGCAGTCTTTGCAGTTTTGCAGTCTCGGAGT
>DVIH01000117.1 GCA_018711405.1 Candidatus Avibacteroides excrementipullorum | reverse complement strand
AAGGTGGGTTTCACCAACTGTGCGTTCCGCAACATTTATGCTTTTGTATCCTTGTCAATGCGTATGCGCTGCATGCGCTGATCTCTTTATTATTTTCCCGGATTTACTTTTTTTTGATTTCAAGTTTCACTCATTCCCTTTATATGTAAAGGAAGAGGATGTGGCATCCTTTATTGGGAATATTGCATCCTGATGTTTCCTGCGAAAGGGAAGATGCATGAAATATGCCGAAGGCAAAGCTGGCGGCAGAGAAATCGTCATTACTTATTTCATAATTACTCATTAAAAACAAGCAAAAATCATGGCAAAAACATACGATGAAATAAACGACAAGATACGGAGAGGAACTGCAGTGGTACTGACAGCAGAGGAAGTGGCCGAGTTGGCCAGAACCACATCGGCCAAAGAGATAGCCCGCAAAGTGGATGTGGTGACGACTGCCACGTTCGGAGCTATGTGCTCATCCGGAGCTTTCCTGAACTTCGGACATCCCGCGCCGGGCATCCGCATGGAGACTATCGAACTGAACGGGGTGCGGGTGTGCGGCGGATTGGCCGCTGTGGATACTTATGTAGGGGCAACAGATTGCAATCCGCAACGTCCGACCTACGGCGGAGGACACATTATAGAAGAACTTGTGGCGGGAAAAGAAATAGTTTTGGAGGCTTGGGGTAAAGGGACGGACGACTATCCCCGCAGGCATATCAAGACGCTTATCACCAAAGACAGTATCAATGAGGCTTATCTGTATAATCCGCGTAATGCATACCAAAATTACAATGTGGCGGTGAATTCTACGGACACAACGAAGTATACATACATGGGGACACTTCTCCCCCGATTGCGCAATGCGGCATATAGTACTGCCGGCGAACTGTCTCCACTCATCAATGATCCTGAATGCCGGACCATAGGGCTTGGAACAAGGATCTTCTTGTGCGGAGCGGTGGGTTATGTGACATGGAACGGTACGCAGTTTCATACAGGCAAAGAGGTGAATGCGCATGGCATACCCACAAGCAATGCACGTACGTTGGCTGTGGCGGGTGACCTGAAAGAAATGAGTACGGATTTTCTGCGAGGGGTATATTACGAGAAATACGGCGTGAGCCTGTTCGTGGGGTTGGGAGTGCCCATCCCTATCCTGGATGAGGACCTTGCCCATCGGGTATCTATCCGCAACGAGCAGATTGATACAATCATTTCCGATTACGGCAACAATTTCCGCGTGCTGGGGAAGACCAACTACGCCGCTCTCCGGTCGGGGAGCATCGAGATAGGAGGGAGGACAGTGCGGACAACACCTGTGGCAAGTCTGGCCAAAGCCAGAGAGATTGCCGCCATCCTGAAATCGTGGATTCGGAAAGGGACGTTCGAACTGTCGGCGCCTGTGCGTCCCATGCCTACAGGGACAAGCGTAAAACCTTTGGAAATAAGAGGATTTGAAGATGAAACCGGTATTTAACGAAAAAAAGACGATGAAAATGATACAGAAAATTATATTGACATTTCCCTCCGAAGTTTCAGGAGACCCGATTATCTATGAGTTGATACGGAGGTATGACATAAAGGTCAACATATTAAAGGCAGAGATACAACCTGGACAAATCGGTACGCTGCTGGTGGAACTCGATGCGGATGCTGACAGACTGGAGCAGGCGAAAGAATTTTTTACCAGTCGCGG
Source organism: Candidatus Avibacteroides excrementipullorum (assembly GCA_018711405.1). GTDB lineage: Bacteria > Bacteroidota > Bacteroidia > Bacteroidales > Bacteroidaceae > Avibacteroides > Avibacteroides excrementipullorum. The sequence continues at coordinate 22,911 of DVIH01000117.1, read as the reverse complement.
GATAAGCATCAATCCTGTGGCCGGCCGTATTTCGTATGACGAGAGCCGGTGTATCCAATGTGGCAACTGTGCTTCGGCTTGTTTTGCCGGAGCGTTGCGCATTGCGGCTCCGGAATGGCGGTTGCATTTCGATCCGGAGAAATGCATCGTTTGTAAACTTTGCTTGAAGAGCTGTCCGTTGCATCTGTTCCGCATAGAGTTTTCTCCTTCAATTGAAATATGATGGAATACATCAATCGCACATACAGAGAGTATGCAGGAGAGGAACGCTGGCGTTCGTTTGTCGTGTGTGTCAAGGAGACTGATTTGTGGATCGGTGTGGATGTCCGTTCTTTCCGGGCGGGCATCATCGGCTTCGTCACCCGATTTGTGCAAGATTTGCGTGGCGAGATGGAGGCATATTTAGTCACCGATCCGGAGTATGTATCGGCTTTATGTCCTTATATGCCGAGACCGACGGCTCCTGCCATCCTGCACGAAATGGCTGAAGCTGCCCGGCAAGCCGGGATAGGACCGATGAGTGCTGTGGCAGGAGCCATAGCCCGGCGGGTGGGAGAGGCTATCCGCACGCATTTCGGCGTGGAGGAGGTTATCGTGGAAAACGGAGGCGATATTTATGCCTCGCTTCAGGCACCGGTGAATATCGCCGTGTTCGCCGGTGAATCTCCGTTGTCGCAAAAAATAGGAATTCAGATTCCTGCCGATGCCACTCCGTTGGGGATATGCACCTCATCGGGTACTGTCGGCCCTTCGTTGAGTTTCGGGAAAGCTGATGCAATGATGATAGTGTGCAAAAGTTGCGCGCTTGCCGATGCATACGCTACGGCGTTTGCCAACACAATACAGACGGCTGACGATATCCCGGCTTGCATGGCGAGAATCGGCAAGGAGGCAGACATCTTGTCGGCCATTTGCATCAAGGATGACAAGACCGGCATATTCGGAGGCTTTGAACTAAAGTTCTTTTGACGGATATAAGCGATGATGCGGCATGTGGAATGTTGTCTATAAAATAATAGCCGGCGCATAAGACCGGCTATTATTTTGTCTGTTCAGTTGCGTATCAGCAATTTTATGATTTTGTTGGAGTGGAGTGACATTATGAATCTCTGTATTCTCTCCTCATATTCCTGCTCTCCGGCGAAATGGCTTTCCGATGCTGTTATGATGTCCGACACGGTGTTGCGTCCGTCTATGAGACCCCATACGAAAGAGCCGTGTGCATCGAACGTCACATAGTTTTTCTTGCACCATTTGCCCAGCAGTCTTTGCATGCGCGCGCTTCTTATCCTTAGGAATGAGATTTCCACTGTCTCTCCATCGTGGCGTGTGGTCACATCAGGATAAGGCGCGGGTATGGCTGTGAGTATGTCTACAGGAGTCTTGTCCATGTGTCATTCCTGTATGTTGGGCAGTTCCAGTCCGTAGCCTTTCTTCTTGTCGAGCACTTTCAGCACAAATCCGAGTATCAGCGCGGCCACTCCGAGACATGCCAGCATCACGAGGGGAGCGGTATAGTCGTATGACACTGCGGCTTCGGCCGGCGAGATGGCTCCGCTTTGCAGGTCGGCAACGAGTTGCGGATTGGTCTTGTCGAGCACTTTGCCGATGAGCAGAGGGAACAGCCACAGTCCGATGTTCTGAATCCAGAATATCAGTGCGTATGCGCTGCCTATGATTTTCGCGTCTACCAGTTTGGGCACGCTCGGCCACAATGATGCAGGCACGAGCGAGAAGCTTGCTCCGAGCACGAGTATGGTGACGTAGGCGAGTATCACTCCGCCCACTGCGTTGCCTTTGAGCGTAGGCAGTATGAATGCGAACGTGAGGTGGCAGGCGATGAGGAGCAGCGAACCGATGACGAGCATGGAAGCGGCTTTTCCTTTATGGTCCACATAGTTGCCGAGAATAGGCGTGATGCCCACGGCGAGCAGCGGGAATACTGCGAATACCGTTTCCGCGCTTTGTCTCATATAGCCCATGTAGCAGAATATGACGAGCGATACGATGGCCAGTACCAGCATGATGTAGCGCATGCTCTTTTTCTTGGCAAAGTTGCTTGCAAAGGCTGCTCCTGCCACAACGAGCATTATGACATATTGTATTACCGTTACGGTATTGCCTGCCCAGAACGAGTCGGGCGACAGTTCTGTGAACGTCAGGTTGCATTGCAGCATGTTGACTGCATATTTCTGGAACGGGAATATGGCCGAGTAGTAGAGCACGCAGAGCAATGCCACGAGCCAGAAGCCGCTGCTGCGCAATATCTTGCCTATGTCGCTTATCTTGAACGGGTCGTCTTTTTCTTCAGCTTCGCCGCCCTGTGCATCGAGCTTTTTGTCGAGGAAGAAATATACTATGAACATGATGAGGGCTATCATCAGCAGTACCACGCCGAACGCTACCGAGCGGGAAACGTCTATGTTGCCTCCCAGTTTGGCGAATACTGGAGAGAATATCATGCAGGTTGCCACTCCCAGACGCGCCAATGCCATTTCCGAACCCATGGCCAACGCCATTTCATGCCCTTTGAACCATTTCACTATGCCTCTCGACACGGTGATGCCGGCCATCTCCACACCGCAGCCGAATATCATGAATCCTATGGCGGCGAACTTGGCCGAAGCCGGCATGCCTTCGTAGAAGGGCGATATGCCCAGCTCGTCGAAGCCGGGAATGTAGTTGAGGTTGTTGTTGAACCATGTCTCAAGGCTGCTGCCCATGAATGTCTCGGTCACGGCATACCAGTTGATGGATGCTCCCACCAGCATTACTATGCCCGAGAGTACGGCGGTGAAACGCACTCCCATCTTGTCGAGGATGATACCTGCGAAAATCAGGAAGAACACGAATACGTTGAGGAACGTCTCGGAGCCTTGCATTGTGCCGAATGCGGTGGAGTCCCAGCCGCGTGTGGACTGCATCAGGTCTTTGATTGGCGAGAGGATGTCCATGAAGATGTATGAGCAGAACATCGCAAAGGCCAGGAAAAACAGCACCGTCCATCTCATGGCCGGTGAGTCGCTAAGTAGTTTTTGTACTTTAAAAATTTCTGTCATTGCTTTTTATTTTTTGTTATGTTGATTTTGCTTGATACAAGTCCCCAAAATTAGTGTAATCTTGCAAATAATTGTCATGCGCGGCCGGATTTTTTGTTTTTGAGCCTGTCAGACTCCCCCGTTTTTCCACCCCGCCGGGGATGTGCACCATCTTTGCCCGATACCGAGCCGATCATGACCGAAGATGGCGTACATCCCCGGCGATGATCGAGCCGATCTTTTTTGGGGTGAGTAAGGATGCTTTCAGACAAACGGTTTGCTTTTATTTTCGTACATTTGCAGTCATTTCCAAAATATATGAGCAATAGAGATGATGGTTACGGAAAAGGATTTTTTGGAGCATTTCAATAGTGAACTGTTTGGCGTGATATCCGAGACTGCCGATGCGGAGCATCTGGAGTGTTATGTCGTGGGGGGATATGTGCGTGACATATTCCTGTCGCGCCCGTCCAACGATATAGACGTGGTAGTGGTGGGCAGCGGAGTGAAGATGGCAGAGGCGTTTGCGGCCAGGTTGGGCAAAAGCGCGCATCTCTCCGTGTTCCGCAATTTCGGTACGGCGCAAGTGAAATACAAGGGGAGCGAGATAGAATTTGTCGGTGCAAGGAAAGAGTCCTACACTCATGATTCGAGAAAGCCCATAGTGGAAGACGGCACTTTGGAAGACGACCAGAACCGTCGCGACTTCACTGTGAATGCCATTGCGGTGAGGATGAACAGGGAGCATTTCGGCGAACTGGTAGACCCGTTTGGCGGACTGGATGATTTGCGCGACAAAATATTGCGGACGCCTTTGGACCCTGATGTGACATTCAGCGATGACCCTTTGCGCATGATGCGTTGCATACGCTTTTCCTCCCAGCTCAAATTCTTCATAGATGACGACACTTTTGCTTCCATAAAGAAAAATGCGGAACGGATAAAGATAGTGTCGAGAGAAAGGATTATAGACGAGATAAACAAGATAGTCATGTCGGCCACACCTTCAAAAGGCTTTGTGCTGCTCGATGAGTCGGGGCTGCTCGATTACGTGTTCCCCGAACTGAAAAGGCTGCAAGGCGTGGAAGTGCGCAACGGAGTGGGGCACAAGGACAACTTCTATCACACTCTGGAGGTACTCGACAATATTGCAGCGAAGACCGATAACCTGTGGCTGCGCTGGGCTGCCCTGCTGCACGACATAGGGAAACCACAATGCAAGAAATGGGAGCCGGCTGCGGGCTGGACTTTCCATAACCATAACTGCGTGGGCGATAAGATGGTGCCGGAGATATTCAGGAAGATGAAGCTCCCCATGAACGAGAAGATGAAATACGTGCGGAAACTCGTGTCGCTGCACATGCGTCCCATAGTGCTGGCGGAAGACGTGGTGACCGATTCTGCCGTCAGACGTCTGCTGTTCGAGGCGGGCGATGACATCGACGACCTGATGACATTGTGCGAGGCCGACATCACATCGAAAAACGCCTGCAAGAAGAAAAGGTTTCTCGACAATTTCCAACTGGTCAGGACCAAACTGAAAGACATAGAGGAAAAAGACCGGATCAGGAATTTTCAGCCGCCGGTGTCGGGCGAAGACATCATGGCCGCTTTCGGTCTGGGGCAGTGCCGGGAAATAGGCATCATAAAATCGCGTATAAAAGATGCAGTGCTCGATGGCGAGATTCCCAACGAGAGAGAGGCTGCGCTGGAACTGATGTACAGGATAGCCGGAGAAATCGGCCTGAAACCGGTAAAGGAAGGATGAGCGGATTGTTGAACGAAACATGGTGACTTATGTGCGGAGATAAAGTGAGAGTGCTTGTGGGAATGAGCGGCGGCATAGACAGCTCTGCCGCATGCATGATGTTGCAGGAACAGGGCTATGAAGTGGTGGGCATGACTATGCGTGTGTGGGATTCCGGCAGTTCTTATCTGGAAGATGCCGGAGCTTTGGCTGCCTCTCTTGGGATAGAGCATCACGTGGTGGATGAAAGGGAGGCTTTCAAGAAAGAAATAATAGGCTATTTCATCGGCGAGTATCTCAGGGGGCGCACGCCCAATCCGTGCGTCATGTGCAATGAGCTTTTCAAGTTCAGGCTGCTTTGTGGGCTGGCCGATAAGCTCGGTTGCAGATATATAGCCACAGGACATTACTCAAGGATAACCGACATGCGCGGCCATAAATACATATTGACAGGAGAGGATGCGGGCAAAGACCAGTCTTATTTCCTTTGGAGGCTCGATGAAAGCGTGTTGCAGAGGTTGCTGCTACCGCTCGGAGGCATGACAAAGGCTGACGTGCGGAAGTATCTGCTCGGCAAGGGCTATGAGGCCAAAGCATCGGGCGGGGAAAGCATGGAGGTCTGTTTTGTGAAAGGCGACTACCGTGACTTTCTGAAAGAGATGGCTCCCGACAGGATGGCTCTTGTGGAAGAAGGCTTTTTCGTGGATTCTTCCGGCAGGAAACTCGGCACGCACAAAGGGTATCCGTATTACACCATAGGGCAGCGGAAAGGTCTGGGCATAGCATTGGGGCATCCGGTCTATGTGCTGAAGATAAATCCGGAGAAAAATACCGTGATGCTTGGAGATGAAGACAGGCTGAAAGCTGCCTATATGCTGGTGGAAGACTGGAAAGTCATTGACGAGGCAGATTTCTTTTCCGGGCGGCACCGTTTGCAGGTCAGGATAAGATACAGGAGCCGTGCTGTGGAGTGTGCCGTGTGCCGCATTGACAGCAGGCGCATGTTGGTGAGGTTTGAAATTCCGGTCGCGGCTGTGACTCCGGGACAGTCGGCCGTGTTCTACGATGACGGTGTGCTGCTTGGCGGAGCGTTTATAGCATCTCAAAAGGAACTTGGCGTTTTGCTCAACAGCGGAGAGGAACTTGAATTTGTTTAGAGGTAATAATATATATGTGTATGCGTGTTTGTTTGAAGATACTCTTGTCGGTGTCGTGCCTGTCATTCGGGCTTCCGGCCTTTTCTGAGCCCGGCAGGTTTGTGGTGTTTTTCACAGACAAGGACAACAATGCCTATACGTTGGATGCTCCTGAAGCTTTCCTTTCCCGGAAGTCCATAGAGAGGAGGCTGCGTCAGGGGCTGTCTGTAGATGAAAGCGATTTGCCCGTTACCGATGTTTATGTGGATGCGTTTGCTGAAGCAGGATGCCGTGTGTTGTGCAAGAGCAAATGGCTGAATGCCGTCTTGCTTGAGAGTGAAGATGTGGATGTGGAGGAACTTGCGGCGGGATTTCCCTTTGTGAGCAGTGTGTCTTATGTCGGCACCGGAACGGCCTTGAACCACCGTACTCCCGAATATGACAATGCGTTTCTGGATTCTCCGACCGATGATGTTTACGGGGCTTTGGCAGGGACGTTGGAGATAATTTCTGCCGACTACCTGCATTCCAAAGGTTTTTGGGGCGAGGGCATGACCATAGCCGTCTTGGATGACGGCTTTCTGAATGCCGACCTCGTTAATGCAGGGTGGGGCGGCAATATCTTGGGGACTAAAGATTTTGTCAATCCCGAAAATGACGACGTGTATCGCATGGGGCAAGGGCATGGCATGAAAGTCCTGTCGTGCATGGCCTCCAATGCGGATTATGTCATAAAAGGTGTTGCGCCGGAGGCTGGATATTGGCTTCTCAGGAGTGAAGACGACAAGGAAGAACCTGCCGAAATGTATTATATGGCGGCGGCCATCGAGTTCGCCGACAGTGTGGGATGCGATGTGATCAATGCCTCTTTGGGTTATACCGCATTCGATATGCCTTTCCCCTCATTGACTTATGATGATCTGGACGGGACATCGGATGTGTCGGAAGTGGCCGGAATGGCGGTCGACAAAGGCATGGTGATGGTGGCAAGCGCAGGCAATGAAGGCAACAAGAGCTGGCATTACATCACAGTGCCTGCCGATGCGGCAAATGTGCTGGCAGCCGGCGCTCTGTCGCGAGGTTCTTATGATGACATAGCCTCATACTCATCGCGCGGTCCTACGAGCGATGGCAGGGTGAAGCCCGACGTGCTTGCTCCCGGCACGGTGCAGGTATTGACAGCTGCCGGACGGATAGTGTCGGGCAGCGGCACTTCTTTTGCTTCTCCTCTGGTGGCCGGCAGTGTGGCCTGTCTGTGGCAGGCTTTCCCTAAGACACCCGCAGCCGATGTGGTGAGACTGTTGAGGGAGACTGCTTCAGATTCGGGTATGCCCGACTATGACGGGGGATATGGGACTGCCGATTTCCGGAAAGCGTTTGATGTGATGAAGGCCGGAACAGGCGGTGTGAGCAACTGCGAAATAGGATATTTTATCGATGGCGGCATGATTTGTCTCTCTTGTGACGGAGCAGAGGAGAATATCCTTTCGGTGTATTCCCTCGCGGGCGTATGTCTCTTATCTTCGGATACGGGGTGTGCTGATGTGTCATCCTTGCCGCGCGGCGTTTATCTGTTGCATATAGATATGGGCAAATCGGTAATAGTGCGTAAAATCATAATCTGATAGCAATGGAAGGTAAGTCACTGTCGTTGTATGAACTAAACTCTTTGGTCAGAAATGCTGTGCGCGGCGTTTTCCCTGATGGCGTATGGGTGCATGCGGAGATAAGCGAACTGCGTGTGGGGGGCGGCGGACATTGTTATCTCGAACTGATAGAAAAAGACAGTGCGGGCAAGACTTTTACGGCCAAAGCAAGGGCGGTGATTTGGGCTTCCGCTTACAGAATGCTGGGAGATTATTTCGAGAGTGTGACCTCGCAGACATTGAAGGCGGGGCTGAAAGTTCAGGTATTCGTCCATGTCGATATGCATGAACTGTACGGATATTCATTGTCTGTCACCGACATTGAGCCTGCCTATACTCTCGGTGAGCAGGCTTTGCTGAAAAAAGAAATACTTGACAGGCTCGAAAGGGAAGGCGTTATCGGTCTTAACAAAAGTCTGGAACCGGCGAGACTTGCCAACAGGATTGCAGTCATATCATCGGCCACCGCAGCGGGATTCGGAGATTTCAGGGAACAACTGATGAACAATCCTTACGGGCTGGGCTTTTATGTAGAACTGTTTCAGGCTGTCATGCAGGGCGACAAAGTGGAAAGCAGTATAATATCCGCACTTGATGAGATATATGCCCGTATGGACCGGTTTGACCTGGTGGTAATCATAAGGGGAGGAGGAGCTACGGCCGACCTTATGGGCTTCGATAAATATGAATTGGCCAATCATTGCGCTCAGTTCCCGCTGCCGATTCTGTCGGGCATCGGGCACGAGAGAGATGATACGGTGGTTGACGCAGTGGCCTATAAGCGTGTGAAGACACCCACGGCAGCGGCGCAATGGATTGTGGACCGTGCTTATAATGAACTGTTGGCTTTGGAGCGGCTGGAACATGATTTGACAGCCTGTGTCAGAACCGGCATAGACAAGGAAAGGCATAGACTGGATATGCTCGTGTCGGCGTTGCCGTCTGCTGCGGCCAGACTGATGGAGAATGGCAGACAAGGGCTTACGGCTTTGGAACACAGGCTGGCGCTTTCCTGCACTGAATGCGTATCATGCAGGGAAAAGCGTCTTGATGTGTTGTCTTCGCGGCTGAAAGTATTGTCGCTGGCCGGATTTTCTGCCGGCGGATACCGGTTGCGGGAGATTGAAAAAGACATTGTCGCGGCGACGGGGAGGATATTGTTGTCGGAAAAGAAACACATGGATGTGTTGCAGAGCCGCATCGACATGTCTTCGCCTGATAAAATACTGAAAAGAGGCTATGCTCTGGTGAAACGCGATGGCAAGTTTGTGAAATCAGTGTCCGCTTTGTCGGAAGGCGTACTGCTGGAGATTGTCATGAACGATGGTGCGGCGGATGTGAAGGTTATCGGAAAATCAGAAAAACATTAAGGATATGGCAAAGAAAGAAACTTACGGTCAGGCGGTGGAGAAACTGGAAAAAATAGTGGCATCGCTGGAGAACAATGAAATCGACATTGACGAACTGGCAGAGAAGCTGCGCGAGGCCCAGACGCTCATGGCCTTTTGCAGGGAGAAACTGGCCAATGCAGACAAAGAGATAGAAAAAATACTGGCCGATAAAGAAAAATAGGCGGCTACTCTTAAAAAAGATGTATTTTTAAGGGGATGATGTGGAAAAATGTCTATATTTGTCACACAATCAATGTTACAATTAATACTTAAATATTATGAAAGAAATAGACTGGTCAAATCTTACTTTCGGCTATACTAAGACCGACTACAATGTGAGATGTTGTTATCGTGACGGTAAATGGGGCGAACTCGAAGTTTCGAGCAGTGAATATGTAGACATACACATGGCAGCTACCTGCCTGCACTATGGTCAGGAAGCGTTTGAAGGTATGAAAGCTTTTCGCGGCAAAGACGGCAAAATCAGGATTTTCAGGATGAGGGACAATGCATTGCGCTTGCAGTCTTCATGTCGCGGCATCATGATGGCCGAGCTTCCTGTGGAGAAATTTGAAGAGGCTATGATAAAAGTCATAAAGCTGAACGAGAAATTCGTGCCGCCTTATGAGTCGGGTGCTTCCCTTTATCTGCGTCCGTTGCTCTTCGGTACATCCGCACAGGTGGGTGTGAAACCGGCAGCAGAATACATGTTCATCGTCTTCGCCACTCCGGTAGGTCCTTACTTCAAAGCGGGATTCAAACCGACTCCCTATTGCATCATGCGCCAGTATGACCGCGTGGCACCGCTTGGCACGGGCAAGATAAAAGTCGGCGGAAACTATGCGGCAAGCCTTGTGGCCGGTACGAAAGCTCACGACATGGGCTATTCGGCTGTGCTCTATCTCGACTCCAAAGAGAAGAAATATCTTGACGAATGCGGCCCTGCCAACTTCTTTGCCATCAAGGGCAACACCTATGTCACTCCCAAGTCTGACTCCATCCTTCCGTCTATCACCAACAAGAGCCTTATGACTATAGCCGAAGATCTCGGCATGACGGTGGAAAGAAGGCACATCACAGTAGATGAACTCGCTACGTTCGATGAGGCCGGAGCATGCGGCACGGCAGCTGTCATCAGCCCGGTATCGAGGATTGACGATATAGATGAAAACAAATCTTACGTGTTCAGCAAAGACGGAGAAGCCGGTCCGGTTTGCCTCAAACTGTACAACACTCTGCGTGCCATACAGTATGGGGACATGCCCGACACTCATGCATGGGTGACTGTGCTTGACTGATGTCCGCCCGTAAGAGGTTTTAAAAAACAATAGAGAAAAACCCTGCCTGCGTTCCACTGCGGAGAGAGGCAGGGCTTTTTGTGTCGTGTCCTCAGGCCGTCATGAGGAGGCCTGCAAACGCCTTCAATGGGGTGCGCCGGGGATCGGCTCGATCATAGCCCGGGATGTGCGCCATCTTCTCCCGTTACCGAGCCGATCCCGGGCAAAGATGGCGCACATCCCGGGCGGAGCTTTGTTCGGCCGCCGGAGGCTGCTGTCCGCGTTGCGGAGTTGCCTCCGCAGCGTTCTATTTTCCTCTCGGCGGGAGCGGCGGTCGGGAAATATGAGCAAATGACGTTTTATTGTAACAAAAAGGACATCCGGTTTTTTGTAAAATATATAACTTTGCAGCCGGAAAAATGTATGGTTAAAAAAGCTGAAAATCAATGGGGGGAATAAAGCAGGGCATAGAGGCTTCTTTGAAGTCGAGAGATACGGAGGAGACGTTGGATATATGGTTCAACCGTCCCATAGGCTATTTATGGACATTGTTTTTCATGAAGTTGAACGTGCATCCCAATGTGGTGACCATATTGTCCATAATACTTGGCATGGCCGCCGGATACATGTTCTATTTTCCTGACATGCCGCATACCGTGTGCGGCATATTGCTGCTGATGTGGGCCAATTTTTATGACAGCGCCGACGGGCAGTTGGCGCGTCTCACGGGAAAGAAGACGAGGTGGGGCAGGATGCTCGACGGGTTTGCGGGCGACATCTGGTTTTTCTGCATTTATCTGGCTATATGCCTGAGGCTGACCCCGCAGTGGGGCATCTGGATATGGCTCGTCGCAGCCTTGTCGGGGCTGGTGTGCCACAGCAAGCAGTGCGCGTTGGCCGATTATTACCGCAACATACACCTCTATTTCCTTAAAGGCGAAAGTGCCAGCGAGTTGGACAATTTCAAACAGCAGAGGGAGATATACCGTTCGCTGCCATGGCGGCACAATGTGTGGTGGAAGTGGTTTCTGTTTTTCTACGGCAACTATACCCGTTCGCAGGAGCGGATGACTCCGCGTTTCCAGCAGATGTTCGCCCTTTGGCAGAAAATGAAAGGCACGGCACCGGCCGGAGAAGCGCGGGCCGAGTTCATAGAGGGCAGCCGCCCGCTGATGAAATACTGCAATTTCCTCACATTCAATGCCCGTGCCATAGCACTCTACGTGTCCATGCTTGCAGGCATGCCTTATCTGTATTTCATATTTGAACTGACAGTGATGAATGCCGTGTTCTTTTACATGAGGAGCAGGCATGAGCGGCTTTCTTCGGCTGTGTATGAGAAACTGTCGTCGGGCAACGGGGAGGAAAGGCGATGAGAGACAAGTTCCGCAACATATTCATGCTGTTCGGCATTGCTGTCATTGTCATAATGATATTTACTTTCGATGTCGATATGCCGGAACTGCTGGCCAATCTGAAAAGAGCCGGATGGCAGTTGCCGCTCATAATACTCCTTTGGGTGTTCATCTATTTCATGAACGCCTTGTCATGGTTTGTGATAATAAACGACAAGCAGGAGGACAGGAAGGTTTCGTTTGCGCTTGTCTATAAGCTCACAGTGTCGGGTTTCGCTCTCAACTATGCCACCCCCATGGGGCTTATGGGAGGCGAGCCTTACCGCATCATGGAGTTGTCGCCCTATATAGGCGCAAGCCGTGCCACGTCATCGGTGATACTGTATGTCATGATGCACATATTTTCGCATCTTTGTTTTTGGGCTTCGTCCATAGTGCTTTATCTGTGCTGTTATCCGCTCAATAATGCCGTGGGCATAACGTTCATAATAGCCGGCGCGGCCATCTCTTTCCTCATCTATCTGTTTATGAGGGGCTATAGGTATGGCCTTGCTGTCAAGACATTGCGCATCTGCTGTCGCCTGCCGTTCGTCAAGAACAAGGCCCGGTCTTTTATGCAGAAGCAGGAGGAAACCCTTGTCAAGATAGACCGTCAGATAGGGCAACTGCACAGCCAGCGCAAGACCACGTTCTATTTCTCCTTGCTGCTGGAATATCTGGCAAGGATTCTGGGCTGTGTGGAGATATATATGATAATGAACGTGCTGACCAATGAAGTCAGTTTCGTGGCTTGCATACTGATTTCCGCTTTTTCGTCATTGTTTGCCAACCTGTTGTTTTTCTCCCCCATGCAGCTCGGCGTGCGCGAGGGCGGGCTTGCCATAGCCGTGAGCCAGCTCGGCATACCGGGAGCTTTCGGAGTATATTCGGGACTGATAATGAGGGTGAGGGAACTGTTTTGGATAGCCGTGGGCGTGGCATTGATGAAAGTGGGAGTATTTAAGGAGAAAACTGTAAAAACGGAGGGTTCGGATGGACACTGACAAGATAAAAGGTATAATATTCGATTACGGAGGCACCATAGACACCAACGGCATCCATTGGGCGGAAGTGTTGTGGAGCCTTTACAGGGAACACGGGGTGCCGGTGGACAGGGACGCTTTCAGACAGGCTTACGTGTATGGGGAAAGGACGCTGGCTGTCAACAGGATAATCGTGCCCGAAGATGACTTCAGGAATGTGCTGCTGAAGAAGTTGCATTTGCAGATGAACTTTTTGAAAGACAATGGCTTTATGGATGTTTCTGCCGATACGTCGGAATGGGAATCGGCCATAGCCGACGGAGGTAATTCTTTGGCGGAGAGATGTGCCAAAAGCGCACATTTAATGTTCCAAAAATTACATTTAAAATATAAATTAACATTGGTGTCCAATTTTTACGGTAACATAAAAAAAGTATTGGATAATTTTTCATTACTTTGCGATTTTGAACACATTGTAGAGTCTTCCGTTGTCGGCATAAGAAAGCCCGATCCCGCGATATTCGCTCTGGGGGTGGAACTGATGCATTTGAAGCCCGAAGAGACTGTCGTGGTGGGTGATTCTGTAGACAAGGACATGATTCCCGCTCGTCTTGCCGGCTGCCGCACCGTGTGGCTGAAAGGCAAAGCGTGGGATGAAAGCGTAAGCGGCGAAGCACATGCCGATGCCGTCATTACGGACTTGAATGAGTTGAATGAAATTTTTAATATATAAATCAGAAAAAGTATTTCTAAAAAATGAGACGAAATTGTGATGTAAAACCGGCAACGGGAAAACTCGGCGTCCTTTGCGTGGGACTTGGAGCCGTTGCGACAACCTTTATGACAGGTGTCCTGATGATTCGTAAAGGTATGGGTAAGCCAGTGGGGTCAATGACGCAATATGACAAGATACGTGTTGGCCGCGGAAGCGAAAAGAAATATCTCAGCTATAAGGAAATAGTTCCGCTTGCAGACCTGAACGATATCGTGTTCGGCGCATGGGACGTGTATCCTGTCAATGCATACGAGTCGGCCATCAATTGCGAGGTGCTGAAAGAAAAGGATATAAATCCCGTTAAGGATGAGCTTGAAAAGATAAAGGCCATGCCGGCTGCTTTCGACCGCAACTATGCAAAGCGTCTTGATGGCGACAATGTGAAAGACTGCAAGACCCGTTGGGATATGGTCGAGGCCATCCGCGAAGACATACGCAGGTTCAAGGAGGAAAACGGTTGCAGCAGGATCGTGGTGCTGTGGGCGGCTTCCACCGAAATATATGTTCCGGTAGACGAACAGATACACGGTACACTGGCTGCTCTTGAGAAAGCCATGAAAGAAGACGACAGGGCGCATATTGCTCCGTCTATGTGCTATGCCTATGCTGCGCTGACAGAGGGCGCACCTTTCATCATGGGCGCTCCCAATACTACGGTCGATATACCCGCCATGTGGGAACTGGCAGAGAAGACTCGTATGCCTATCGCGGGAAAAGACTTCAAGACGGGACAGACGCTTGTCAAATCGGGTTTCGCTCCGATAATCGGAACACGCTGTCTGGGACTTTCCGGCTGGTTCTCTACCAATATATTGGGAAACAGAGACGGTCTTGTGCTGGACGAGCCTGCCAATTTCCATACGAAAGAGGTGAGCAAGCTCTCCACTCTGGAGTCTATACTTGTGCCCGAGAAGCAGCCCGATCTGTACACCGACTATTATCACAAGGTGAGAATCAATTACTATCCTCCGCGCAATGACAACAAGGAGGGTTGGGACAATATCGACATCTTCGGTTGGATGGGCTATCCCATGCAGATAAAGATAAACTTCCTGTGCCGCGATTCCATATTGGCAGCTCCGCTTTGCCTCGACCTTGTGCTGCTGAGCGACCTTGCGGCACGTGCGGGCAGATATGGCATACAGCGTTTCCTCAGCTTCTTCCTCAAGAGTCCTATGCACGACTATACTCAAGGCGAGGTGCCTGTAAATCATCTGTTCCAGCAATATGTGATGCTTAAGAACGCATTGCGTGAAATGGGCGGATATGAGGCTGATGAAGAAATAGATTGATTGAGGTCTCTATAGTTATAAGTAATATCCCCGCCGGTATTTTATGTCTCCGGCGGGGATTATTGTTTGTCTATTTCATAAATTATCCGTAATTTCGCCGCCGGAAAGCACGGCCTCGTAGCTTAGCTGAATAGAGCGTCAGATTCCGGTTCTGAAGGTCATGGGTTTGAATCCCATCGAGGTCACTTTTGGGGGAACGGACGGAGCGGTATCATAGTCCGCGCGGCTGTTCCTCTTTTTCTTTTACTACCGCGAGTATTGCAGCCTTGTCAGTATTCAGGCATTTTGCCATTTTGTCGATGATGCGCGCCGAGACACATTTGTCTCCCATTGTGATTTTCAAGAAAGACAACTCGGATAGTCCGACCTTTCTGATGAAGGTCTTTTTATCCATGTTGCATTTAGTCAGCAGTTCGGGCAGGCTTCCCGCTTTCGGCCTATTGTTTTCCGGCGCAGCATTGTGCGGCACTTCCGTTTCGCAGTCTGAGGCGATAAATGATTTCAGCAGTCTGTTGAAATATGCGTCATTGCTTTTGAAACTGTCATACAACTGTTGCTTTTCGGTGGCAGGGTCTTTGAAGTTCTTTGCGGTCTCGAGTGCCTGTCTGCTTATGTTGGCAATGAGTCCGAAGACTTTCCATGTGGAGGTGTTCAGCCTGTTTGCTATGTATCGCAGAGACTTTCCCTCTGCACGTAGCAGATATGCTATTATGGCCCTTTGGCTTTCCAGTTCTTCGCTGTTGTCCTTGCTTGTTATTTTCTTTTCATCAAATCCGAAAAAATCCAAAATCTTTTTCATGACGCCCTGTTTATTCTTTTCGAGAATATTTGTATATGTTGTGTAATATGTATTGCAAAGATAATTATTATTCGAGAAAATCTCTAACTTTGCATGCGAAATATGATTTGGTTATGAGCGATGTAAAGAAACGTTTGCTTTTATTTCTTGAAAGCGAGAGAATAAGGACGAGCCATTTTGAGAAAACTATCGGTGTCAGCAACGGATATGTGAACAGCATATCCAAGTCCATGCAGCCCGATGTGCTTGAAAGAATAGCGGCTGCCTATCCGCAGCTGTCCATAGAGTGGCTTATGGTGGGGCGTGGCGAGATGCTGAAGTTTGAGGCTGCCGGCGGTGTAAGAAAGGTGAATGGTTCTAAACTCATGGAGAGGACGGCGGCGTTTCTTACCGTCCCGGTCTATGACATGGATGCTGCGGCCAATCTGCATAGCCTGCAATGCGGTGATGATGCCGGTATCGTGGGTGAGGTGAGCCTGAGAGATGTGCCGAGATGTGACGGAGCGTGTTATGTGAGAGGCAGGTCTATGGAGCCGCTTCTGAAGAGCGGTGAGATTGTGGCGTTTAAGACCATAGGAGTGGATGAGGCCAATATTGTTTTCGGGCATGTGTATATTGTCGCCATGCGTCATGACGATGAAGATTTTCTTGTGGTCAAGACGGTTGAGAAGTCGGAGAAGGGCGGCGGATGGGTAAAGCTTGTGAGCGTGAATCCCGATTATGCTCCTCTCGATGTGCATCTGTCTGAAGTGCGGGCGATGGGAGAGGTGAAGCTGAGTTTCACCATGAGGCGTATCTGCTGTTGAGGCGGTGCGGGCTGAACTTTTTCAGGAAAAGCATTGCAGGTTTTGCGGGAAAGGAAAAGTGTTCTTAACTTTACACGTCAATAATGTTTAAGTGTTTCCGATGGTAGTTTTCGAGCAGGTTACTGTATCTTTCAATGGGCGCGAGCTGTTCAGCCCATGTTCGTTTGTGGCTGGCGACGGGGAGCTGGTTTGCGTTGCCGGCGCGTCAGGCTGCGGCAAAAGTTCATTGCTTAAAGCAGTCGTAGGTGTGGTGCCTGTCTCCGGCGGCTCTATTGACGTTGACGGTGTGCGGCTGTCTCAATCTACTGTTCATGCCATCCGTATGCGTACGGCATGGATGGGACAGGAGCAGTATCTGCCATACAAGACGGTATGGGAGATGTTGCGTTTGCCATATACGCTTAAGGCTGCAAGGGGGGCTGCATTTCCTGAAGATGATGTGCCCCATATGCTCGATGCTCTCGGGCTGGAGCGCGGCATTGTGGATAAGAACCTGAATGAGATATCCGGCGGGCAGCGGCAGAAAGTGAATATAATAGCTGCGCTGTTGCAAAACCGCAAGCTGGTGATACTCGATGAGCCTGTTTCGGCTTTGGACGATGTGTCTGTGGGGAAAGTCGTTTCGCTGTTGCGCAAAGAGAGGGATAAAGGCAAGACATTGATAGCGGCCTCCCACGATGCGGCTTTCATCGGCGGTTGCGATAAGGTCGTTGTGTTGGAAGGGATTAAAAAAGTTGTGATATGAATACGGTCGATTTATCATACTGGGGACTTGCTGTCGGGCTTCTGCTCATGCTGCTTCCTCTTTATTACCTATATAAATATAAGACAGGCCTTGTCAAGGCCACTGTCATTGGAACGCTGAGGATGCTTTTGCAGCTTTTCCTGTTCGGCTTTTATATGAAATACATATTCCTCATAGACAATCCTTTCGTGAATGTCCTGTGGGTTATGGTCATGGTGGCGGTGGCTTCTGAGACGGCAGTGACCCGTTCACAAGTGAGACGCGGTGCGCTTTACATCCCCTTGTTTCTCGGATTCTCCTTTACAGCTCTGCTCATCGGTTTTTATTTCCTTATTTTTGTGATAGGCTTGGGGCGTGATGTGTTTACTGCCCGCTATTTCATCCCTGTTATGGGGATACTGTTGGGCAATATGTTGTCGGTCAATGTCATATCTCTCAATACATTTTTTTCCGGGCTTGGGCGTGAGCGTCAGTTGTATTATTATTTGCTGGCCAATGGCGCAACGGTGGCGGAGGCGCGTGCGCCTTTTGTCAAAGAGGCTTTGGTCAAGGCGTTTACCCCCTGCATCGCCAATATGGCCGTCATGGGGCTTGTGGCTTTGCCGGGCACTATGATAGGGCAGATACTGGGAGGCAGCGCTCCCGATGTGGCGATAAAATATCAGATAATGATTGCTGTCATAACTTTTTCGGCTTCCATGCTTTCGGTCATGCTTACTTTGCGGCTGTCGTCGGGCAAGATATTCGATTCTTGGGGGCGCATCAAGGATATTTCTAAATGAATTTGTCATGAAATCAGGTTTGGCTGAAGAGGTGGATGCACTGCATCGGAGAATCGCATCGGCACATTGGGGCGACTTTTTTGTGATGGTCGTGGTGGGTGAAGATTCTTCGTGTGTGCCAGATTCCCTTTGGAGGTTTGTCGAAGAAAAATATCAGTTGGTCTGCAAGGGGGCTAAGGCAAGGAAATACTCTTTCCGTGCCGACGGTTGCTGCGCGGTCGTGATGTTTTATTGCAAGACCGACGGGCGCGGCTATTTCATGTCCAACTATGCGCTTGTCCGCAAGTAATACCGGCAGGTAGTTTCCGGTCCTTTTTTTATGTCTCACGGTATCGGCTCGGTATCGTGCCGGGATGTGCGCCATCCCGGGCAAAGATGGCGTACATCTTCGGGCAAGATGGCGCACATCCCGGTCTGTGTCTTTCTGTGTTAATTAAAGTGAAATAAATGGGGGTGTATTGTGAGATGGGCATATATTCTGTTCCTTTGCTCTCTGAATTAAAAAAATATTAAAATCAGGTAACTATGAAACTATTGAAATCAATCCCTCTGTTAGGTTGTGCTTTGGTGCTGTCTTTGTCATCATGCTCGGACGATGAGGGCAGCAGAATAAGTTCGGGTACTAATTTTACACCCGATGAGCATAAAGCCAGATTGGAACAGATAGGCTTGGACGCTCTCTCGAAAATAAAAGCGGAAGATCATGCCGACTTCCTGCGCACCATTGATCATTTTTTTGAAATAGCGGACTACGGATGTCTGGAGGTAGACCGCAATGAGAATCTGAAGTCTGTGAAAGGCTTGTTGGGGACGGTGAAAGATATATGCAAGAGAAACAGCCTTGCCATGATGCCCGATTTTGCCACGCCGACTAACGAACTTTATTCTCTGGCTCAATATTATGGCATCTATACTTATGATGAGGGTCGGAATTTGTGGGTGAAGTCAGCTTCAGACAGTTCGCTCGAATTCCGTTACCGTTACAATGATGAGCAGGTAGTGATAAAGGTTACTTCATCGGGCGAGCAGACAAAAGTCTATTTGTATACCGATGAATACAGGGAGACTGCGTATGAGGCGTATGTGCCTGAACACGTGTCGGCTGTAATGACTTTGGGCGACAAGACTTTGTGCAGCCTTACTGCCGATATACAGGTGGACAACGATGTGAGGAGTGCAACGGTGAGCAGCACACTTGATGTGAACGGATATGTGTTCAAGCAGACCTCAAAAGCCAACAAGACCAAAGCTTCGGCACGGCTTACTATGGACGTGAAAGGCGAGCGTATGATTACGGCAGAAGCTGATATGACGGTCAACGGGCTGACTGATAAAGATCAGATAGATGCGGCGTTGAACGACAGGCTGGAAGCTGCCGATTTGTTTGAAGTGATAGACAGCCGTCTGAACATAATGGACGAGGTGATTGTCAAAGTCTATTGCCCGAGCGTCAAATCGTTTGTAGATGAAGATGATGCTTTGTGGGAGAAATTTTATGCTTTTGATGAAAACAGCTATATTGCTTTTGGTTATAATGAGGAGTTGGCCGTATTGTACAATAAATATCTGAAAGGTGAAATGTATTATACGGATGGCGACAATGTCATCGCCACTTTCTCATGGCAACCATATCTGGTGGAAGATGACTATGGTTATGAAGAATATAGCGTGGAGCCTGTGATTACTTTTGTGTCCGATAGTTCGGCATACAGTTTTGAAAGTTACTTCAACGATATTGATTTCAACGACCTCGTCAACAGTGCGGAAGATTTGGGCGACAGATATGAATCTTATTTGCGGTATTTGCTTGAGTGAGGTGATTTGAAAACATAAAAGTGAAATGGGATGTGCCGGAAATGTCTTTGTCTTTCGGGCGCATCCTGTTTTTTATTGATGGATTGATGCGAAAGTTGCTTTTTCTGTTGTTCGGGCTTTTTGTCTTTGCTGGGATGCACGGGCAAGGCTATGACGCATATCTTCTGGGCGACTCCGTCTATGCTATAGACGAGGTGGAGGTTGTGGCCACGCGGAGGAGCAAAGACATAAAAGGGTTGACTTCGGGCAGGTTGGAATTGAACCTGAAAGAGTTGCAGTCATTGCCCAAGTTTCTTGGCACTGTCGATCTTTTCCGCACTATGCAACTGACGCCGGGAGTGCAGACGGCCGGAGAACTTAATTCCGGTCTCTATGTGCGCGGTTGCGACTCCGGGCATAACCGGATACTTTTCAACGGAGCGACTGTGTATAGTCCGGTGCATCTGGTGGGATTCTTTTCTGTGTTCAACAGTTCGCATATATCTTCTGCTTCTCTGATCAAATCCAACGTGTCGGCCGATTATGGCGGCAGGCTGTCGGGGGTGGTGGATGTGCGCAGCAAGGATGCCGTTGCCGACAGGTTTTCCATGTGCGGCGATTTCGGGCTGATATCTTCTCAGGGGACTGTGGCTATGCCTTTGGGCGATAACAGTTCGCTGTATCTGTCGGGCAGAGGCTCTTATGTCAACCTGTTGCTCGGTCTTGTGGACATGAAAGACGATGGGATAAAGCCGCGATATGGCTTCATGGATTATAACATGACCTTTGTGGCCAAACCGGGCAGAGGTCACAGCATCATTGCAAACGCCTATTACGGCAGGGACAGGCTTTCGCTGAAAGAATATTATTATCAGGTCGAGGGGAGCATGGAGTGGCAGAATGCTGTGGCTTCGTTGCAATGGGATTGGGACGGAGGTTCCGGGCGTAAGGCTGAGAACGTGGTTTATTATACGTTTTATGATAATATACTCGATGCCTTTATGGGAGGAAGCGTCATGAAATTTCCTTCGCGCATTCAGGATGTGGGCTATAGGGGGCATTTTGCAACCGATTTCTTGGGCGGCAATCTTGAAGCGGGCGGAGAGTATGTCCGTCACAGCCTGGATCCGCAATATCCTTTCGTGGAAGATTTGTATACCGATGGCAGTAGCGTAAAGCCGTCTCGCATGGTCACTCATGAGTATGGCGTTTATGTCAGAGACCGATTTTCTGCTTTCGGCTGTCTTGATTTCGACTTGGGGCTCAGATACAGCGGCTCTGTGCAGGAAAGCAGGGAGCGGGGACGGAATGAGAGCGGACGGTTTTATCACGGACTGGAGCCTCGTGCCTCTCTTTCTTATCAGTTCAGGCCGGGACGTAGATTCGCTTTGTCGTATGCTTTGCAAAGGCAATATATGAATCAGGTCGTGGTGTCGGGCATAGGGCTTCCCACCGATTTCTGGCTTCCGGCATCAGTGTCTGTTCCGGCTCAGAGCGCCAACAGTTTGTCTTTGGGCTATTTTCATTCTACGGACGATAATGATTTCGAGTTCAGCGTGGAGGGGTATTATAAGAGGCTTCTTAATCAGTTGGAGTTCAGTGGCGAATTGTTTGACCTCGTAAATCAGACTTATCATGTGGAGGATCACCTGCTTTATGGCAACGGGCATAGCTATGGCGTGGAGTTTATGCTGAAGAAAAACTCAGGCAGGCTCAACGGGTGGTTGAGTTATACGTTGGGGCGTTCCGTGAGGAGTTTTCCCGATATTAATGACGGCTCTCCTTTCCCTGCGAAAAATGATAGGAGACATGATCTTTCTTTGGTTGTCAATTATAAGTTGGATAAGCATTGGACATTTTCCGGAGTTTTTGTCTATGCCACCGGTAATGCGTTTACCATGCCTGTGTCTTTATATCTCGTGGGCGAAAATGCCGTTAATGAATACGGTCCTCACAATGGGGCGCGTATGCCGGCTTATCACAGATTGGACTTGTCTGCTACTTATTGGTTCAAGAAGACTGCTGATAAAGAGAGTTGCATAAATATCTCTTTGTACAATGCTTATGCACGTCAGAATCCTATATTCCTGACGGCAAAAGTGGGAGTGAGCGATGACAGGCGCAGGATGAAAATCATCCCCAGAGGGCAAAGCCTGTATTCGTTGGTTCCCTCCATAAGTTATTCTTTCAGATTTTGAAACTATGAGACAATGTGTTTTTCTGTTTGTGGCATTACTGCTTTTCTCGTGTACTCCCAAGTTCGATTTGGGGGATGCGGTTTTTGAACCGCAGATAGTGGTGGAAGGGTGGATAGAGAGCGGAGGTGTGGCAAATGTATGTCTTTCGCAGTCTATGCCGTTGGTTGACGGGGCTGACAGCATTTCTTTGGCCGATGTGCCCATACGTTGGGCAAAAGTGTCGGTCAGCGATGGCGAGACCGAAGAGGTGCTTGTGGGGAGGATGGACGATGACTACAATCCGCCGTTTGTTTATCGTGGCGTCAGAATCAAAGGCGAGGCAGGCAAAAGTTATACGTTGACAGTGGAGTATTCCGGTCGCAAACTTACGGCAGTGACTACAATACCCCCTGTTGTCGAGATAGAGAGTCTGGAAGTCAGCCGTTGTTCTGACAGCGATACCTTATATCAGATTCATTTGTCTTTTTCCGATGATCCGGCCGGGCGTAATTATTATAAGATATTCACTCAGGCATTGCCCGATGAGACACGTTTCTATTCATCGTTTATGGGGACTGTTTCCGATGAAGTGCTGGACGATAATCATGCAAAAATAAAAGCAAACAGAGGAACAAGGTTCGGCATGAAAAAATATACTCCTTATTATAAAATAGGAGATACCGTACTTGTGAAGTTGACCCAATTGTCTTATGAGGGCTTCCGCTTTTGGAGCGATTATGAGAATGAGGTGATGAATGGGAAAAATCCGTTGTTCCCGAGTACAACCAATTTGCATAGTAATATAAATGGTGGAAAAGGTATCTGGTGCGGTTATGGCAGAGATGTGGAAACTGTTATAATCAGAGATTGCATCCCTTTGCATTAAGGATTTTTTTGTGCCCGCCTCCGCCCCTTTTTCATACCTTGTCGGGGATGTGCGCCATCCCGGACTAAGATGGCGCACATGCCGTGCAAAGATCGGCTCGGTCTTTCCCAAGGATGGCGCACATCCCGGGCATGGTGAAAGTCTGCATTCTTAAAGTTTTGTTTTTCAGTCTGTTCGTGAAGTCCTGGAAAAAAACTTTAAAAAAAGTCTGATAAAAGTTTGCGTATTCGGTAAAGTCGGTGT
>DVIH01000116.1 GCA_018711405.1 Candidatus Avibacteroides excrementipullorum | reverse complement strand
GGTTCCTCATATCCCAATCGCTTCATCTTGTTTTCTTCATACTCAGAATATGAGCCTTGGAAGAAGAACACATCCGAATTGCCTTCAAACGCAAGTATGTGCGTACATATCCTGTCGAGGAACCAACGGTCGTGGCTGATGATGACCGCGCATCCGGCAAATTCCTCAAGACCTTCTTCGAGGGCGCGCAACGTATTGACATCTATATCGTTGGTCGGCTCGTCGAGCAACAGCACATTGCCTTCTTCTTTCAACGCCATGGCAAGGTGCAGACGGTTTCTCTCTCCTCCCGACAGCATGCCGCAAAGTTTCTCCTGGTCTGCTCCGGTGAAATTGAAACGCGAAAGATAGGCACGCACATTGATGTCTCTGCCGCCCATCCTTATGACTTCGTTACCTCCAGATACTACCTGATATACAGATTTATCAGGGTCAATGTCTTTGTGCTGCTGGTCTACATAGGCCAACTTTACAGTCTCTCCCACCTCAAACGTGCCGGCATCCACAGTCTCAAGTCCCATTATCATCCTGAACAAAGTGGTCTTTCCCGCTCCGTTCGGCCCTATAATGCCTACTATGCCGTTGGGCGGCAAAGTGAAATTGAGATTGTCAAACAGGAGCTTGTCGCCGAATGCTTTTCTCACGCCTATTGCTTCGATGACCTTGTTGCCAAGTCTCGGACCGTTGGGGATGAATATCTCCAGTTTTTCCTCTTTCTCCTTCTGGTCTTCGTTGAGCAGTTTGTCGTAAGAGTTCAGACGCGCTTTTCCTTTTGCCTGACGCGCCTTAGGAGCCATCCTTACCCATTCCAACTCTCTTTCAAGTGTCTTCCTGCGTTTGCTGGCAGTCTTTTCCTCGAGTTCCATCCTCTTGGTCTTCTGTTCGAGCCATGAAGAGTAATTTCCTTTCCAAGGGATGCCTTCTCCCCTGTCGAGTTCGAGTATCCATCCGGCCACATGGTCGAGGAAGTATCTGTCGTGGGTAATGCAGATGACTGTACCCGCATATTGCTGCAAATGCTGCTCCAGCCAATCTATCGACTCGGCATCGAGGTGGTTGGTCGGCTCGTCGAGCAACAATATGTCGGGTTGCTGCAAGAGGAGCCTGCACAAAGCCACACGCCTTCTTTCACCACCCGAAAGATTTGTCACATTCTGCTCTTCAGGAGGACAGCGCAAGGCGTCCATGGCCCTTTCCAGTTTGTTGTCAAGATTCCATGCGTCATGCGCGTCTATAAAGTCCTGCAACTCTGCCTGCCGCGCAAAGAGCTGATCCATTTTCTCCGGATCTTCATAATATTCCGGCAAGCCGAACTTATTGTTGATTTCCTCATATTCCTTCAATACATCCACCACAGGCTGCACACCTTCCATCACAACCTCTTTCACCGTCTTGCTATTGTCGAGCTGCGGTTCCTGAGGCAGGTATCCTACCGAATAGCCGGGTGAAAACACGACTTCCCCTTGGTAAGACTTGTCCAACCCTGCTATGATTTTCAACAAAGTGGATTTACCGGAACCGTTCAAACCTATGATTCCGATTTTCGCTCCATAGAAAAAAGACAGGTAAATGTTTTTCAAAACCTGTTTATTGGGCTGGAATGACTTGCTCACTCCCACCATGGAAAAAATTACCTTTTTATCGTCTGCCATTATATCAAAAAAAGTAGTGATTAAAAAATATTATTGTTCCAATTCATCGTTTTCTGCCGCAAAGACAGGAGACCAACCTCCCCCCAATGCCTTGTACAACTGAACCAAAGCTATGTATTCGTTTCTTATGGAATTGCTCAGCCCTATCTCCGCATCAAAATACTTTCTCTGTGCATCGAGCACATCCAGATAGTTGATGACACCGTTCAGATATTGAAGCCTTGCCAGATCCACATACTTGCGTGCGGCCTCGCGCAAATTGAGTTTAAGCTCGGATGCATCATGAGCATTGGAATAGATAATGACTGCATCATGAACTTCCTTGAAAGCGGTCAGCACTTTCTTTTCATAATCAAACCTTGCCTCGTCATAACGGGCAATGGCATTTTTAAGCCTCGCCTTGTTCTTTCCGAAATTGAAGATCGGAGTGGTGAGATTGCCAAGCACATAAGAAAACGGAGACCTGAAAAGATTCTTGAAATCATTGTCCTCCACGCCTCCTGTCAATGTTATGGCGAATTTAGGAAAACGCTCGGCATTTTTCACTCCCACTTCTGCTTTCGCCGCATTCAGCCTCTGCTGCGCCTGCCTTATGTCCGGACGCCTCAAAATCAGATCGGACGGCAGGCCTATGGGGGTATAAGAAGGCAACTTGGTGTTGTCGAAATCCTTGCTGCGCTTTTGCGGAGACGGGAACTCTCCGGCAAGGAGCGCTATCTCACTTTCCTTGACGGCTATCTCGCTCTCCAGTTCCGGAATCAGAGATGCAGTAGTGGCCAATTCCACTTGCGCCTGCTGATAGGATGTCTCAGATGTCAACCCTCCTTCAAAACGGATTTTGGCCTGCGACACACCTTCTTTCCGAGTATTGAGGGTACGCTTGACTATGGCAAGCTCGTTGTCGAGCGCGACCAGTTCAAAATAAGCATTAGCCACAGCAGCGACCAGAGACATCTGCATGGCCCTTTGCGCTTCTATCGTCTCCAGATATTGAGCCATGCCTTTCTTGCGTCCCCATCGCAAAGCTCCACGCAAATCCACTTCCCAACTCAAAGTAGCCTTGGCCGATATTTCAGGGTCTCTGACTTCATTCTCTCCATAGTAATCATTCGTCTCGTTTTCGGCCTCAAGCTGACCAGACAGTTCCGGAAACAGAGCCATCTTGCTAATCCTGTTCATCTCCATAGCCTGCCTGATGCGTGCGACAGATGCCTTGAGATCTCTGTTGTTCTCCAAAGTCTTTCTTATCAAATCCTGAAGATTCGGATCGGTGTAAAACTTCCACCATTCCATGTCGGCAATGGCAAGGGAATCATTTCTACCGGATACGATCTCGCCCGGCATGTCCAATTCAGGCTCCCTGCACTCCTTCTGCACGACACAAGAGGCCAGACTTGCCATCATAACCAAAACGATGGCTATGCCCGATATAACTTTACGGCTCATACCTTCTTTCTATTTTTGATTACAGCTTTTATTTTATAGACCCACACGAAGAAGAACGGAACGAAAAATATGCCTACCGTGATGGCCATAATCATTCCGAAAAATACTCCGGTACCTATTCCCTGTCTGCTGGCCGAACCGGGACCACTCGCAAAAACAAGCGGCAGCAATCCCAAGATAAAAGCAAGAGATGTCATGACTATAGGACGGAAACGAAGATGAGCCGCATGTACGGCAGCCTCGACTATATCCTTGCCTCTGTCTACCTCCTCTTTTGCAAATTCCACAATCAATATAGCATTCTTTGCCACAAGACCGATAAGCATGACCAGACCAATCTGGAAATATATATTGTTTTCCAGACCGCACAGCAATACACCAAGATATGCACCGACTCCGGCTATGGGCAACGAGATTATCACCGAAAGCGGAACGGACCAACTTTCATACTGGGCTGCAAGAAACAGAAACACAAACAGGAAAGCAAGCGCAAGCACATATCCGGTCTGACCGCCGACATGCTTCTCCTGATAGGACAGTCCGCTCCACTCCACGCCTATGGACGAAGGCAGATGCTCCTTGACAAGCTGTTCCAGCACCTCCATTGCCTGACCGGAGCTGTACCCGTGTGCGGCTTCTCCGCTTATAAGAGCCGAGTTGAACATATTGAAACGCTTTATAGTGCCCGGCCCTGTAGTATAAGACGTATTGCCAAGTGCGGTTATAGGAATCATCGCACCGTCAAATCCTTTTACGAAAAAGAGGTCAAGGTTGCTTTTATAAGCCCTGTAAGGCTGTTCGGCCTGGATGTATACCCTATAGACACGGTTGAACATATTGAAATCATTGACATATACGGAACCGGTGAAAGTCTTCATGGTAGAGAACACATCGGCAACAGGCACACCGAGCAACTGAGCCTTGTCGCGGTCCACATCGAAATAGAGCTGAGGTATGTCTGCCTGCAACGATGAAGATATGCCGGAAAGCTCCGGACGCATAGCGGCATAATGAAGCAGTGTGTCTGTGTAACGCTGCAAATCTTCATAAGAAGCATTGCCCCTTGCCTCAAGCACCATTTCAAAACCGCCGGATGTTCCCAAACCGGGAATGACAGCCGGAGTGCTCAAAAAGACCTTGCTTTCAGGATATGACTCCAACTCCAAACGTATATCGTTCATCAGTTCGGTTATATCTTTCGATTTTCTTTCTTTCCAATCTTTCAGTATGACGGTGAGTTGGCTCCTCGACTGGCTCGTACCTATTCTCGGACTTGACCCTGTAACATTCAATACATATTTTATATCCGGATTTTTCAACAGATAAGCCATAGCACGGTCTGTGACCTCGCGGGTACGTTCCAACGTGGCGCCTTCAGGCAATTCCAACTCCACCGTAAAATATCCTTGATCTTCCTGAGGCATAAAACTGCTCGGCACAATCTCATTCATAAGCCATATTGCAACGAGCGATATGCCGAATGCAGCAAACATGCGTCTGGAATGCTTCAGCGAAAGACGTATGCCTTTTTCATAGAAGCGATTGCCTTTGGCAAGCCATATATTTATCCTGCGGAACACTATATTCCTCGTCCGTCCCTTCTTCGGTCTTAATATCAAAGAACACATGGCCGGACTCAACGTCAGAGCCACGACTGTGGATATCAAGACAGAAACGACAATGGTCACAGTAAACTGTCTGTATAATTGCCCTGTTATACCCGAAAGGAAACTTACAGGCACAAACACGGCTGCCAGAACCATAGAGGTAGCAATCAATGCACCGGTCAACCCTTTCATGGCTTTTTTCGTGGCTTCATACGCATTCAGATGCTCCTCTTCCATTATCCTCTCCACGTTTTCCACCACCACGATGGCATCGTCCACAACTATACCGATGGCAAGAATCAGTCCGAGCAACGTAAGCATATTCAAGGAAAAGCCGAAAATCAGCATGAAACCGAACGTACCGATCAAAGAAATCGGCACGGCTATGATAGGAATGATAGTCGCACGCCAGTTCTGCAAAGACAAGAACACCACGATGATGACAAGTATCAATGCCTCGAACAGCGTCTTATAGACCTCATGTATCGACTCCGAGATATAACTTGTCATATCAAACGGGATTTCGTAGGATATGCCCTCCGGAAAATTCTTTGAGATTTCATCCATAGTTTCCCTTACCCGTTCGGCTACTTCCATTGCATTTGCTCCGGGCAACATATTGATATTAAGCACTGCGGCATTTCCTCCGTTTATACCGCTTTCCGTATTGTACGAGGAAGCCTCCAACGATATGCGCGCCACGTCCCTCAACCTTATGATAGAGCCGTCAGGATTAGCCCTCACCACTATGTTTTCAAATTCCTCCACCGATGACAGACGCCCTTGCGCTGTAATAGGAACTGTCACGTCCAGATTTTCCATAGGCTGCTGCCCAAGCACTCCCGCCGCCGATTCACGGTTCTGATCCTTCAAGGCATTTTGCAGGTCTTTTACAGTAAGTCCCAGATTTGCAAGTTTGTCCGGCTGCACCCATATCTGCATGGCATAATAACGGCTGCCAACGTTAGATACACGTCCCACTCCCGGCACACGCCTCAACATGTCCAAGACATTGAGCGTGGCATAATTGCTCAAATATATTTCATCAAATTTAGGATCGGACGACAACAGTGTGATGGTCATCAGTTTGTTGGCTGCCTGCTTTTCCACCGAGATGCCATTCTGAATCACTTCTGCCGGCAACCTTGACTCCGCTTCTTTCACTCTGTTTTGAATCTCCACAGCAGCAAGGTCTGCATCTGTAGATATATCGAATGTGACCGTGACCGAGAAACTGCCCGAATTGGTACTGCTCGATTCCATATAGAGCATACCCGGAGTACCGTTCAACTCCTGCTCTATAGGCGTAGCCACCGCTTGCGATACGGTCTGAGCGCTTGCACCCGGATATGAGGCACTGACTTTCACTACCGGAGGTACTATCTGCGGATATTGGTCTATGGGCAGCATGACCAATCCTATAATACCCACAAGCACAATTATAACCGACAATACTGTGGAAAAGACCGGTCTGTCTATAAAAAAATCGCTTTTCATATTATTCTATCGGTTGTTCCTCTTCTGATTTTTTCATTTCTTCCGGAGTCATGACCCGCACTTTCTGACCATGCGCCAGTTTATGATAGCCTTCCACTACAATTCTTTCATTAGAACTAAGCCCTCTTTCCACGACAGTATTGTTTCCGACTTCGGGTCCGAGTTCCACAAAACGCTTTTCCACCACATCATCATGGCGCACCACGAATATGTATGCCCCTCCTTTTTCTATTATAATGGCTTTTGTGGGAACTATTATGGCATTCTCCCTGACATCAAGCAACAACTTGACTCTGGTGAACTGTCCCGGCAACAATATATGATCCGGATTTGCCATCTCAGCCCTTACTGAAAAGGTTCCGGTCTTAGGATCCACCTGCGGGTCTGCAAAATCCACAAGTCCTTTAAGCGGATATACAGAATTATCTGGCAAAGTTATTGTAATGTAAGGATTCCATTTCCGTGTAGTATCTTTCTGTCCTAAGTTCACATTCCTGGCCTTGCTATTGAGATAATCCAAACCTGTCATGCTGAAATCCACTCTGACAGTGTCGCTCTTGACGATAGTGGCCAGCAATGACTTTCCGCCAGGCCCTACCAAAGTACCGATATCCACATTACGTTCACTGATATAGCCGGAAATAGGCGAGCGCACAGTGGTATAGCCCAATGCCATTTCGGCCTGTGCAAGATCCGCCTCGCTCATGGCGACCTCCGCTTTCGCGCTTTCATAAGATGCCACAGCATTGTCAAGATCGAGTTTGCTCGCAGCATTCTGGTCATAAAGCGGCTGTATCCTCTGCAAGTCTCGCTCTGCCTTCACTGCATTCGCTTTATCCTTGTTGAGCTGCGCTTTGGCTTTGTCTACCCTCGCCTTATACAGTTTCGGGTCTATAATAAACAATACCTGATCTTTCTTTATATATGTGCCTTCCGCAAAGAGCATTTTCTCCAAATACCCTTCCACACGGGCACGTATTTCCACGAATTGCTGCGCTCTGATTCTCCCCACATATTCTCCATATATTTCCACATCATCCGTCACGACATTTTCAGCTTCTATGACAGGATAGACCGGTTCCTGCGGACGCGGACGCAACCACCACCATATGCCTCCGGCAATCAATACCAGCACACAGAAAAAGACAATCCATTGGCGCCTTGATATTTTCCTTACCTCTATGCTGATTTTCCTGGTAGAGCCTTTGAGTTCCTTAATTAGTATTTTCATGTAAAAGTCTATTAATTTCCGGCAAAGTTAACAATATATATACAATCTGTCACGACACGGATTTTTTATTAATAGATATTATTAAATGTTATGTTTTTTCGGAAGAATAAACGCATCATCAATAGCAAAAACCAAGTCCGAGCATTACATATATCTTGTTTTCATAAGGATTGCCTATCAACTTGCCTGTCAAAGGCAGACTGAAGTTTTCATTTATCCTGAATTCACGGCTTACGCTCAACGCCACGTTGTTGACTGCAGCATTCTCTGCATAAAACCCTTTCCAAGGAGTCAGTCCCAAAGCTACAGAGCAATCCACATCCTTGACTGAAAAAGGATATTGCAATTCGATATAAGTGGAAAAGCATCTTTTCTCCACTGTGTAATCATCGTCACGCCCGTTCACTATGAAATCATCTCCGGCCACCATAGTATACCAACTCACTTTCAAGGGGAAACGGTCGCATATTGTATACTCCGCACCTAAATCGTACACATGCCTTGTATGACCGCTCCTATAATCGAAATATTTAAACTGATTGCCTGCTCCCTGCGTAAAGAAATCGCCAAAAGAAAGTTTCAGGTTCTTGCAAGAATAATCTATATACAAATCTATCTCGTTTTTTTCTTTTTGAAAACTCGTGGATGCCCATACGTATATGCTCAACCCCTTATAATTGAATCCGAAACTTGGTTGCAGACTGATTCCACCGTTTTTCATACCTCTCCAGATATAACTGCT
>DVIH01000115.1 GCA_018711405.1 Candidatus Avibacteroides excrementipullorum | reverse complement strand
ATCTACGTTATATCAAATCAAACAGGCAGCTCTATCTCATCCCGAAGACAGATTATTGGGGTGTGGATATCGAGGGAGATTTTACCTGCTTCAAGGACAGGCTGAATATCAATTTTGGTGTAAAAGACTTGTTGAACACCAGCGGAAAAAGTAAGTCAATATTCGAAAACGGTGATTTTGAACATCATACGGAATTTGACCATCTTTCACGAAAGTTCTTTATCAGTGTGACATATAGCTTCTCTGCCGGAACAAAACGTGCAAGCCGGCGTGACAAGATGTATTCCAATGAGGAAGAGAAAGGTAGGATGTGACAAACCTAAAGGGGTTGCGCCAAAATTTACTATTTTGACACAACCCCTTCAAATCATGTGCTATGTGATATTAAAGACAAATCGTCTTAGGAAAAGATAGTTGTCATTTCAATACTCCAAGCTCTTTGCCTACTTTGATAAATGCATTGACACATTTGTCAAGGTCTTCTTTCTTATGTCCGGCAGAAATCTGCACACGGATACGGGCTTCGCCTTTCGGCACTACCGGATAGTAGAAACCTGTGACATAGATGCCTTCGTCAAACATCTTAGCCGCATATACTTGCGAGAGTTTCGCATCATAGAGCATTACTGCGCAGATGGCACTCTGGGTCGGTTTGATATCAAAACCGGCAGCCAGCATCTTGTTTCTGAAATATTCCACGTTCTCAACGAGGGTATCATGTATTTCATTGCTTTCCTTGAGCATCTTGAACACTTCCAGACTTGCGCCTATCACGGCAGGAGCTACCGAGTTGGAGAACAGATACGGACGGCTGCGCTGACGCAACAGTTCGATGATTTCCTTACGTCCTGTAGTAAATCCGCCCATGGCTCCGCCAAACGACTTGCCGAGAGTGCCGGTATATATGTCCACACGTCCGTATGTGCCGTACAGTTCGCTTACGCCATGTCCCGTTTTGCCGACCACACCGGCCGAGTGGCTTTCGTCTACCATTACAAGGGCATCATACTTTTCTGCCAAATCGCATATCTTGTCTATGGGAGCCACATTGCCATCCATAGAGAATACGCCATCGGTAACTATGATTCTGAACCTCTGTGCCTGCGCTTCTTTCAGACATTTTTCCAGTTCTTCCATATTGGCATTGGCATATCTGTATCTTTTTGCTTTACACAGACGCACGCCGTCTATTATGGATGCATGGTTCAAAGAGTCGGATATGATGGCATCTTCTTCAGTAAACAAGGGTTCAAACACTCCTCCGTTGGCATCGAAACATGCAGCATAAAGTATGGTGTCTTCAGTCTTGAAATAATCGGAGATGGCAGCTTCGAGCTGTTTGTGTATGTCTTGGGTGCCGCATATGAAACGTACCGATGACATGCCGTATCCTCTCCTATCCATCATGTCTTTGGCTGCCTGAATCAGTCTCGGATGGTTTGACAGTCCTAAGTAATTGTTGGCGCAAAAGTTCAACACGTCTTTGCCCTTTACGCTTATGTGAGCCTGTTGCTGACTTTCTATCAGACGTTCTTCTTTGTAAAGTCCCGCTTCCTTTATCTCAGAGATTGTCTTGCTGAGATAATCTTTCATTTTTCCGTACATAGATTTATGTTATTAAAAGTTCGTTATTTGTTACAAATGTCGGCATTTATTTTCATATACTGCAATATGAATGATTAAAAATGTTGAAAGATTGTATGGGTAAAGGCCTCCCGGATGGCAAAAACATTCGCATGGCCTCACGTAACAGGTCTGATAAATTGCACGGAGAAAGCAAAATGTATATTTTTGCGGGTACATACACATATCTTTTCAGACTGTAGAAATGAAAACGAAAATAAGACTTGCCATGATAGCCATGACGCTGGTTCTGGCTGAAATCAATATACACGCGCAGACAGACAGTCTGCTGTTCAGACACAATCATACTGTCAATGAAGAAAACAAGGGGGATCTGTGCCTGAATATAGAAAGCCTTGCATTTTTCAAAGACAACGAATTCAAGGGAGGAAGAGCAGACGGATATACACTGCCGGGATTCTGGCTGCAACCGACACTGTCGCTGCAACCGTTGGGCCGCATCAGACTTGAGGCCGGAATCAGATTACTCAAATACTGGGGAGCCGACAACTACCCGTCCTGCCACTACAAAAGCATAGCGGCATGGGAAGACAATGGCAGCCGGAAATTCATGCACGCCATACCGGTTTTCAGAGTGCAATTACAGGCCACAAAGCATTTCCAGATAGTGCTTGGCTCCATATTCGGAGGCAGCAACCATAATCTTATAGAACCTTTGTATAATAAAGAATACAACCTGAGTGCAGACCCTGAAAACGGCGTGCAACTGCTGCTTGCCACCCGCCATTTTGATTTCGATGCATGGGTGAACTGGGAAAACTTTATTTTCAGGGGAGATGAAAAGCGGGAGACATTCACCGTAGGTTTTTCGGCTCTTCCGAAAGCCAACGCACGCAGTTCCAGAATACATACTTATTTTCCTGTCCAGATCCTGTTCAGACACAACGGAGGCGAAATAAACAATCCGTCAGGACCGAGAGTGCAGACATTGATAAATGCCGCCGCCGGCGCAGGAGTATTGATAAATACATCAAACCACATAATACCATGCATGGCAATAGAGGCGATGGGTGCATATTACGGACAGCAGGCCGGAAAAGAACTGCCTGTGGACAACGGTTATGGAATCTTGGCCGACATGAAAGCCAGGATATGGCAACTGGATGTCAGATTAAGCTATTGGTACAACCATGATTTCATAAGCATAGACGGAGATCCGCACTTCAGTGCGATAGGTACGGCAGACAGTGAAAAGATTTTCAAAAACAACCATCTGCTGAAAGCGGATATAGGATACTCCTACGCATTCTCGCCCGAATACATACTGGGAATCTCAGCGGGAGCAATCTACATGCCAGGATGCGATGCATTGGAAAAAGGAATGAATACCAAAGTCGCACCGGCTGTAAGTTTCAGTGCCGGCATATACTTCAGGATGAGTCCTGACTTCCTGCTTAAAAACATCAGAAAATAGACCGATAAATATTATCAAGCCATTTATGCATGTATCTTTATTATTCTGCGTATATTTGCACATACAACATTAAAAACAATAATAAGATTATGAAAAAAGTCATTTGTACAAACAATGCACCGGGAGCAATAGGCCCTTACAGCCAGGCCATAGAAGCCAACGGAATGGTATTCGTATCGGGACAGCTGCCCATAGACCCGAAAACAGGCAATTTCGCATCAGATGAAATCAAAGGACAGACACGCCAGTCTCTTCAAAACATGAAGAGCATACTCGAAGAAGCAGGACTTACTATGGATAATGTAGTAAAGACAACAGTGTTCCTGCAAGACATGTCGTTGTTCGGCGATATGAACGAGGTATATGCCGAGTTCTTCTCGAAAGACTTCCCCGCACGCTGCGCATATGCAGTCAAGGCTTTGCCGAAAAATGCATTGGTCGAGATAGAGTGCATTGCCGCACGATAAAAAAGACGAGACATAAAAAAACCGCCTCTTTGTGAGGCGGTTTTTCTTATGCCTGTGCCGAGATATTAATGTATCTCGATAGTCTTGTTTTCTTTGGTTTTTTCTTCCGGAGTGCGTTTCGGCAGATCTATGGTCAACACGCCGTCATTGACACTTGCGCTGATTTTATCTTTCTCCACGTCTTCAGGGAGTACCAAAGCCTGTTCAAACTTGGTGTAAGAGAACTCGCGACGCAAATATTTCTTATTGTCCTTGTCCTCTTCCTTGCTTTCCTGCTTTTTCTCCATTGAGATGACCAACTCATTTTCATCACGCAACTGAATGTTGAAATCCTCTTTCGTCATTCCCGGCGCTGCAACTTCCACCTTGTAGTCTTTATCGCTTTCAATAACATTGATTGCCGGAGCTGTGGCATTAGCTCTTACCATCCAATCGGTATCAAAGAAATCATTGAAAACACTCGGCCACCAACTTTGATTGTTTCTTTTAACTGGCATCATAATTCAAATCTCCTATACTTTAATTGTTTTTTTCTTTTATCTTCGCCGTCTCATTGACGGTTCGACATATAAATTGCAAAATCTATGCCTGCCGAAGATTATGGCATGATTTTAATGCTGTGAAAACATTTTTAAGCTTAGCACATCCGCATTTAACAAAGATGACATTTTTTCATTTACATTGTGTCACCACATGAAAACAATTGACGACAATATGTCACTTCACACAACAACATAACGAAAGGAGCCGTCTCATCCCGAGCAGGCTCCCCGTTTAATCAATAAACTTGGCAGAGTTTAAATGATTCTGCTTCCCAAGATAAGAGTGAAACTTAAAGATCCGTGTCCGGCATGTACGCCGACGCAGGATTAGGTCTCATAGCTTCTTCCTCGAAAGCTGTGAATAAAAGGATGCAACGGCAGGTCTTCTGACTTCTCCACATACCGGACGGCCTTCCCGTGAAACAGTGGCTAAAGATTGTCCGGAGTGTTTTTATAGGAGTCACAGCAGCGGGACTGTTCAGGATTCGCACCTGATTCCCTTTTCATCCTCATCCGGGAGACCGGACTCGGAAACCGCAGCACTGCAAATATAGGAATATTATTTTAATTGATTCGGGTTTGATAATAATTATTCTTTCAGACGGACGAAAGAAGCATCTCTCCACTCATACATCAACGGCTTGTCGACCAAGATCTGATTCAATTTTTCTTTTTCTTCTTCCGTGACATAATCTGATATGGAGACAGAAATCTCCAGTTTGTCATCGTCCTGTCCCAATTTTATCTGATACAAATCAATGTCGCTCAAAAAAAAGCCGTCCCCGGCCTCAGCGTCTACTTTCAGAAAAGCTTCCTTTCCCGGCATTTCCAGAAACGAAGACCCATCCAGTTCTTTCCATTGCGATGAGTAGAAATTTATCCTCGATGATGCAGCAGGAGCATATACCGTAGTGACTGTGCAGATGACGTTGACCGAATCATTGAGCGGCAGCACTTTCATCTGGAAATCGGACGAT
>DVIH01000114.1 GCA_018711405.1 Candidatus Avibacteroides excrementipullorum | reverse complement strand
CGAAGTCTTCAGCAACAGATAGTTGTCTTTCTTCACCACCAGTTCGGCAGGATAGTCCATTTTGTCTTTCACCACCGACTTCATGCCACTCTCCGTAAAGTCTATAAAATCCGCACGGTCATTGGCCGTCTGTAACAACAATATATCATCGGGCATGTCAAGAAATGCCTCTCTTACCGTCTGTGCCTCAGATATGCCCGACACCAGCATAATCAATATCAATAAATATAATCTGACGTTCATAAAAACTGTTTTCTATTAATCTGTTATGTCTATAAGGTAACTCAACCGCACCGATATGGTCGTATGGGCCGAACGTGAATAAGGGTCTGCCTTCCCGTTCTTATAAAAATCGGATAGTCCGAAATAATATCTGCCCTCAAGCAGGAAATTGCCTATGGACGTTTTCAGTTCCATGCCAATGCCGCCCGCTATGCCATAATCTATTTTATTGTCGGCAAACTTGCCTACCCTGTTTATGCTCTGTATGTCTCCGTCATACTCCTCCTTTTCAGACAAAAGGAAAGAAAACTGCGGACCGACATTGAGAAAGCCTTGGAACCTGTTGCTCCCGTAGGCCAGATGCGCCATAAACGGTATTTCCAGATAGTTCATGGAACGAGTGTACGTATATGCTATATCTTCCGGATTCTCGTCCCAACCGCGGTTCACATAATTCAGTTCCGCCTGCACGCCGCACAGCAATGAAAAATATTTCTCGCTGATATAACGCGCCGTAACCCCTCCGGTATATCCCCAATATGGATTCTGTTTCACTTTCGGCACGAAAGACACACTGTTGTATATGCCTCCGGCATTGACTCCCACAGCCCAATTGTGGTGCAATTCTCCTATCTGAGCTGACACAGACAAACCCGATGCGCCAAGGACGAGGCAAAAGAACGCAATGCGAAAAAGACTGTTCATATCAGAAATCCAGTTTCTCAAGTTTATAATCGCGAGTGAAGTGGATAAAAAATACCTTCTTGTTTATGAAGCCGCCCCAATTGTTCACCCGTTCAAACCTGAATCCTGTCTGCACGGGGTTCACCGACACTTTGTTCACATTGTCTGCAAACGAGTTGCCGTACTGCCACAACCCTTTCAGGAAAAACAGACCTATGTCATACCCCAACATTCCGTATTTGGGATAGCTGTTTGCCATGTCCCTGCCATACCACCTGTGATAAAGGTTGGAATACTGCAAGGCTTCGGGGAATATGCTGTTGGTGTAAAAAGACGTATAGAAATAGGTGTCAAGTTCGTAGAATGATGACAGGAACTCGCCTGTATATGTCTGCCACTCAGGATATCCGAACAAGTGCATGTTGGTGATGCTGTCGTTCACGGCCATAACCGTCAGTTTCGGCAGCAGCATGTTAAGTATCAGAGCCTTGCCATCGGCAGGCACAAACAGGTTTTCTTTCGTTGCCGAGATTTTCCGCTTTATGGATTCCTCATCTGATGACACTTTGATGTCGGAATAGCCTATCTTCTTGTGCGACAATTCTGCTTTCAGTCCTTTTATGAAATCGGCCTTGTCATTGCCCTTGCTGTCGTTGCTCACAAACAGGATGTTATAGTTCTTGAATTTCTTTATGAAATTCTCATATACTTCCGAATACAGGTACGACTGCGGAGTGTTTATCTGGAACATGTAAGGGTTGTCGAAAATCTCGTCATTGGAGAATGAGAACGGCACGACCAGCGTAATGCGGTTTTTCTTAGAGAAGTCCGACAGTGTTTTTATGCTGCCTTTCTGTCCCGGTCCGAATATGACATTCATCTTTTTCATCTCTTCCAAAGCCAGTATCGACGATATTTTCTCATCGGATGTGCCCGAGTCATAAGTGTGTATGTTCATAGAGGCTCCGTTTTCCTTCATCTCGTTGACGGCTATCAAGAATCCTTCATAAAACTCCACCATGCGCGATTTTTCCTTGCCGGTGCTGCTGAACGGGAGTATCACTGCAATGTTCAATTCGTCATAATGTCCTTTTTCCGGCCTGTTGCTGCTGAATATCTCCTCGTCTGTCAGTTCCGGTTCCATCATCTGCTTTTCTTTGTCTTCAGTCTTTTTCTCTTCCACATGATACGGGATGGCTATTATGGAGCCGCGCTTCAGTCCTTTTGTCAGTTCGGGGTTCACGGCCAACAGTTCCTCTTCCGTGATGCCGTATTTCCTGCAAATGCTGTATATGGTCTCTCTGCGCTTCACTTCATGGTTGGTCCGTATCACTATGTTCACATCCTTTTCTTCCTCCGCTTTCACAGGCGGCTGCTGCGTTTTCTTTTCGGCTGCCGGGATTCTTATCACCTCGCCTGCCTTGAAGTTGTACGCGCTCAGTCCGGGATTTGCATTGCATATCTCCGTAGTGGTCACATCATACATTATGCTGAGTTTGTAGAGAG
The DNA here is from genome assembly GCA_018711405.1 of Candidatus Avibacteroides excrementipullorum. Lineage (GTDB taxonomy): Bacteria > Bacteroidota > Bacteroidia > Bacteroidales > Bacteroidaceae > Avibacteroides > Avibacteroides excrementipullorum. The sequence goes on along the minus strand of DVIH01000114.1, from coordinate 15,682 downwards.
TTTCGCCCGGCCGGATGGTATGGAAACGTTCGCTCTCATCTGCTTTCCTGCTTTGGGGGATTTTCAGCTCCGACCCTGCGAATATGTGGTTCTCACTGTCGGGATTGAGTTTCACTATGTCAGCTATTTTCACATTATACATTTTGGCTATCGAGGTCAGTGTCTGCCCCCGCTCCACAGTATGCAGGAAATATTCTTTTTCATCGGACACGTTTTGGCCGTCGGCAACGCCTGCCACCAGAAAACAGAAAACGGCACATGCTGCCACATATCTTATAAATTTCCACTTCATCAGATTAACCATGATTATTAAATTGCTTGCAAAAATAGTGAAAAGAAACCTTATTTCATTATCCGCATCCATAAAGAATGAAAAACGCCGGTACTTTGGGGCAACAATGCCGCCTACAGGCATCTGCATGATGCCCCATCGGGATGTGCGCCATCTTTGCCCGATACCGAGCCGATCATGGCCGAAGATGGCGTACATCCCGGGTGAAGATGGCGCACATCCCCGGCACCGGTGTACGAAAGCCCGAAGAATTTGCCACAACCCATTTGGAGGGAATGAATAAAAATTCATACCTTTGTTTCAATTATGGGAAGAATACTGGCATTAGACTACGGAAGAAAGAGAACCGGGATAGCGGTCACCGACCCCCTGCAACTCATTGCGGGCGGACTGACCACAGTGCGTTCGTGCGACCTGCTCGCTTTCCTGCTCGACTACACGAGCAAAGAGGAGGTGGAACTTATCATCATAGGACTCCCCAGACAGATGAACGGAGAGGCTTCGGAAAGCATGAAATACATAACCCCTTTCGTGGGACAGCTGAAAAGCAAAATAAAGATTCCCGTAGAGTTTGTCGATGAGCGTTTCACCTCCGTGCTGGCACACAGAGCCATGCTCGAAGGAGGACTGAAAAAATCAGACCGGCAAAACAAAGCCCTCGTAGACGAAATAAGCGCGACAATAATATTGCAATCATATTTAGAATCAAAAACACAAAACAGATTATGATACTACCTATCTATCTTTACGGACAACCCGTATTAAGAGAAACAGCAAAAGACATAACGCCCGATTATCCGGAGCTGAAAGAGCTGATAGCCAACATGTTTGAAACAATGGCAGAATCTGACGGCGTAGGCCTGGCCGCACCCCAGGTGGGACTCCCCATCAGAGTGGTCGTGATAGACCTCGACGTGCTCTCGGAAGACATGCCCGAATACAAAGGATTCAGAAAGGCATACATAAACCCGCACATCATAGAGAAAGAAGGAGACAGCTGCTCGATGGAAGAAGGATGCCTCAGCTTGCCGGGCATACACGAGCCGGTGAGAAGGGCTAAGGTCATCAGAGTGCAGTACATGGACGAGAACTTTGAAAAGCACGATGAATGCGTGCAGGGCTATCTGGCCAGAGTGATGCAGCACGAGTTCGACCACCTCGACGGGAAAATGTTCATAGACCACCTTTCGCCGCTGCGCAAGCAAATGATAAAAAGGAAACTCATGAACATAGTGGAGGGGAAAATCTCATGCTCGTATAAGGTCAAGCCTTTCAGAAAAAACAAATAGCAGACAAAGACACAAATGCTGCGAATATAAACATCAAAACAACACTCCGAACCATGAACAAGATAATATTTTGCCTGATAATGACATTCGTTTGCCACTGCACATGCCTGTATCCGCAAGTCAACCGATCTTTTACCGAACGGGAACTGAAAGACGGCTGGTCTTTCAAGGAATACGGCACGGAAACATCATATCCGGCCGAAGTGCCGGGTACAATCCACTCCGACCTGCTCAGCAACGGACTGATAGAAAACCCGTTCTGGGGCAAAAACGAAGAATCGCTGCGGCGTCTGGAACAAAAAGACTGGCAGTATGAAACTGAATTTGAAGTCAGCGAAGACGAGCTGTCGCACGATGCCGCCACGCTGGAGTTTCTCGGACTCGACACCTATGCCGATGTCTATCTGAACGGCTCGCACATCCTCACTTCCGACAACATGTTCATAGCCAACACGGCAGACGTGAAATCCGTACTGAAAGCAGGAAAAAACAGGATAGCCATAGTGTTTTACTCCCCGATAAGAAAAACTCTGGCACAATGGGACACCAACGGTTTCGACTACCCTGCCGACAACGACAGGAGCGACAAGCACTTGAGCGTATTCACACGCAAAGCGCCATACCAGTACGGTTGGGACTGGGGCATGCGACTCGTTGGCTGCGGGATATGGCGCCCCGTGAAACTGAGATTTTATGACAGCCTGAAGATAGACGACTGGTTCGTGGATCAGAAAGTGGACCGAAGCAAGGCTGACATAAACAATGAGATAACAATCAGTGCCGTGCAAGGAGGAAACGTCAGAATATCCATAGACTTCTCTCTGGACGGCGTCCATGTCCTGACAAAAGAAGAGACACACAGCCTTGCCGAAGGCATGAACACCATAAACATGCCCGGCACGATAGACAATCCGCAACTGTGGATGCCGGCCGGCTGGGGAGAACCTGTGCTCTATGACGCCACGCTGACCATAACATCGGAAGACGGACATGCCACACTGGACGAACGCCGGCTGAAAATAGGTTTCCGCACAGTGGAACTGGTGCGCGAATATGACAGCATGGGCAAGAGTTTCTATTTCAAAGTCAACGGCATCCCCCTGTTTGCAAAAGGAGCCAACTATATCCCCAACGACATAATCCCCACCAACTTTGCAGGGAAAGACTATGACGAACTGTTTGAAGACATCACCGCCGCCAACATGAACATGATACGCATCTGGGGAGGCGGATATTATGAAGAACCTGAATTTTATGAAAAAGCCGATGAAAACGGCATCCTGATATGGCAGGATTTCATGTTTGCATGCTCTACCTACCCTGCCGATGACAGTTTCCTGAAAAACGTGGGAAAGGAAGCGGAATACAACATTAAAAGACTGAGAAACCATGCCTGCCTCGCCCTGTGGTGCGGCAATAATGAAATATATGAAGGCGTAAAATTCTGGGGCTGGAACAAAAGATATGACGAAAAGACCTACGACAACATGAAAAAGGACTACGACCGCCTTTTCAAAGAGTTCCTGCCGCAATATGTGGAAAAATACGATCCCGGACACCAGTACTTGCATACATCTCCCGACACTGCCAACTGGGGCAGACAGGGGACATTGCCATACGGCGATTCCCACTACTGGGGCATCTGGTACGGCAAAGACCGTTTTGAAGTCATGGACACGCTCAAGTCCAGATTTGTCAGCGAATTCGGATTCGAGTCTTTCCCGGAAATGAAAACCATAAAGACATTCGCCTCAGAGCAAGACCTGGACATAAACTCAGACGTGATGAAACACCGCCAGAAAAGCAGTCGGGGAAATGACCTGATAGAAACATACATGGGCTACTACTACAAGATACCCGACAACTTCGATGATTTCATCTACGTGGGGCAGATACTGCAAGGCAACGGCATGAGAAGAGCCATTGAAGGCAACAGGCGCAACCGCCCGCTCTGCATGGGTTCGCTCTACTGGCAGCTCAACGACAGCTGGCCTGCCATATCATGGTCGGGCATAGACTATTACCGCAATTGGAAATCATTGCACTACCAGGCAGCCAAAGCATTCGCCCCCGTCCTCATCACCACATATATGAACGGAGACAAACTCGAAATATATGCCATATCGGACAGACTGAACGATATAAAGGATGCCACGCTGAAATATGATGTCATATCTTTCGATGGCAAGAAACTGAACAGCGGTAAGATAAAGACCGACATCCCGGCCAATTCATCCACCATGATCCGCGCAGAAAATACGGAACACTTTGCCGCAAAGGATATGCGGGACAAGGCGTTCATCAAATTCACACTTACCGACAGCAAAGGCAAAACGCTCAACGAGACATTGCGCTATTTCCTCTTCGAGAAAGACATGGCTCTGCCCGAAACGGAAATAAAGACAAAGATAAAAGTGGAAGACGGACAGTACGTCATGACTCTTTCATCCGCCAAACTGGCAAAAGACGTATTTATAGAAGTGCCGTTTCAGGGAGCGGACTTCTCCGACAACTTCTTCGACCTTCTGCCGGGAGAAAAGAAAACCGTGACTGTAAAATCAGAGGAAATACGCAAGGGCGACAAAGCAGAAGCGAGAATCAGACACTTAAGAATGACATATAAATAAAAAGACACATTCACATGAAATACCTGATAGAAAACTGCGCCAACTCGGCCGAAAGCTGTGCAATGGCGCAAAAAGGAGGAGCAGACCGCGTGGAACTGTGTGCCGGTATCCCGGAAGGAGGTACCACACCATCATACGGTGAAATGAAAAAAGCAAGGGAAATACTCACAACCACACGACTGAATGTAATAATACGTCCGCGCGGAGGAGACTTCCTGTATACGGACAACGAACTCGACATAATGGAAACCGACATAGAAACAGCCAAATCAATCGGGGCGGACGGAGTTGTATTCGGCTGCCTCACGGCAGAAGGCTATATAGATAAAAAGGCAATGCAGCGTCTCATGAAAGCGGCAGACGGACTGTCAGTCACTTTCCACCGTGCTTTCGATGTATGCAGAGAACCATTACAGGCATTGGAAGACATCATAGCTTTGGGCTGCGACAGGATACTGACATCAGGACAGTGCGGCACAGCCTTTGAAGGTATGGACATGATAAAGGAACTGGTGGGGAAAGCCGGAGACAGGATTATCATAATGCCGGGCTGCGGAGTAAACGAAAGCAACATAAGGCAGATCGCACTCCATACCGGAGCCAAAGAGTTCCACATGTCGGCACGCTCCACCATAAAAAGCGGCATGACATACCATAACGAAAGAGTAAGCATGGGCGGCACAGTACACATAGCAGAATACGAGCGCGACCTGACCGACCCCGAAAAAATCGCAAGGATAAAGAGTATACTCCACTCTTTATGAAATATGAAAAAGCATCTCCGGCATACTGATATCCCCTATCCTGTCTGTCAGAGATGCTTCAAAAATTCATCCACATCGCTTTCCTCTGTTGACCAGTCTGTCACAAAACGTGCGATGTCATCATTACCTGAAGTCTTTCCCCACACTTCAAACGTAGCCACTTGCTCCAGTTCTGCCTTCTTATCCTCAGAAAGTACGATAAACTGCTGGTTTGTCGGCGAATCCATATAAAACGAATACCCTCTGTCTGAAAAGCCCTGCTTAAGCTTCATTGCCATATCTATGGCATGACGCGAGATGTCAAGATAAAGATTGTCTGAAAACAAAGCATCAAACTGCACACCGAGCAGACGTCCCTTTGCCAGCAACGCCCCATGCTGCTTCATTACGGAAAACATGTTGCCGAACGTCCCTTTCCTCGAAACCACAGCCTCACCGAACAAAGCTCCGACTTTGGTTCCACCAATGTAAAACACATCGCAACAACCGGAAATGACAGACAAAGTAACATCCGTATCATAAGCCGCCAAGCCGTAGCCGAGCCTTGCCCCATCCACATATAAATATACATTATGTTTCCTGCACACAGCACTCAAGGCTTCCAGTTCCACACGGCTGTAAAGAGTGCCGTATTCAGTAGGATGCGATATATAGACCATGCCCGGAGCCACCATGTGGAGATAAGTAGGGTCAGAATAAAAGTCTGAAATATATTTGTCGACAGCACCGGCATCCAGCTTGCCGTTCTCGCCCGGCAAAGCCAGAACCTTATGCCCGCCGCACTCTATCGCTCCCGCTTCGTGCACATTGATATGTCCGCTTGAAGCGCAAACGACACCTTCATACGGGCGCAACAAAGCATGTATGACGGTGGAATTTGTCTGCGTGCCACCCACAAAAAAATCCACATCGGCATCAGGCGTGCCACACGCAACACGGATTTTATCCTTAGCCCGCACCGAATATTCGTCAAGCCCGTAACCCACAGTCTGTGTCATATTAGTCTGCAACAAGGCTTCCATTACCTTAGGATGGGCACCTCTCATATAATCGCAATCGAAATGTAGCATATCTATAATTATTGGTCACGACAAAATTATATATTATCCGCCGAAAAGGGAAATGCAATCCCCAGACAAAGCCAAAAATAACAATGCAACCACATTGCATCTTCCCACTTTTTTATTTAAAAACGTTCTAAATAACTTGCCCGAATGAAAGCTATAAAGTAATTTTGCAGGCGTTAATCCAACAATATATGCGTTTATCGGAATTAAAAACAGGAGATAAAGCCGTCATCCAGAAAGTGCTCGGACACGGCGGATTCAGAAAAAGGATAATAGAGATGGGCTTCATAAAAGGCAAAACAGTGGAAGTACTGCTGAACGCCCCGCTGAAAGACCCGGTAAAATACAAGATCATGGGCTATGATATATCTCTGCGACGAGAAGAAGCCCGCATGATAGAAGTGTCCACAGAGGTTGCCGACACGGAAAAAAGCAACGGACTGACAACGGCAGGGCAACCGTTTACGGAAAAAGACACCGAAACGAAAAAAGCCATACACAAAGGCAAAAAAGAAGAAATCAACGTTGCCCTCGTAGGCAATCCGAATTGCGGAAAGACTACCCTGTTCAACTATGCATCGGGAGCGCACGAACGTGTGGGGAACTATTGCGGAGTGACAGTGGAAGCCAAAGAGGGATTTTTCGAATACGGCAACTATAAAATAAAAATAGTAGACTTGCCGGGCACCTATTCGCTGTCGGCCTACACGCCCGAAGAGATTTATGTAAGGAAACACATCATAGAAGAGACGCCCGATATAATCATCAACGTCATCGACTCTTCAAACCTGGAACGCAACCTGTACCTGACCACAGAACTCATCGACATGAACGTGCGCATGGTCGTTGCCCTCAACATGTATGACGAACTGGAGCACAGGGGCAACAAGCTCGACTACAAGCAACTGGGCAAACTGCTCGGAGTGCCGGCCATACCGACCGTATGCCGCACCGGACGCGGAGTGGACGACCTGCTGAGAACCGTAGTCGAAACATACGAAAGCGAATTCAAGGAAGTACAGGCATATCATCACATTCACATCAACAACGGCCCGGTAATAGAGAAAAGCATAGAGAACCTGCGTGCCGAAATCATAAAAAACAGGGACATACGCGCAAAATACTCCGCACGATACCTTGCCATAAAACTGCTTGAAAACGACAAGGAAATAATCAACACTGTAGAAGCGTTGCCCAATGCGGCAGACATAATGTCATGTCTCAACGCCGAATCGGAAAAAATAAAAGAGATACTCAAAGAAGACAGCGAATCGGCCATCACCGATGCCAAATACGGCTTCATATCGGGAGCGTTGAAAGAAACATTCACCGAAAACCCGATAGAAAGGAAAACCATGACAAAGGTCATCGACACCATCGTGACCAACAAATATTTCGGCTACCCCATCTTCATAGCCATCATGTTCATCATATTCTATCTCACATTCGTACTCGGCAACTACCCCATGGAATGGATAGAAACAGGCGTGGGAGCGTTGAGCGACCTGGTGAAAAACCGCATGGCCGACGGACCTCTCAAAGACATGATAGCAGATGGCATCATAGGAGGAGTGGGCGGAGTCATAGTCTTCCTGCCCAACATACTCATACTCTACCTGTGCATCTCCGTGCTTGAAGATACCGGCTATATGGCGAGGGCGGCATTCATCATGGACAAGATAATGCACAAGATAGGACTGCACGGCAAATCGTTTATCCCACTCGTCATGGGATTCGGATGCAACGTGCCCGCCATAACAGCCACACGCACCATAGAAAACCACAAAAGCCGCATCATAACCATACTCATCACACCGTTCATGTCGTGCAGCGCACGCATCCCCATATATGTCATACTGATAGGCACATTCTTCAAAGGCCACGAAGTCATCACCATCATGAGCCTGTATGCCATTGGCATAGTGCTGGCCATAATCGTAGCCAAGATATTCAGCAGGATACTGGTCAAGGGCAATGACACACCGTTTGTAATGGAACTGCCGCCCTACAGAGTCCCGACAGCCAAATCGGTATTCAGCCACACATGGGAGAAAGGAGTGCAGTATCTCAAAAAAATGGGAGGCATCATAATGGTGGCATCCATCATAGTATGGTTTCTCGGATACTACCCGCACAACGAAAACCTCTCGCCCATGGAGCAACAGGAAAATTCATACATAGGCCAGATAGGAAAAGCCATAGAACCGGCCATGCAACCGCTCGGATTTGACTGGAAAATGAGCGTGGGACTGCTCAGCGGCATAGGCGCCAAAGAAATAGTGGCCAGCACGCTCGGAGTGCTTTACAACGAAAGCGACGAGTCTGACGGAGACATGACCGACATAGGCAGCAAGATGCACATTTCGCCGCTCATAGCCTACTGCTACATGCTGTTCGTACTCATTTACTTCCCCTGTATAGCCACATTTGCAGCCATAAAACAGGAGACAGGCAAATGGAGATGGGCCATATTCTCGGCTGTGTACACCACAGTCCTGGCATGGATAATATGCTTTGCTGTCTACAACATGGCGGCATTATTCTGAAAAAGCAAGGCATGAACACAGATACACAACACATAATAGTAGCCATTGTGGTATGCATCTGCATAGCCACAGTCGTGAAAAGAATGGTTGCCACACTGAGAAACAAAGGCGGCAATCCCTGCGGTTCGTGCAGCAACTGTGAATGCAAACTCCGCAAATCAAGGGACAAGGCCGAAAAATGCGAAAATAAATGCAACAAAAGATGAGATTTTCATTTGAGTATTTTTGCAGATAAGAAAAAATGTGTACCTTTGCATCGCAAAAGAAAAAGACAAGGTTCCTTGGATGAGTGGCTTAGTCAGCGGTCTGCAAAACCGTGCACGGCGGTTCGAATCCGCCAGGAACCTCACAAAATCCTTATAACACCCACGACCTGCACAGGCGTTGTTATAAGGATTTTTCTTTTTATTGATAACCAACACATTAGCAACTTCCATCCGCCCACAACGCCACACCGGCAGGCGGCGCAAAAAAAGATATGCGCCATCTCCGCCTGGGATGTGCGCCATCTTCGGCCATGATCGGCTCGGTATCGGGCAAAGATGGCGCACATCCCAGTCTGAGGCAATACTGCATAAAAAAAGACTTCCGCAATAAGACAAAAGTTCTCTTGCGGAAGTCTTTTTATAATTAACGACCTTGCTTCAGGCTCTGCCTCTGACAATGAACCTGTATATCTCGCCTATGATCAATATAGGAGAAGTACATAGGAATATAAGCGCCCAATCCATCGGTTGCAATGCATGTACGGTAAACATCTCACCGCCGAATGTAACTATCACCACCTGTCCTATCAGGATGATGAGTGCCACAAGCAGGAAGTTGCCCGAATGCCTTATGTCATGGAATGCGCTCCTGCCACTCATGAACGCCTTGGCGTTGAACATGTTCCAGAACTGCATGAACACGAATACGGTGAAGAATACCGACAATTCGTAACGGCTCAGTTCTCCGTCAGGCGAAAGCCTGAATGCAGACCTGAACATGTCGGCAAAGCTGAAACCGGTCATGGCTGTAATGTCGGCACTGCGGAAGTACTGCATGAGCATGAATAGAATGACCACAAAACAAAGGCCCGTAAGGATGATCTGCCTTGCCATTTTCGATGATATGATGCTGTCGGTCTGTTTTCTGGGCTTGTACTGCATGACACGGCTGTCGGGCGGCAACGAAGCGAGGGCAAGAGCCGCAAAAGTATCCATGATAAGGTTCACCCAAAGCATCTGAGTCACGGTCAGCGGAGATTCCGTTCCGAAAAACGAACCGAGCAGTACGATGATACATGCCACGACATTGATTGTCATCTGGAAAACGATGAACCTCCTTATGTTGTTGTACAATGATCTTCCCCACATTACGGCATTGACAATGCTCCTGAACGAGTTGTCGAGAATGGTAATGTCGCTTGCTTCCTTTGCCACAGATGTGCCGTCGCCCATCGACAACCCCACCTGTGCGGCTTTCAATGCCGGAGCATCGTTGGTGCCATCACCTGTGACGGAAACCACATGTCCTTTCCTCTGCAACAGGTTGACCAGACGCGACTTGTCTGTAGGGCGGGCACGAGCCATGATCTTTATGTCGTCTATCCTTTCCAACAGTTCCTCATCTGATGCCGCTGCAAAGTCCACTCCGGTTATGATGTTCCTGTCTCCGTCACCGTCTTTCCACAGACCTATCTGGCGGGCAATCTCTTTGGCTGTGGCTGTGGTGTCGCCTGTCACTATCTTTACCTTTATCCCTGCCGAAAAGCATTCGCCGATTGCACCCGGTATATCGTCTCTCACGGGGTCGGATATAGCCACAAATCCCAAGAACACAAGTCCCGCCGTATCTGCTATGCGGCTGTTTTCAAACTGAGACTTGTCATCTGTCACTTCCTTGAAAGCAAAACCGAGCGTCCTCATACCCTTGTTCTGATATTCCAATATGGCAGACGAGATGCTTGCTTTCTTATCACTGCCAAGTTCGCAAACATCGTTTTCAAGCACTTTGCTGCACATCCCCATGACTATTTCGGGAGCGCCCTTCACGTAAAGGTAAGTTTTCGCCTGCCCTTTCTCGCGGCCTACTGTAGCCATATATTTTCTTTCGGTAGAGAATGTCAGCTGCTCCACCACTTCATGGTTTTTTCTTACGGCATCATAGTCCATGCCGTTGTCTTTCATCCACAGCAACAAAGCACCTTCGGTAGGGTTGCCTATCACGCTCTTTCCGTCAGTCTCTATAAAAGCGGTGGAGTTGACAGAGATGCTGTCGGCTATCAGCTTGCTACACCTGTCCTGTCCGAGTTTATTGCCGTCCAGACAGAAGAAATCCGGAGCATACACGGTCATCTTGTTTTTTGTCAATGTACCGGTCTTGTCCGTGCATATTACTGTACATGCCCCCATAGTCTCGCAGGCGTGCATCTTTCTCACGAGCGTATTGGCATTGAGCATTCTTTTCATACTCAACGCCAGGCTCAGCGTGACACTCATGGGCAATCCTTCCGGCACGGCCACCACTATGACTGTCACGGCTATCATAAACGTCTTGAGCATATGGCTGCCAAATTCCACCCATGTATGCTCGCCGCTGTTGATATAGATTATAGTCTGCGATATTATGATCAATGCAGCTATGGCATAGCTCGCATAAGAGATGAAGCGTGCCAACTTTTCGAGCTGCAAATTGAGTGGTGTCTTGATGTTGTTGTCCATCTGCGAACCGCGATACACTTTGCCGTACTCCGTATGGTCGCCTACTTTGTCTACGACCATCGCTCCGTGTCCTTCCATGACACTCGTGCCTCTCAGTACCATATTTGACGGATATGTTGCCTCAGGGTCGAAATCTTCTTCCACTACCGTTTTGCCGCACACAGGCTCTCCCGTCAGCGACGATTCGTTTATCTGCAATGATACCGCCTCGCAAAGTGTTCCATCAGCCGGCACTTCATCGCCGGTTTCAAGTATGACATAATCGCCCACTACCACGTCTTTTTTCATGATGCGGCACACACTGCCATCTCTAACTACTTTCACGAATGTCTCGTCATTGCTTTTGTTGAGCACATCGAACTTGCGTTTGGCACTAAGCTCAAACATGAAACCTATGCCGGTGGCAAGTACTATGGCTACCAATATGCCTACCGGTTCAAAGAATACATTGCCGCTACCGGTATGCCCGTATTCGTAAACAGATATTCCGAACGACAAGACCAACGCCACCAGCAAAATGATGATTATCGGGTCTTTGAACTTTTGCAAAAACATACTCAATATGCTTTGCTGCTTTTGCGGCGTGATAAGATTGCTTCCGTATTTTTCTCTGCTCTCAGCTACTTTATCGGAAGTCAATCCATGTTTTTTCAAATAATCCATACTAAATATATAAATCGTTTTTTAACAAGTCCGGCAAATATACGCATTACATTCCACATATATGGAAAACATCCATTTAATCATACTTAAAGGATATAAAATGCAGCACATATTACATTCATGTTACAAAATGTTACAGACTGCATTTCTATAAGGTAATTTCGGGTATAACTGCCAACTCGGCTTCAGGAAATTCCAGTTTCACATACCCCTTTATAAAGTCAAACGTATCGTCATATATGATACTGTCTTTTTCATCGCAATGGAGGTTGTAGGCCAGCATCGCCACCCTTATGCCCCTCTTTTTCACCGCTTCAAGGCTCAATACCGTATGATTTATGCTGCCCAGCTTGCCCGATGTCACAAATATCAATCTGTAGTCATGGCGTTTGATGTAGTCGATTGTGAACAGATCTTCCGTGAGAGGCACCATCAGCCCTCCCGCTCCTTCGAGCAATACGCGGTCATATTTGTCAGACAACAGTCTCGTACAACGTTCAATATGTGCAAAATCTATGTCCCGTCCGTCTATTTTCGCTGCAAGATGCGGAGAACATGGATATGAGAAGATCTCCGGCATCGTAGTCTTTGAGACATCATCGGCAGTGAAACCCATGCCCATGATTTTCCTATGCAATTCTATATCTTCCGACACGTCATGATTGCCGGTCTGCACCAATTTCTGCGTAATGACCGTGTACCCTTCATCCATCCACATTCTGGCGATATGCCCTGTTGCATAACTTTTTCCTACGTTAGTATCTATTCCGCTAACGAAAAACACATTTTCTTTCATCTTCCTGTTTTTATTTCTTTCTTGCCAAACAATAAATAACATCATAAGTGAGAGGCACTCTCCCGTCATGTCCGAAACAGTCCTCATACAATCGGCAGAAGTCATGAATCCCTTTCATGCCCAGTCCTCCGCCTGATATGGAATTTACTCCGGTATTCTTCATATGCCTCAACACATCGGCTGGAGTATCAAAATGTAATTCATATTTTTCATTTTGCATACACACTACCTCATATTCTGATAACATTCCGCAATAATCATTCAAGGAATAGTATTTCAGCCCCTTTCCCGAAACAGCTCTGACCTCTTTCATGTTGTCCGGGCCAAAAGTGGCAAAAGCGAGCAAACCGCCATCATCCAACACGTCTTGGCACAAGTCGAAGTGCGTCTGTTGGTCATTGAACCATTGTATGACAGAACATGAAGCAATCATGTCTACCTGAAAAGGGAAATCCATCATTTCCGCATCTCCTGCTACCGCCTGCACATTGCCGTATCGCAGGCTACTCATACATACATTGAGCATTTCAGAGGAGATGTCGTTGACATACATCTGTTCCGGTTTCATTTCCTCATATAGCATCCTGGAAAAATAACCCGTTCCAGCTCCCAGTTCCATAATGCGGCGAGAATCACCTTTACCGGCATTCATCCTTATCAACTTCATCAGGTTTTCAGCTATGCCGTGCTGGATAACGGCATTTTTATCATAAGTACAGGCAGCTCTTGAAAACTGCCTTTCAACCAAAGTCTTATCTATTTCCATCTTCAATCAGCCATTTCAGGACATCATGAGAATAATGCCCGCAATCTTTCAATACGTTATAGCCATAATCCTGCCAGGCTGCTTTCTGATTGGCTGTGGGGATAATCAAGTCACTGTCGCCTATATAGACATGATTCCATGACAATGTATTTCCGGCACAGGCCGACTTGCACAGTTTGGAGATCTGGAACAATTCTTCACGCAAACTGTCTATTGTCCTGCCGGGATGATTCTGCCTGTATATCTGTAGCGATGATTTGTTGCACATCCTCCTGTCGAAACGCGACATGGCATCAGGGCTTATGTTGCGGAGCGTGCCTGTGAAAACACATTCCGGGATGCCTTTCCTGTCATCTATGGGATATAAGGTCCCGTTAAAAGCGGTAGAACTGAAAACAGCCAGACGGTCCAAAACATCAAGCCGTGATGCCGCAAAAACACCCATAGACCATGCCACGACATCTATCCTATCATAACCGCGCACCAAACCTGCATCGAAATCCATACTGAGATAATCGAAACAGACCATAAAGTCGCATGACGGATTCAAGTCTAGAAAAGGACGCTCATCCATCCCCCATCCTGCAAAAAACAAAAGCAATCTCTCCGTACCGTCTTTTTTCAAAAAAACTTGTCTCATACTTCTTTCAACAATGTTATAAGCCTGTACATTTCTTCATCCTCAATGCCGGCTGTAAGGGAGATTCTCAACCGCGACGTTCCTTCTGGAACAGACGGCGGACGAACAGGAAGCACATAAAACCCGTTCTGCCTTAATTCGAACGCCTTTCTTACAGCATTTTCGCTACTACCCACTATCACAGGGATTATATGGCTTGCCACATGGCCGTCAATGCTCTTGAATCTTGGCCAAAGCTCCTTAAGGCGGTTACGCCTTTCACCAAAATCGGCCATTCTACGCAAGACGAACAAAGTCCATTGCCAACACACCGGAGGCAAAGCAGTGGTGAAAATCAGCGTCCTCGCCTTATTGACAAGATAGGTCGCCGCAGTCTCATTGCATGCCACGAAAGCCCCGACAGAGTTCACAGCTTTGCCGAAAGTGCCTACAATGAAATCCACATCGCCCGTTACGCCCTGCTCCTCGCATACCCCCAGACCGCGTCTGCCCCTTACGCCGAAAGCATGAGCCTCGTCCACATAAAGTTTCACATCGGCTTCACGGTATTTGTTCTTTATGGCAACCAGCCTTTTCAAGTCGGTCACATCTCCGTCCATGCTGAATATGCTTTCTGTCACTATTATGACATCATTGAAACTCTCCGCGTAACGTTCTATCAGAGACTCCGCATGCTGAAAATCGTTATGGCGGAACCTCATCACTTTTCCTCTCGACAACTGCAAACCGTCTATAATGCTGGCATGCACCAGTTTGTCGGCCAGAATCAGAGTAGACGGACCGGATATGGCCGGCAATATGCCTGAGTTGGCATGATAGCCGCTGTCGAAAACAAGAGCAGATTCTGTGCCATACATACGGGCCAGCAGGTTTTCACATTCGTTCATCACCTCGTAATTGCCAGTCAGCAGACGGGATGATGTAGAGCCGAAACGACAGTCCGCACATGAAATACTGTCGGCAAACTCTTCTTTCAGAGACCTGTCAGATGCAAGTCCGAGATAATCGTTGGAAGAAAGATTCAACATCTTCCGGCCATCGGCAATTACGAAACGTCCTTCATGCCTTACCGCAGGAATAGTCCTCAGATTATTGTTTTTTCGCAAAGCATCGAGACATTCGTTCATTTCATCATAAGTCATGCCGGCATCTCCTTGATTATCTTTTTCAGCGCGGAAGTCAGTTTCAGCAGCTGTCTGTCGTCTATTATGAAAGGAGGCATGATGTAGACCAGTTTCCCGAACGGCCTTACCCATACGCCTTCCTCTACAAACCGTCTCTGCATCCATGCCATATCCACAGGATTGCGAGTCTCCACCACCCCTATGGCGCCGAGCACACGCACATCCGCCACTTGCTCAAACGAAGCTGCCTCTGCAAGTTCCTGTCTCATTATCTGCTCTATGTGCGCCACTTTCGCCTGCCAGTCTTGCGACAGCAACAACTCCACAGAAGCATTAGCCACAGCACAAGCCAAAGGATTGCCCATAAACGTGGGTCCGTGCATGAAAGCATTTGGATGATTGTCGG
>DVIH01000113.1 GCA_018711405.1 Candidatus Avibacteroides excrementipullorum | reverse complement strand
AAGACCATATTGATGCCATAGCAGCGTTGCGTAATGAGTTCCTTGTAAATAACCCTTCTCCTTTGGCTCTGACGGTTAATGGTAAAGAGTATAATATGTGGTATAAAAAAGCTAGCGATCAACTTAACATTGTAGCGATAGACGGCGATACAATTTCTCAGGAAAAATTATATCACTATACTTTCAATTCCAAAGGTCTTTATTTGCTTGAGCCTTTTGAACTTGACGATGCTGCCGGCTATCAGTGGTTCGAGTCAAACCAGGAAGAGGGACAGTCATGGGCCGCTATGACTCTCATGAATGGTGTGGAATCGTTTAATGGCGGTATTATTGATGGTGTTACTGTTGCTGCAGGCAGACCGTTATGGTTTTTCAACCAGCAGTTGGATATGCTGAATGCAGGACAGGCTTCTGTCGGTGAATGGGCATTTACTCTTGATGAGAATGATATGGATGCCAATTCTCTGGCGGCTTTTCAAGCTTTGGATGAACTGTTGTCAACGTTTACGGAAAGAAAGTACAGTATAGTTGCAAACTATGATAATGAAGGCAATGGTACTGTGTCTTTCCAAGTGGATGTTACATTGAGGCAAAGCGGCGGTCGTGTGAGCGGTTGGTTGCGCATGAATCTTGACAGGGTTGTGAATGAAAGTTCCGTGGCATTGAATTTCAATGGCAATTATGAATTTGACAATGCATATAGGAGTGGGTTTGAATCTTTGATAGAGAGCAATCCTGAGAAGTTTGCCAATGTCGCTTCATTGTTCAGCAATATGGAGTTCAATGTGGAATTCGATTCCTATACGAATTTGCGTACTGTGATTTTAAGAAATGCCAACAATCCGGAAAACTGGTATAGGGTGGAGACTGATTATATAAGAAGATGATATTTATTTTTTAATTTTAATTAAATGCATATGAAGAAAATTTATTTGTTTTCGACACTGCTTTGTGCAGGATTGTCTTTGTCTGCTCAGCAAGTTGTCCACAATGACATTCAGCTGAAAAATGTGCAGATGGAAAAAGTTCAATTGAAAGCCAAAACCTGTGCTGACATGTTCAATACACAGGATTTTGTTCCGCGCTTTTCCAATCAGGTGAAAAGGGTAAGCGGTGCGCCGATGGTCGATTCGCTTTCGGTGTTTACTACTCCGAATGGTGTCTATAGCCAGATCTTGATGGATGATGACAACAGCGGTATGTTTGCATCTTTGCCATTTGATATGTGGTATTTGCCTGCTTTGACCGATACTTACTGGTATGCATGGTCTACCGAAGATCCGGATGCCACTGAATTTGAGTTTTCTTTCATTGATGTCACCGGCGAGTCTGACGATGAACCCCTTGAGATTGATGAAAACGGACGTGGAAAGTTGAGACTTTTCGGCTCTTATTTGGGACGTTCCGTGAAGATCAAAGGTTCTATAGACGGAGTCACCGATGAGTGGGATCGTAGCGAACTTCTGCCTGAGCCTAAGCCGGAATGGATTGCCCAAGGCATTACGGAGTCTTACCCCGCATTCATGACCCCCATAGCAACGGCAGTGGAAAATGGTACGGTTGTCGAGTCTGTAGGTCTGAGCCAGGCTGCTTATGGCAACTTATGGGGTTATTATGGAGGGTATACAGATGGCGCGTATTGGGGTGATGGCGGCCAGCCGAGCCTTGATGTGACCGCACTTGTGCAGAAATTCACACCTTCTGCTTCACCGCTTTATATCTTTGGCGGTACTATCATCTGCAGTTCTGCCGATGATGTGAGTCCGATTAATACTGAAAATGTGACAGTGGAAATATGGACATTGGAAGATGACCAATTGAGTGAGCCATTAGCTGTTGCAAAAAACAATAAAGTGTATGGAACGACTACGGGAGGCATCTTCGGCGATATAAAGTATGTGTTCCAGGACGAGACCGGTGTGTTCCCCGTACCTGCTCCTGTGACTATTCCTGCCGGTGTTGAGTTTGCCGTTGTGATTAACAATATAAAAGGCTCTAATCTGTGTGTAGGCTTTACACAGGATTACACAAATGGAAATGTCGGATGGGGTGGCGCTTACTACTTTGTAGACGACCAGATATACTATACCAATCCTGAAGATACCCGTAGTGTGTATGATCTCGCAATAGGAATTGACGCTTACATGCCTGTGGCACAATTCAACGCTTCGTATCTCGCTGCTCCTGAAGATGGCGGTGCTGTCTCTGGTTATGATGGCGACTTGGAAAAGGGTTCGATCTTTAGTGAGAATATCGTGACAGTAGCTTCTACGCATCCTTATGTTGATGCCTATGGCGAGCAGCAAATGACAATAACCGCTCCTGAATGGATTACTTCTTTGCAGGCAGACACTACCGGTTATTCGAGTACAGCTAATTTCGCCCTTTATATGGAGGCAGAACCGCTTCCGGATGGAATGGATAACCGTCACGGATGGGTAACTATAAGCATGTATGGCTTTGAAAAAGGTATAAGAATCGGTCAGGGTACAGGATGGTCAGGCGTTGAGACTACAGTTGCTGAAGCAGAAGTTTCTGCAAACGTAGTTGCCGGTGACTTCGTTCTTACTTACGGCGAAGGCGTTGACAAAGTTGACGTTTACAATGTAGCCGGTTCGCTCGTTGCTTCTTACGCTCTGCCTGCAAACGGATACTTCACAGTGCCTGCTTCCGACTTGGCTAAGGGTCTTTATGTCCTGAACTTCACAGGCGAGAAGAAAGCCACTGTAAAAGTTGTGAAATAAGTAAAGTCACACTTTAATCTATATGAAAATCGGGTTGCCTGCGCAGCCCGATTTTTTTGTGCCCGGACCACAATTTCTTAACAAAAAAGTAAAGTTTTTGCTTGCACTATTAAAATAACTCCCTACATTTGCATTTCTATTGGATTTTATATGGGAAAGCTTGAACTTGTACTGGAGACGGAAAACCTAAGTATATACTCACCGAAAATTGATGGCGAAACGCAGACAGAGTTCGAGAAATTCATGTCTTCATATGATAATTTGCCTCAGCCTCAGTTGCGTAAGGATTTTGCCTCAATCATAGCTGTCATTAAAAAAATGGCGGACGATTGCGGTGCCCGTGAAAATTTATTCAGACCGGAGGGTGGAAAGATCAAGGCTGTTCCACTGTTTATTGCTCAGAGGCGCAAGAGAGGTGTCGGGACTCTTAGATTGTATTGCATTCGAATCTCAGACAAGATTCTTGTAGTGGGCAATGGTGGTATAAAAAAGGTAGCAAAGTATGAGGATGACCCTAATTTGTCGGATATTGTAAACCGGCTTAGATGCATTGAGCGCCGGATATCGATGGAAACCCGTAAAGCTCATGCCTGTTATGAGGATTGTGAAACAGTAAAGAAAATTATAGAAACTATCACCATATAGTATTGTTATGAAGAAAAATGCTTTATTCGACCGGTGTGTTGCCGGAGTAGATCCTGAGGTGATGCAGGAGGTAAACCTCAACATCGACATTGCAAACAGGATATATGATATTCTGAAAGCCAAGAATCTGTCGCAACGTCAATTTGCCGCGTTATTGGGCAAACGCGAGTCGGAGATTTCGAGATGGCTGACAGGTGCGCACGGATTCACTACTTCAACTCTTGCGAAGATAGCAGCTGTTCTTGGCGAGCCGGTGGTTGAAGTAGCAAAGTCTTCCCGCTCCGAGTATATATTTGTTCCTGTGGGGGGATATATTTCACCGTCTGATACTTTTAGCGGTGCTTATGTTGATAGAAATAAAGATAACTATGTCCGTATGGCATATTTTAGTTAATTGATATATTATGGCAGAATTAAATATCCAGATGAAGCTTGTTTCGGTGAATGAAGTCAGCTTTATGATGGCTCAGAGCAAGGCAGGGGAAGATTTCGATCCTGCGACAATGCAGATGGGCTTTACAAGTCAGGTGCAGCCTGATGTGGAAAAAGACATTTTTGCTCTTGTTTTCGGTGTCCGTTATGATGTTGCCGGAGAAACCGTGCTTGAAAGTATCTATAAGTTTGTCTTTGAGGTTAAAGATTTGAAACAGTTTGTGGTGTTTAATGACGACAAAAGTGTGACTGTAAACCATATCATGCCTCATTTGTTGAATGTGGCGGTCGGTACGATGCGTGGAATCCTGGTGGTGAAGACGGCCGGAACTGTGCTTTCAAAGTTTCCGTTGCCTATGATTGATGTTGCCAGGTTGAATACAATTTTGTCTACTTCGCGATGATGATGTGATGATTGTTGCGGGCCGTTTTTGCTTGCGTTAGGGATCGGCTCGATCTTCATGGAGGATGTGCGCCATCCCGGGTGGTTATCGGCTCGGTATCGGGCAAAGATGGCGTACATCCCGGGCGACGCCTGAACTGTATGCGGGGCAGGTATAATAAAAAAACGCTTCCATTGTCTTGTGGAAGCGTTTTTTTATTGTTCTGCGTGGCAGATGCTGTCGTTATTTGACCGATAGCTCTATCATCTTGTCGAGGGCTGCCGATAGTCCGTCGGCATTTTTGCCTCCTGCTGTGGCGAAGTGTTTTTGTCCTCCTCCACCGCCTTGTATGGCGCGTGCCGCTTCTTTCACGATGCGCCCGGCATCAAGTCCTTGTGCGACCAATGAGTCGGAAATCATCAGCGTAAGCATCGGTTTGCCGTTGGCTATCGTGGCTGCGGCGAATATCATGTTGCTGCTCACTTCGCCTCTGAGTGCGAAAGCTATGTCTTTCACAATGTCGGCAGGCATTTCTCCCGTGTAGGTGATGAGTTTTATGCCGTTTATGTCTTTAGCCTTGCTCAGCAGTCTTTCTTTGAGCATCACGGCTTTTTCTTTGACGAATTCCTCCACTTGCTTTTTCAGTCCGGCGTTTTCCTCTATGTATTTCTCTATGGCGCCTTTCAGGTCGGGCGCGTTGTTGAACAGCTGTTTCAGTCCGATGATGAGGTCTTGGTAGTCATCGAGCATTTCTTCCGCTTTCAGTCCTGTCACGGCTTCTATCCTTCTGACTCCTGCTGCTACGGAACCTTCCGACACGATTTTGAACATGCCTATCTGTCCGGTGGCCTGTATGTGTACTCCTCCGCACAGCTCAATGGACTTGTCGAAGCAGATGACGCGCACTTCCTCTCCGTACTTTTCTCCGAACAGGGCCATGGCTCCCATTTTGCGGGCTTCGTCCATAGGGATGCTCCTGTATTCTTTCAGTGCTATGTTTTTGCGTATGTTGGCATTGACGAGTCTTTCCACGCGCCTTATCTCATCGTGTGTCATCTTCTGGAAATGCGAGAAGTCGAATCGGAGTACTTCCGGAGTGACGAGCGAGCCTTTTTGTTCCACATGCGGGCCGAGCACTTCGCGCAGGGCTTCATGCAGCAGGTGCGTGGCCGAGTGGTTGGCCGCACTTGCCAGTCGTCTTTCCCGATTGACCGATGCCTTGAATACAGACTCGGGATGCAGCGGCATTGCATTTACAATGTGGACAGGCAGATTGTTTTCCCGTTTCGTATCGGTTATTTCCACTGTTTCGTCTCCATCGGTCAGCACTCCGGTGTCGCCCACCTGGCCTCCCATTTCGGCATAAAACGGGGTCTTGTCCAATACGACCTGAAAACAGGTCTTGTCCTTTTGTTTCACTTCACGGTATCTGAGAATCCGGCAGTCATATTCCAGATGGTCGTAACCGACGAATTCTGTGGTTCCCTCTCTCAGTACGATCCAGTCGCCCATTTCCTTTGCCGCTGCATTCCTTGCCCTTTCTTTTTGCTTGGACATCTCTGTGTCGAATTCTTTCACATCGACCCCGAGTCCGTTTTCTTTCAGGATGAGTTCCGTCAGATCGAGAGGAAATCCGTAAGTGTCATAGAGAGTAAAAGCATCTTTGCCGCCGATGACGGTCCGGCCTGCGCTCTTCGCGTCGGCCATAACCTTGTCGAGCAGTCTGATGCCTGTGTCGAGGGTGCGGAGGAAAGCCTCCTCCTCTTCTTTTATTACTTTAGAGATTAGAATTTTCTGTGATTCGAGTTCCGGATAGGCCGTGCCCATTTCGGCTATAAGCACCGGCAGTAGTTTGTACATGAATGCACTCTTCTGTCCGAGAAACGTATATCCGTATCTTACGGCGCGTCTCAGTATGCGCCTTATGACATAGCCGGCTTTGGCGTTTGACGGCAACTGTCCGTCGGTGATGGAGAATGCTATGGTCCTTACGTGGTCGGCCACTACTCTCATGGCCACATCAGTCTGAGGAGCCTCTCCGTATTTTATGCCCGATATGTCTGATATGGCTTTTATCAAAGGCTGGAACACGTCGGTGTCGTAGTTGGATGTCTTTCCCTGCAAGGCCATGCAAAGTCTTTCAAAGCCCATGCCGGTGTCGATGACTCTTTCCGGCAGCGGTTCCAGCGAGCCGTCCGCTTTGCGGTTGTATTGCATGAACACGAGGTTCCATATCTCGATGACTTGCGGGTGCGACTTGTTCACAAGCGACAGCCCGTCCACCTTTTTGCGTTCTTCATCGCTGCGCAGGTCTATGTGTATCTCCGAGCATGGTCCGCACGGGCCTGTGTCGCCCATTTCCCAGAAGTTGTCATGGCGGTTGCCGTTCACTATTCTTTCGGCCGGCAGGAATTGTTCCCAATAAGATGCGGCCTCGTTGTCTCTGTCCAGGCCTTCGGCAGGGCTTCCTTCAAACACTGTGGCGTAAAGCCTGTCGGGAGAAATCTTGAGCACGTCCACCAGATATTCCCATGCCCATGATATGGCTTCTTTCTTGAAATAATCGCCGAATGACCAGTTACCCAGCATTTCAAACATGGTGTGGTGGTATGTGTCGTGTCCCACTTCCTCCAGGTCGTTGTGCTTGCCGCTCACGCGCAGGCATTTCTGCGAGTCTGTCACTCTCCTGTATTTAGGTTTTCTGTTGCCTAAAATAATATCCTTGAATTGGTTCATCCCCGCGTTGGTAAACATGAGTGTGGGGTCGTCTTTGATAACCATCGGTGCGGAAGGCACTATGTGATGTCCTTTCGATTCAAAGAATTTCACAAACGATTCTCTGATTTCATTAGCTGTAAGCATTGCTATTATATTATTGTTCAGTGTAGTTAATATTGTGAAAAATGATTTGCAAAGATATATCTAATTATTATTTTTGTCTACATTTTTCACTTTTTATTATGCGGTGCGGCCGCATTTTCATGCAAAACGGTCAGGATGAAAGAAGATTATTATGTCTATAACCCCGATACGGACAACTATGAACGGGTACATATATCGTGGAAAAAGAAAATAAAAAAGATTGCCGCCAGGCTCTTTCTCGGCGGTAGTTTCGGCATAGTCTGCTTCATCGCATTCTTCATCATATTCGGTTCGCCGAGCGAAAAACGTCTGAGACAGGAAAACAGCAGGCTCATCTCGCAATACAAAGTCATATCCAACCAGCTGGATGAAGCGTTGCAGGTCATGAACGACATCAAGCAGCGCGACGACAATCTCTACAGGGTGGTATTCATGGCTGACCCGATTCCCGATGAAGTGAGAAATGCCGACTATTCCAAAACCAACCGCTATGCGCAGTTGATGGACATGGTCAATACGGACCTCGTGGTGAATACGACAAAAAAGATAGACTTGCTCAGGCGGCAGATATACGTGCAGTCGCGCTCTTTCGATGAACTTGTGGAGCTTTGCAAGAATCATGATGACATGCTACAGTGCATTCCTGCCATACAGCCTATATCCAACAAGGACCTGAAAAAGACCGCATCCGGTTACGGCACCAGGATAGACCCTATATATGGCACCAAGAGGTTTCATGCCGGGATGGACTTCTCGGCAAACATAGGGACGGAGGTTTATGTCACCGGCAACGGGCGCATAGCTTCGGCCAAGTGGGAAAGCCAGTATGGAAATTGCATCGTGGTGGATCACGGATATGGCTACAAGACACGCTATGCGCATCTGAGCAAGATAAAAGTGCGGCAGGGACAGACTGTGAAGCGCGGCGAGGTCATAGGGTTGGTGGGCAATACCGGGAAAAGCACAGGGCCGCATCTGCATTATGAAGTCATGGTGAAAGGGAAGATTGCAAATCCCGTGAATTATTATTTCATGGACCTTACGCCTGAGGAATATGACAGGATGATACAGATGGCGGAAAATCACGGGAAAATCATGGATTAGCATAGGCACGTATCATGGAAAGAGATAAGCAGGAAAAATTATATTATTCCATAAAGGAGGTGGCCGACATGTTCGACGTCAACACTTCCCTGTTGAGGTATTGGGAGAAGGAGTTCCCGCAATACATCAGTCCGAGAAAGACGCAGGGAGGAGTGAGGCAGTACAGGAAGCAGGACATCGAGATGGTGCGCATGATATATCATCTGTTGCGCGAGAAAGGCATGACCATATCGGGAGCGAGGCAAAAGCTGAAAGACAATCCTAAAAACACGGTGAACAATTACGACATAATCTCAAAGCTCCAGAATATAAAGAAAGAATTGTCTGACATTGCTGCCGAACTGAACGGATGACATCCGGTCCGTAATATCAGTGAGCCTTTGCGTGCCGGACGTGCTTTCCGGTCTCCGCCGGAAATACGATTTATGACTTTTATCTTCTTTTTTAACTATTATTTTACACTTTTTTCTGTAAAAGATTACGTTTTTCCGGAAAAGTACCTATTTTTGCTAAACAAAATAACAAAAATAATTATCATGGCAAAAATAGATAAATTGGATAGGAAAATCCTTGAGATAATATCGCAAAACGCAAGAATACCGTTCAAAGACGTGGCAGTGGAATGCGGAGTATCAAGAGCTGCCGTGCACCAGCGTGTGCAAAGACTTACCGAAATGGGTGTCATAACGGGTTCGGGATACAGTTTCAATCCTAAATTTCTCGGATACACTACATGCACGTATGTAGGAATAAAGCTCGAAAAAGGTTCCATGTACAAGGGGGTGATAGCCAAATTGAAAGACATTCCGGAGATTGTGGAATGCCATTTCACCACAGGCCCGTATTCCATACTCGCTAAAATTTATGCACGCGACAATGAACACCTTATGAGGCTCCTTAATGAGAAGATACAGGAGCTGGAAGGCGTGACGGGCACAGAGACTTTCATATCGCTCGACCAAAGCATCAGAAGGGAAATACCGCTCGGTGCGATAGACCAGGAAGCGCAATAGCGGTGTAGCGGCTGTTTTCGCAGATGCAATGGGAAAAATAGCAGTGTTTTGTTCGGCAAGTCCGGTTGAGAACGAAAAGTTTGTCAATGCGGCCAAAGAACTTGGGCGGCTGATAGGGCTGCGCAAGGATACGCTTATCTATGGTGGAGCATCTTTGGGGCTGATGGAGACTGTTGCCTCAGCTGTGAAGGAATACGGAGGGTGCGTGACAGGTGTAGTGCCGGAGATAATCGAGGAACGCAATGCCGTGAGCGGTCTCTGCGATAGCATCATCAAGGTGAAAGACCTGAATGAAAGAAAGCAGGAAATGAATCGGCTGGCAGACTTGTTTGTCGCATTGCCGGGAGGCATAGGCACGCTTGACGAACTGTTTACGGTCGCGGCGGCTGTATCTATCGGCTACATGGATAAAAAACTGATATTGTGCAATATCGATGGGTTTTACGACACGCTCATACGGTTTGCCGGAGAATTGAAAGAGAAAGGCTTTCTCAGACACAGGCCGGAAGATTATTTCATTCCGGTGAAAAACATGGATGAACTGAAGCAAATCATTGAACTATAACAACCAAATGACCTTATGAAAAAGAAATATCTGTTAGCACTGCCGCTTTCTTTGCTTCTTGTCGTGGCAGCGTGCAGCAATAAAAATACAGTGAAGGGGAAAACCGGCAATGTCTCTGCGGTGGAGACAACGGTGGCTGTGCCGAAATTCAATGCCGACAGTGCGTACCGCTATGTTGAAGCGCAGACCATGTTCGGACCTCGTGTGCCGGGAACTGACGGGCATAAGGCATGCGGAGACTATCTTGCAGCCAAATTGAAAGAGTTTGGGGCATCCGTCACCGAGCAGACGTTCGAGGCTTACCGCTATGATGGCGTGAAGATGAATGGACGCAACATCATAGGTTCATACGATCCTGACAACAGGAAAAGGATATTGCTTTGTGCACATTGGGACACACGTCCATGGGCAGATAGAGATGCGGATGAGAAAAATTATCACACACCCATCTCGGGTGCCAATGATGGAGCGAGCGGGGTGGGTGTCTTGCTCGAAATAGCGCGTTTGCTTTCAATAGAAAAGCCTCAGGTGGGTATAGACATTATCTTCTTTGATGCGGAAGATTCGGGTACGCCTGATTTCGACTTGCAAAACTATGACGAAAATTCGTGGTGTCTCGGTTCGCAATATTGGGCGGCCAACAAGCATGTGGACGGTTATAATGCCCGTTATGGCATCTTGCTCGATATGGTGGGAGCGGCAGGCGCCACTTTCTATAAGGAGGGTTTTTCTATGGAATATGCTTCTGCCATAGTGAACAAGGTCTGGAAGAAAGCTATGGAATTGGGGCATTCTTCGGCTTTTCTTGCCGAGAGAGGGACATATCTCACAGATGATCATCTGCCTGTGAACCGCACGGCCAATATCCCTTGCATTAACATAGTTCACACCAATTCCGTCAATTCCGGCGGCAGCTTCGGTGAATTCTGGCATACGGTCAATGACAATATGGCGGTTATAGACAAAAATATGCTGGGCATAGTGGGGGAAACCGTGACCCATGTAATCTTTTCTGAAAAATAAGGCTTAAACAATGGAGACTATAGACGAATTGCAAGATGAAGTAATCGAAGACTTTTCACAAGTCGACGATTGGATGGACAGGTATCAGATGCTCATAGATCTGGGTGAAGAATTGCCGCCTATGGAGGAGGAATACAAGACGCAGCAAAATCTTATAGACGGTTGCCAGAGTCAGGTGTGGCTGCAAGCCGATATGACTGAAGACGGAAAGATTGTGTTTTCTGCCGACAGTGATGCCTTGATAGTGAAGGGCATTATAGCCCTGCTGCTGAAGGTCATCTCCGGGCATACGCCTGACGAGATATTGCAAAGCGAACTTTACTTCATAGACCGTATAGGCCTGAAAGACCATCTTTCTCCCACCCGTAGCAACGGCCTGCTCGCTATGGTGAAGCAGATAAAGATGTATGCTTTGGCATACAAGAACAAGGCTTGATGTCGGGCAAGTGGGGCGGGTTTTCAGATCAGGTTCAGATCTTTTGCCGTGCGGCATGCCTCAATGGAATTTTTCGCTTGGAGTTTGCTTAAAATCTCTTGTCTGTGTCTGTTGACAGTGTTCCTGCTGATGCAGAGCATTTCCGCTATATCCTTGCTTGTCAAGCCCTTGTTTATAAGGCTTAATACTTGTTTTTCTCTGACTGACAGTATCTTTGTCTTGTCCTGTCTTGTCAGTTCCCTCATTTGTCCGTTGACTGAATTTATTATCAAGCATTGAGCCGGCAGGTCGAGCGGCAGCGGGCTGTAAAGGCAAAGGGCCAGCCATAAGGCGTTGTTGGATGGGTTCGGTATGTAGAACATTCTGTGCAACGCAGGGATGAAGTTGTTTGACTTGTCCAGCATACGCAGTCTGCTTGTCAGATAATACTCTGTGCGTTTCCTCTTTGGCTGGCGTTTTATGAAGTGGAAAAAGCATAATTCCTGAAGGTGTTTCCCGGCCAGATCATCGGGATGGATAAGCCTGAATAAGTCTTCTTCCCAAATGGTTGACAACCTGTCGCATTTCCCGCTATTGTCTGTCTTGAGCATTTTTGAGAAACCTCCGTAGAAGATGTAGCCGGAGTTGTTTCGCAGGTCGCTTAATACGGCAATAGCATTCTCCATCTGCGCATAGTTGCGTGCTATGCTTTTATATCTGTCGAGCATTTCTGCATACGGTTGTTTTTCCTCGAAGTCTTGGGCAAAAAACTCTTTGTTCAGCACATCAGTCGTATTCATAGGCTTGGAGAAATGGTTATTTATAATTATTGTGTGATGGTCGGGGACATCCTACTTTTGCAAAAGTAAATAAAATACGGCAAATGAAAAGCCTGAAAGGTTGGCTTATAAAAATGAATCAAAATGAAAAAGTTATTGTTAAGCGGAATGATGGTTGTCGTTTCATGCACCTGCATGGCGCAATCGTTGGAAAAAATGCAGTGGTTCAATGAACCGGAACAATGGGAGGCAGACGGCAATTCGCTCACGATGAGTGTAACTCCCCAGACAGATTATTGGCGTATCTCCCATTACGGGTTTACTGTGGATGACGCGCCGTTCATGTACACCTTGCGCGGCGGGGAGTTCGAGGTGAAAGTGAAGATATCGGGTGATTATAAGACTCGCTTTGACCAGTCGGGTCTGATGCTTCGCATAGACCATGAGAATTATATCAAGGCCGGAATCGAGTATGTCGACGGGAAGTACAATCTCAGTACGGTGGTGACTCATCGCACGAGTGATTGGAGCATCATCCCGTTGGATGAGCCTGTGCCTTTTGTGTGGATAAAAGCTGTGCGCCGCTTGGATGCAGTGGAGATTTTCTATTCTTTTGACGACAGGGAATATACGATGATGCGTAACGCTTGGTTGCAAGACAATCATCCTGTCATGGTCGGCGTCATGGGAGCATGTCCGGACGGGGACGGGTTCACGGCGAAGTTTGAGGATTTCTCGGTCAGGCATTTGCCCGATGCCCGCAGGGTACAATGGCTGGAGCGGAATAAGGCCGGAGAAGATTGAGATTTAATATTGCCTGATACAATAAAAAAGCTAAGCGGTTATGTCGTCGCTTAGCTTTTTTTGTAGTACCCAGACCCGGTACAAGGCATAGAAATCATAGGAAAATAAAAGAATTTATTTTCCTTATTATCAGCTATTTGCATCTTTCTTATTTTCTCCATTTTTGCCATATTTTGCCCATTTTCTGTTATTCAGTACACTTTTAGTACACTTTGAAATTCCATTTTCTTTTGTACCTTTGCAATATCGGAAAACAAAAGAAAATCAATCATTTA
>DVIH01000011.1 GCA_018711405.1 Candidatus Avibacteroides excrementipullorum | reverse complement strand
ATAACACACAATATGGTATCGGCCCGATCCTCGTCCGGGATGTACGCCATCTTGGGTGAAGATCGGGATTATCTTTCAGTAAGGCAAAACAGCCACGCAATGAGTTCTAATGCATTGCCGCCAGCAAAGCTTTGCTTTTTCAGCACAAATCGTTAATTTAGCGCATTATTGTACCAATGACATGTCAAAAACCATAGAACTACTCGAAGCCAGGCTTCAGGAAGCCACAGACAAAAACACCTGCTCAAACGGACGTATGTCGTCAGAAGAAGAGGAAATACACCTGCAACTGGTTAGGGCATACTCCAAGAACGCCTCAAAGAATTTTGCCGACTATTCATCGCTATGCTACAAACGGACTTTTCTCCACCGGGAATATTTCAACTACGGCAGGTTGGACGATGCCAGAAAGATGTATCTGGCCATGGAAGCTGCCGAAAGGAAATACCGGAAAATACACGGTAGCAACTTTATGCTCGACTACATAGACAACAGGCTAAAGAAAATATACCGCACACAAAAAAGTCTGAAATTCAAAGAGAAATACTCCGATTCATTAGCCAAAGCATACGATACGGCAGCCCGAATCAAACCGAGGGTCTATCTCAGACCGACAGCCGAGTGGTACACAGACGCTGCCCGGAACCTCTACGGAAAGAAAGACTATGCCAAAAGCGAAGCTCTGGTGAAGAAAGCCATAGCTAAATATGCCAAAGCCTATGATGACGAATATGAGACTCCTCCGGAGATAATGACGTCACTGCATTTCCTATCCGAGCTGTACCGCATCACAAGCCGGACGGAATTACAGCTAAAAGCATTGCGCAAAGCATTGTCGTACGCCAAAATGTATGCCGAGTGGGACTGCAACTTCAACCGCTACATCGACAAATACAAAAACTGCATAAAAGAGGCCAAAGCCACACTGAAAAAATGACCGCCGCGACACCCGCCCGGGATATACGCCATCTTCCGACGGTATCGGCTCGATCCTCACCCAAGATGGCGCATATCCCGGCCCGAGACCGAGCCGATACGCGGCAGACAAAAAACAGCGGCCTGAAATCGAGCTTTCAAGCCGCTGCATAAGTCTATTACAGCCAATAAGGACAACACATCGTGCTATTTCCAGGCGGTCTCCGTATCCTCGCTTGAGACGTCCTCATTCCAAACGAACGGCACATCGGATACGAGGGGATGACCTTTACCGGTCAGGTCGTCAAACTGATACGAACCATCGGCATTTTCCTTATACGTCACCTTATTTATCCTCCAATAGCCTTCCAGACCTTCGCTGTCGGTACTCACCGATGCTATGTTGTTGGCTATCTGGTCGGCAGTTCGCACCACAGACCACAAACGGGCTTCGGTGAACAAAATCTTGCAACCTATCCACCACTGGGAGCCTGTGCTATGACCGCCATCGCCCGTAGCACCACCAAACCAGCTTGCCATCGGGAAACTGCCTCCGCCCACATCGCTGCTCGTTATGGCTTTCGTGCCTACCTGGCTGCCGTTGTAATAGAGTATGCCGGTAGAGCCGTCCCAAGTATATGCCAGATGCTGCCATTTGTTGACATCGAATCCTACAAGCGGATCAGGGTTGATATACGCCGGAGAGCCTTGAAACTGCACGGCTGAATGCGCCATCACATCGCCCTGATTGCTCTGCGGGTCTTCAAAGCGGAACAGCACGCAATTGCCGTTGGAGAAGACATCCCTGTTGCGGTTGGCCGTATTGCTCACCTGAAAACGCACCTCTACGGTAAATCCTGCGGGGAAAGAACCGTTGAAATTCTCCGCCCTCAATCCTGAAGCTCCGGTGTATTGTGCCAGGTCATTGACCAACACCGACTGTATGGCAAACACGTATGTGGAGGTAAGCGGCGTAGGGTCTACACTGCCGCTCACTTTCTCAAGTCTGACAGGCAAGGCAAGCGGTGTCCCCGACAATTCGTTCGGCAATCTGGAAAGGTGTATTGCGGCAGGCTCGGCCGAATACTGCCCAGCCTGTATGGTAATGTCTTCACCCAGATCGTAATAATCGGCCGGGAGCATGTCATATCCGGCGCTCTGCTCTCTGTTGTACGTATCCAGCACTGTCTCGTCCACCACCAGGCGGAACACAGCATCCTTGTCGGCTCTGTCGGTCAGTGAAACCGTAAGGGATACGTCCGAGCCGTTTTCTCCCAAAGTGACCACACTGCCGTTTACTCCGGCCGATACAGTCCCCTCGCTGAAGAAAGCACGCACTCCGCCCACGCCGTATTCGGCATTGTCGCAACTGCCGGCCAGTGCGACCGCTGCGGCAAACAATATTGTTTTCAATATCCTATTCATAAACATTCATTTTTATTTGAAACTGTCATTTTTATCTGGAAACAAAATCCTCAGGAGTCACGACATCCACATCGGGACCGGCAGGGTTCTGCTGCTGAATGCCTTTCCGCAACCATTTGTACATAGGCGTATTGTTCCTCTCGTTGCTGAACTTGTACGCACCGAAGCCGCCTTTGCGGAATCCGTTGGAAGGCTGCCAATAGGCCATGCCCAAATATGAAGGCATCACCTCTTTTGACCACGCCCCAGAGCTGTCAGTCCAGTAGAAACCTCCGTTAAGGCAGTCTATCGCGCTTTCCAGGTTTTCCGTAACGATGAATTTGTTGGTGACCTCCTCCTCCGTCATATAAGGGGAAAAGAGCCTTACGATGCGATTCAGACGGCTGTCGAGATTGGCTGCCGACACTCCCGCATTGGCAGACGGAGTGCCTCCGCTCACGGAGTAGGACTGCGCCACGAAATAGTCGAAACAAGTGCACGTCTCGGCAGGAATCTCCCACAGTTCGCCGTCTATCACAAACAGGCGTCCGGTGCCGGACTTAGGCCCTATATATTGGCTCAATGCCTCAAACAGCCATTTGCGGTATGTGGGATTCTCATCGAGCGGGCCGGGCGCGGCATCCACATTAGGCTCCAGGTCTATGTCGAGACCGTCATATCCGTAATAATACAATGTATCGGAGATGGCTTTCGCATATTTCTCTATGGCGGCCTTTATGGCATCGTCATCACCGTCCACCCATCCCCAATATTCATTCCACGCCTCCACCGTCTCAGGACGTGACAAGTCGTATTCATATTCAGCCGGAGTAAAGCCGTTGCCGATCTTCTGCACAAAGGTGCAGACCAGCACTTTCGTACCTTTCTTCTGCTGCACGAACCGCAGCTCCTCTTCCTTTTCCGGAGTAAGCGGCCTCGAGTTGTTCCACAACGAGATGATGTCCATCGAATCGGGTACTGATGTCAACATGTTGGCAGTGGATATGCCCGGCTCTCCCCAACCGTCATACCAGCCGAAAGCTATGGAGTGTTCCGTCTCCTTATATGCCCTCAGGTCTGCATACCAAGCCTCGTCTTTTGCGACTTCCGTCAAAGAATATTCGTCATAGACTTCCGTCTCGGGAGTAGTCCATTCGCTGCAACCGGTCACAGTCAAAGCGGCAAGCGAAAGAACTGCATATTTCAAAATATAGGTTTTATTCATAATGCTCCAATGTTTTTAGTCATGATTAAATCCCTTTGCCCTGCCAGAACAGCGGAGTGGATTCGGCATCAGCCCCGCCAAGCCCCTGCACGGCAGCGGCATAATTATCAGGATTAAGGCTTTCTTCGGTATAAGGATAGCGCAGGCGGCGGTAATCCTTTATAGAATGTATGGTCGCGCCCGACTCGTTGACCGATACCGATTCGCAAAGTTCCGGATAGCCGGTACGTCTGTATTCGGCCCAGCCTTCCAGCCCCATGGGGAAATTGGCTATCCACTTCTGCGTGATAATCTGCTCCAGATGACGCTCGGCGGTAGTCTCGGCGTCCCATGCTATCTTCACGTCCGTATTGCGGTTGTAAGTCTGAGATAGGAAATCAGTATGGTCGGCCGGAGTGCTTTCGGCATCTGCCATATATGCCGATGCTCCCTGCACTCCCCACTGCTCGAACGACATGGCGATGCCCGCCTCATAATAAGTCTTGGCATCTCCACCAATCCACCCCCTCAAAGCAGCCTCCGCCAAGAGGAACTGTACTTCCGCCGCCACGCACACCGGCATTTTGTCGGAAGCAAGGAAATTGGGCTGAGAGAAAGGAGTGCCCGACGATTTGTCGAAATTGGCCGGCTGCCCCATGCGTATGCCCTGATAAGTCACGTTGCCTTGAGTGGCTGCGGTGAAATAGAGCGGCAGACGCGGATCATTGTACCCGTTCATATAGTCGGTGATGCTTGCATTTATCCTGAGGTCTCCCCATGATGATGCAGCCAACTGATAGGGATTGCCCTGCGTCTTGGGATCCGACAAGGCGTTCTCCTGGTTGGCCGATATATATCCGCACTCCATATTCATAGCTCTCACAAAATCATCGGCAAAGCCTGCACGCATCGCCGCACGCATCGCAAGCGATACGCCGAGTTTGGCCCAGTTGGCATAATTGCCTCCGTAGATAGGGTCGGAATTACCTATGGGAGAGAGACCGACCTGAGTTGAATACTGATAAAGCACATCGGCAGCGGCAAGGAGGTCATCGATGATGTTCCTGTACACATCCTCACCGCTGTCGTATGCCACATACATGTCACCGTCTCGCACCTGGCTGTAGGGGATAGGCCCGTAGCAGTCTGTCACTCTCATCATGGAAGCCGCCTTGACAAGAGTGGCGAAAGCGAACCAGTGTCCTTCGCCTTCAGTGAGGTCTTCCACCTTGAAATAGTTGCTGTACACCGCTTGGAAAGCCTGGTCATAGACAGAGGTATTCCATCCGTCCGACACATTGAACGTATCGAAATTGGCTCCCTGCCATCTGTTCACATTGGTGAAATAGCCTCCGAGAGAGCCTACCATCTGGTCTGCCATCTGCGAGGAGTTCTGCTGCGCATACATCATCGATTCTATCATCGACGGTATGACAAGCGACGGGCTTTCCGCACGCAGAGCATACTGGTCGGTATTATAATCAGGAAATTTATTCGTGCATCCTGCAAAAGCGACAATGCCGCCGGCGACGGCTACGCTTGAAAATATTTTTACTATTGATTTCATATCTGTCTCCTTTTTGCATTGTTAGAACTGGAATCTGACATTGAAACCGAGATTTCTCGTGCTCGGCAACATGAAATAGTCTACTCCCTGATAGAAATTGCTGCTCGTTGAGGAGGCAAGTTCAGGATCGAACGGAGCCTTGCAGTAAATCATGGCAAGGTTTCTTGCCACGAAACCTACGGTAAGCCCCATCTTGTTGTTGAACCACTTCTTGGGCAGAGTGTAGTTGAGCGTGAGTTCCTGTATGCGTATGTTTGTGGCATCATACAGATAGTATGCGCCGTAGCCTCCGTTACCGGTAGATATTGTCTGGTAGTATGACTGCGCGTCGAGCGTGCCGAAGTTGACAGGGATGCCCCCTTTGTCTCTCATGGCTGCCGAAGCTTCCGACACTCCGTAATAGTCCAGGATGCCCTGAGTGGCCGAATAGACAAGTCCTCCCACACGTGCGGTCAGCACTATGCCCAGCGACAGCCCTTTGTAGCTGAACGTATTGCTCCAGCCGAAATTGGCTTTAGGCGCAAGCTGGCCGGCCTTGACAGGCTCTGTCTCTTCCATAGAGATGCGCCCGTTGGCATCCACGTTCACATATCCGTTGGCATCTCTTGCGATGAAGTGCTTCACATAGATGTCGGTCAGCGAACCGCCTTTGCGCAGGATGACGCGGGGAGCCACGTTCTCAGCTCCGAGCCAGTCTTTCTGTATCTCGTTTATCTCCACCGGCTCGCCTGTAATGGGATTGATCACGTCATTGGCCAGTTCCACTATCTTGTTGTCATTGAATGTGAACGTGAAGCCGCTGCTCCAAGAGAAGTCTCCCCAAGTGTTGTCATAGCCTAAGGCAAGTTCCACGCCCTGATTCTGCACATTGCCGGTCTGGGCTATGAAATTGTCATATCCGGTAGATGCCGCCAGGTCTCCGTACACAGTCTGGTTGTATGTGTTGGAACGGTAGTATGTCACATCCAGACTCAATCCTTTCAGCACACGCAAATTGACACCTATTTCCCACGAACGCGTATCTTCAGGCTTCAAGTCGCGGTAAGGATATGTCTTGCTCTGTGTCCACAGGTCGGTCTGGTCGTTATATTCCAGGCTGGGGTTGGATATCCACCTCGAAAACGGCGAAGCCACCTGCGAATATGAGCCGCGTACTTTCAGGAAATCTACCCATTCGGGCATCTCCACGAGATTGGATATCACAGCAGAAAGGCCTGCCGACGGATAGAAGAACGAAGCCTGCGATGAGAATGCCAGTTGCGAAGCCCAGTCGTTGCGTCCGGTGAGTGTGAGATAGACTGCATCTCTCCATCCGGCTTCGACAGAAGCGAACACCGACTGAGTCTGGTCATGCCAGCCGCTCTCGTTTCTTTTGAATTTGTTGGCCATTTCCAGATTGTTGGCCGAGAAGAAGTTCGGTTCTTTTAGATCTCCCGCCATCATTGCAGAATAGTAACGCTGGTCGTTGATTGACGCACCTATATTGGCCATAAGGCTCCAGTCGCCCCACTCCTTGTCTACGTTGAGCATCACATCGCCATAGAAAGAGCGGTCGCTGCTGTTCTCCAGATAATATCCTCCGTTGTTTCCGGCAAAAGTGGTGAGTGTCGAAGCGTAATATTCCCGTGTCTGCTTGTAATTGGACTCATCCATTCTTGCACGTCCCGTCACATTCAGCCAGTCGGTGATGTTCCATTGCAAGGAAGCATTGAGCATGTAACGGCGTTTGTTCATATCCCTGTTGTTGCGGTGCTGCACCCAATAGGGGTTCTGTATGTCATGCCCGCCGCTGCCGTATGGCCAGTACTGGGTCATCATGCCGCGCACCGGGTTCCAACGTTCATAGTTCTGCACTTCGGAAAAGTCATCGCCTCGCGGGAACAGATACAGTCCGGTGATAGGATTGTAATATCGGCCTTGCGACACCAGGTTGTGGTCGTTTTGCATGATAACGTTTGCTCCGAAATCGAGTACCAGTTTGTCTTCTGCAAACTTGGCCGTGTTGCGCGCAGTGAAGTTATACCTGTTGTATTTGCTTTCAGGGACTATGCCTGCCGTATTGGTGGTAGAGGCAGAGATATATGTCTGGTTCTTCGCGGTACCGGTAGAGAGCGACACCGAATTGATTATGTCCGTACCGGTATTGAAGAACTTGCGCGGGTCATAGCT
Organism: Candidatus Avibacteroides excrementipullorum; assembly: GCA_018711405.1. GTDB lineage: Bacteria > Bacteroidota > Bacteroidia > Bacteroidales > Bacteroidaceae > Avibacteroides > Avibacteroides excrementipullorum. Next base: position 6,847 of record DVIH01000011.1, on the reverse strand, counting down.
GTATCCGGCAGAAAGGGCGTTGCCCCAGCTGTACATGCCTCCGCTCTTGCCATATCGGTCCTGCATTTCGGGCATCATGTTCACCATCGAAAAAGTGGTGCTGTTGCTGACCGTTACCGTAGTCTTGCCCTCCGAGCCTCTCTTGGTATTGATGACTATGACGCCGTTGGCCGCATCAGAGCCGTAAAGGGCTGCCGCCGAAGGGCCGGTAAGCATTGATATGGACTCTATGTCCTCCGGGTTGATATCGGCGGCGGCTTCAGAGCCTACCGGCGATTCCATAGTACCGCCTTCCCCGCCGAAACTTCTGTTGTACATGGGGATACCGTCTATCACATAGAGCACGGCATTGCTCTTTTCTATCGACTTCATACCCCTCATCACAACCTTTGTGGCACTGCCCGGACCGCTTGCGCCCGAATTGATCGTCACTCCGGCCACTTTGCCCACGAGCGAATTGACAAAGTTGGCATCCTTCACAGCCGTAAGTTCTTCCGACTTCACCGACTGCACATTGTAGGAAAGAGTCTTCTCCTCCCTCTTGATGCCGAGAGCAGTGACCACCACTTCATCAAGGAGTTCAGTGGCGACTTTCATAAACACATTCTGCACAGTCTGCCCCGTATAGGCTATGTCCTGCGTCTCGTAACCCAGATACGACACCTCTATGATGTCGTCTTGCTTCAACCCTGTCAGGGTATAACTTCCGTCAAGGCCTGTGACCACGCCCACATTCGACTCCTTGATCATAACGGTCGCGCCGATGACAGGGCCTTGCTCGTCAGTTACGACACCGCTGACCGTCCCGCCCTCACTCTGCGCAAAGGCTGTGGCAGCCGCCAACGCGTTCAAAGCCGCAAAGACCATAAACGCCATGCAGCATCTGAACAATGATGACTTCAAAGTTTTTAGCATACTCAATTAATTTAGTTATAAACGATTTCAATATTTGAGCGAATTTAGTGTTTTTTCACTAAAACAAAAAATTATTCTCTTTATAATTATTTACAAAAGGCAAGAACCATAACCTATATGGCTATCATATCTCTCCTTTCATATCATAACATAAAAAGTGTAATCACGGATTAGTCTATCTGCATAGACATGCCATATCTATACAAATACAGAAAAATGAACCTTTTTTATATCATAGAATAAACTATGAGTGGACTATATATTTTTAATATTTCGTATACACAGAGACTTCTTTTGCGTATTTATGTACAATGAAAAAGGTCGGCTTGATCTTCACCGGAGATGTGCGCCATCTTTGCCCGGGATGGCGCACATCTTTGCCCGATACCGAGCCGATCCCCGGACGAGTCTCTGAAACGACAGGGACATCCTCCGAGCGGAGGCAATAAAAAAACGCCTTGCGCAAGGCGCAAAGCGTTTTTTCAAATCGATATGTTAAACTATTACTTATTCACAGGCTCAACATCCCACCATACAGGAACACCCATATCTGCATTGCTTTTTGAGAATTTCTGTCTTTCTGCAGCTGCATTATAGTTATCAGCATTTGCTGTCTGCTCTGTTACAGGATAGAGGAAACGAACAGGAATCTCTGCTGTTGCTCTATTAGGATATGCAGTCTTTCCATCTGCATAAACAGACTTCAATTCCGGATATCCCGTTCTACGCCAGTTGGCAAATGATTCGTATTCATCGCAGAATGTAGCGATATAGTACTGTTCATTGATCTGCTTCAGACCTTTGCTTGCGTCATACGGATTAGCTGCCAAATAAGCATCTATCGCAGCATCGTTCAGATAAGTGTTGTACAAATCAGATGCAGAAGAGTAGATAGAGAACTGTTTCATGGCAGCTCTTACACCTTCTTCATAATAATACTGTGCAGACTGAGCGCCTTCAAATGTCATACCACGCTGTACTGCGTCAGCAAGGAGAAGCATGTTTTCGGCGTATGTCACGATAAATGTAGGAGACACTGGATTTGAATAAGTCAATCTGTTAGGAACAGGATAATGAGACTTCCAATCAGCTGCAAGTGTTCCGTCAGGATTGGTCGGCACACCCGGAGCGTCAGACAAAGCATAAGGACCTTCTGCCAACTCATAACCTATAGGAAGACCGTTCCAGCTTGCATAATCGGTTGAACTGCCGAGATCGTAACCTTCGCTCGAATAAGTCTTGGTAGGATCTGCAACACGTGTTCCGATCAAAGGAAGACGCGGGTCATTGGTGCTCTTAAGCATATTTACGAAAGTCTCGCTCAGGAAGAACTTGCCTGCATCAGACTCTACGAATATCTTAGCATAAGGCTCGGAAGAGTCTTTAGTTACAAGACCGTCTGAGCGCAACAGATAAGCATTTTCATCATTGCTCATGATGATACCGTTCTTAACAGCTGTATTAACCCATGTCTGAGCTTTTTCCCTGTCAACTTCAGACATACGCATTGCTACACGCAACATAAGGGAATTTGCAAACTTTTTCCACATCGTAGCATCACCGCCGAAATAAAGGTCGGCAGAACCGAGTTTCGATGTTGCGCTTTCATCAATAGCCAACTGAGCTTCATTCAACTCATTCAGCAATCCGTCATAAACATCTTGCTGAGCATCATATTCCGGATAAGAATATGCCCATGGCTGTCCTGCCTGAGAGTAAGGTATATCACCGTAAAGGTCGGTCATGCGGTGGAAGATGTAAGCTCTCACGATACGCGCGAACTGATAATCGTTGCCACCGTAATTCTCATCGTTTTCCCAATGTCTGATCACATCCTGGATATCGCGTACACCTGCACGGTCGCCCGAATAAAGAGCATCCCAATATGCTGCGCTATAACCATCATTGTATGTATAGAACACACCCTGCGACCATTCAGCCGAAGTTACATGCTGAATCATGCAACCGCTATATATCAATGCATTTCTCCAAACATCCCAGTCAGAGCCCAAAGCCTGAACCTGAGCGTTTCCGAACAACAAAGAATAGTCCATGTTTCCTTCATTCGGATGTTCCGGATCGACATTCACATCGCCGAAATCGCTACAGCTCGTTGTCATTCCCATGAGTGTGACAGCTGCAATTGTATATAAAAGATATTTTTTCATAATTCTATAAATTGTTTATCGATTAGAATTTAATGTTTACGTTGAAACCTACGCTTCTCTGTGCCGGATAACCGTTCAACTCAAGTCCCTGACCGTTGGAGTTGTTGTATGCAGATTCCGGATCGATGTTGTCAGTATGTTTCAAGATAGTCCACAAGTTACGTCCCACAAGAGAGATGCTCAGACCCTTGATAGCTTTCTGCTTGCCCAGCATGGATTTCGGGAATGTGTAACCGAACGACAGCTCGCGGAGTTTGATGAAGCTTGCATTGTAGATGAATTCTTCTGCAATGTTGTTACCTGCTATACCGCTGTAGTAGTCCTGTGCATTAACCTGGTTGGCAGCTGTGTTTGCGCCGCTTGCCACGATTGTGATATCAACCGGAGTCAAAGTACCGTCAGAAGCCTGCTTGTAACCTGATACTGTGTAGTTGCTTTCACGTCCTTTCAAAGTCTCTTTGTGAAGACCTTCGCCATAGAACGAGTAGTTAGAACCCGAGAACAGGTCAGCGCCAGCCTTGAAGTCGATCAAGAATGACAATGTGAAGTTCTTGTATGTAAATTCATTGTGCCAACCGCCGGTTACTTTGTAAACGCCGTTACCGAGAGAAGATACTTCATCGGCAGCCAAAGGAATGTTGTCTTCACCGAAGATAAGTTTTCCGTCAGGAGATCTCTTGTATGCCTTTCCTACTATTTCGCCGTAAGGTTTGCCCACGATGTTCTGGATGGAGACACCGCCGCTTCTTGATGTTGCGCCGTCAATGCTCAGACTCTCGACTGGTTTGCCGAATACTTCACCGAGATATTTCACCTCACTGTCATTGTAAGCGATGTTGAATGTAGAGTTCCAACGGAAGTCCTGAGTGCTTACGGGAACGAAGTTAACCAACAATTCAAAACCTTGGTTCTGGATTTCACCCACGTTCTTGATAGAAGAAGTGAAACCGGAAGCGTTGGATGTGGTTACCATTGCGATATCGTCCTTAGTGTTCTTGTTATAGTAAGCAGCATCGAAAGACAAACGGTTGTCGAGGAACGAGAGGTTAAGACCTACTTCGTATTCAGTGATGCGTACAGGTTTCAAACCTTCATTCGGATAAGTAGTATTGTTGACCGTAGCCAAGTCCTTGCCGTTCATCTTCCAATCGAGCAATTTATATGCCAACATGTTCTGATAAGCAGTTGTTCCATTGGATGCAGAAGCGTAAGCGCCGCGTATCTTACCGAATGTGAACCAGTCTGGAGCATCGAATGTATCGGTGAACACCCATGACAAAGTTGCAGATGGATAGAAGTAGTGGTTGTTGTCCGGATCCAGAGTAGAGAACCAGTCGTTACGTCCTGTGAGGTTCAAGAACAGCTGGTTTTTGAATCCGAAGTCGGCAGTAGCGTAAACAGAGTTCACGCGATATTCGGTGTACATCTTCTTGAAGCCGTTTGTGCTGACGTTGTTTGCAGACCACAGACCATCGATGATGAACGGACGTCCGCCGTCTACCATCCACTGCTTGGTGATGTTGCGCTGAGTGTTACCACCGATGGTAGCGCCTACAGACCAGTCACCCCAAGTCTTGTTGAATCCTATCAAATAGTTGAGGTTGACTTCAGAATAAGTCTTGGAATATTCTGTCATGAATCCCTGCGGGTCGGCAGCCGCACCAATAGGCTGAACCTGCTTGAAGTCCATGTTGTAACCGTCACGGGTTACAGAACCCTGTGCATACAACCAGTCGGTGATTTCCCACTTCAAGGTCATACCGCCGGTCAGACGGTTCTTGTTGGTATTGTTGGTCTTCTTATACTGCAAGAAGTACGGGTTGTTGAAGTAAACGTTGTCACCTCCGAGCAACTCGCTGCCTAATTCATCGACACCTTCGCCGCCTACGCCTTTCAACCAGCGCACATCAAACGAATTGGCACGGTGGAGCAAAGATGCGTTGGTGTTACCGTTACCGTCAGACAGGTTGGAACGTCCGTTGAATTTCTCGAACACGTAGTTTGCATTTACGCTCAAATGCAGGTTCGACAAGATGTCGTAAGTAGTGTTCAAGTTGATGCCCTGCTGGCTGATGGAAGAGTTGGGCAGGATGCTCCTGTCATACATGTTAGACAGACCGAAACGGTAAGTAATCTTCTCGCCAGCACCACTCAATGCCACTGAAGCAGTCTCGGTGATACCTGTGCGGTAGAAGTTTTTCCAGTTGTTGATGGGAGAATATTCGTAAGTTTCACCCAAGAAGTTCACAGCATCGGAACCGTCCATTCTTGCACCCCAGCTCGATGTCTCTGTCTGGATTGCAGTCTCAGCTGTAGTCGGCTTCTGTCCGTAAGTACCCTGTCCGAATACATCCTGGAAGTCGCGCATGTCATAGATCATGTTGAACTGGAGGTTGTTGTTGAACTCCACGCTCATCGGTTTGCCTTTCTTACCCGATTTGGTGGTGATGAGGATGGCACCGTTACCGCCGCGGTAACCGTACAGGGCGGAAGCGGCTGCACCTTTCAACACCTGGATGCTTTCGATGTCATCGGGGTTGATGTTCGACAGACCGTCACCCATATCCATACCTCCCCATGTGCCTGCGCTACCGAGGTTGGTGTTATCGAAAGGCACACCGTCTACAACGTAGAGAGGTTGGTTGTTACCGGTCAAGGAAGCGTTACCGCGAATAACGACACGGCTGGAACCGCCGATACCGGTAGAGTTGCCCGTCACGCTAAGGCCCGGCACCTTACCTGAAAGTGCGTTACCCATGTTGAGGTCACGTGCCTGAGTGAATTCATCTCCGCCCACAGTAGCAGTAGAATAACCGAGAGAACGTTTTTCACGTTTGATACCGAGTGCAGTCACCACCACTTCATCGATAGTCTGTGTCTCCTCCTGCATAACGATGTTGAAAACCGTCTTGCCGGCAACAGACACTGTCTGTGTGGTGAATCCGATGTAACTGATTTCCAAAACGGCATTCTCGTCTACGTTTTCCAAAACGAAATTACCATCGAAGTCGGTTATCACACCGGTAGTTGTACCTTTTACAAGAATACTTGCACCAATGATAGGCTCGCCCATAGCGTCTTTTACGGTACCGCTAATAGTCTTCGTCGCCTGCTGCATGGATTCTACTCCATTCATCGAAGCCACCTCATTCGGCACATCAGCCGAAGCTGCCGTAGCACTGACGGCGCAACATAAAGTAGCTCCTACGCAGAAATACTTAATTGCATGTTTTTTACTCGTCTTCATACGCTTAAATTATTCCATGATTAGAAAATATTATATATCAATCTCTATCTTAAGACATCTTTGCCAAATGCAAATCAACTAAACATTAATTCGGGGAAAGTCAAAAGAACACACATCAAGGCTAACAAAAATATCTAAGTCTAAAAAAGCAGTGTTATATCAACATCCTATTTAGGGGGCAAATATATCATATTTTTCTTAAACATTATATAAAAGTGTATCTTTTTTTTGTGTTTTTCAAAGAAATATGAAAGAGTATAAGATTTTCACCCGTCCGGGACGCATGAAAAGGCGGTGAAAAATGAAAAAAATCCCATAGCAAATGGGGAGCAGATCCGCCCGCTCCATCCGGCATTTCATCCCGCCGCGACCGGCTTCCCCCCTGTCCCACAGGCATAAAAAAAGTCTCCGCCTTCCACAGGGAAAACGGAGACAAGGAATCAAAATTCCAATTCTAAAAAATGGCAGCTGCCTACTCTCCCACTTTGGTGCGTAGTACCATCGGCGGTGCCGGACT
>DVIH01000010.1 GCA_018711405.1 Candidatus Avibacteroides excrementipullorum | reverse complement strand
CTGTTTTCTATCTGTTTCCTGTACGCAATGACAAATATCATGAATATCATTGACGGAATGATGTAATATAGGATATAGGCCAGGCTGCCGAAAAACAATTCATCATATTTCAAATAGTCGGTACTGCCGGTCTTGATATAACGGATATCATTGCCAAGCACCTTCACACTCTCTTTATTGGTAAAGTCTGAAACAACCTGTTCCGCATTGCCCTGACCTTTTTCTACCGTGAGTTTATAAGCGTCTGTTTTCAATGTTTTATACGCTTTGCTTTTCACGTCAAAATAAGTGAACTCTACCGCAGGTATTTCAAATTCTCCGGCGTGACGCGGAATAGCAAGGTACTCGAAAACCTTGTTCCCCGACAGTCCGTTTTGCGTCAGCGAAACTTTGTCTTCCACTTTAGGATCATATACTTCAAAATCGCCTGGAAATTTAACCTCCGGAGCTTGTATCAGTTTCATGTTTCCTGCACCGGAAAGAGTCAACTTGAGCGTCACGGCATCATTTGTCTTGAGATTTTGAGTATTAATGTTGGAAGTAAGATTGAAAGAACCGACTGCGCCGTTGAAACTTGCCGGTTTATTTGCAGGCAAAGACTTTACATTAACTATGACTTTCGGGGTTGTCAGTGTCTTTTTCACTTCCACATAACTGCTTCCGCCAAAGAACGCATCAAACGGATCCATACTCCTGACAGCACGTGCAACAGAAGCATCAAATCTGGCCGGATCTATCTCAAGTTTTCCGGCCTGCTGCGGGAACAGGACAAACTGTCTGAATACTGTGGTATGGTAATTTCTGCCGTTATAGTGTTCTTGGGTAAATTGTTTTGTCTGCGGCAGGTCTACTTCTTGCGAATGGAATCCTTTGAAGTCCGGCAATTTCACATTATCAAATCCTCTGAGGTCTACCCGCGTATAAATCTTATATGTCAGCAATAAAGCCTCTTGTTCATATACATTGGTCTTGCTGACAGTGGCCGTAATGAAAAGGTCGTTGTCTGCAATATTTCCGCTCTGCGAGACTCTGTCATTACCTGCGCCGGAACGACCTTTGCTGCCAGACTGTCCGGTGTTTGCATCCTGATCGGGAGGAAGCACCTTTATGGTAATGGCGTTTGATATAAGTTTTTCACCACCCTTTGCTGTGATAGATGCAGCCGGGATGGTATATGTACCGGCTTTCAGTGCCGAAAGCGTATATGTGAATGTCACGCTGCTCGAAGATGTCTGTTTGCCATTAATTATCGAGACATTGCGCGATGTGGATCTGTACGGCCCTGCCAATATATCAAAACCGTTTATATTTGAAGCGATGCGCAAATCCTTTACATCAGTGGAATTTACAGAATACTCCAAACGGAAATTGTCTCCTTCGACAACTACATCGGGAGCAGATGCAGTAAACGTCAACTTCTCATCTGCAAACAGATTTAACGCCAAAGTGCAAAAAAGAAATATTATTACAGATACTTTTTTCATATTTATCATTCCTACTTATACTTTTATCATTTATACATTGTAACTTGCCGGAATCACCAGTCTTTCTCAAGGCTTCTGCTGGATGCGTTCTGCATCTGCTTCTGAACTTTGTCTCTCACGTTCTGTTCTTCTTGTTTCACTGCATTAAGCAACTGTTCAGCATTCTCTTTCGACATCTGCTGTTGCGGTTGAGATTGCTGCTGATCCTGATTTTCCTGTTCGTTATCTTTCTTATCATTCTGATTGTTCTGATTCTGTTTTTGATCTTGCTGCTGTTGCTGCTGATCCTTCTTGTCTTGCTGTTCGTTTTGCTGTTGCTGCTGTTGTTGTTGGTCTTTCAGCATTTTCTGTGCAAGAGCCAGGTTATATCTTGTTTCATCATCTGCCGGATTGGCCTTCAAAGCATTTTTGTAGGCCTCAATGCATTCACCATATTTTTTCTGTTTCTGCAAAGCCACTCCGGCATTATGGTAAATCCTTGCTTTCTCCTCTTTAGTCTTGGCAGCCATAGCAGCACTGATATATTCTTTCAAGGCATCGTCTGTCTTTTCCTGATTTGCCAAAGCATTGCCCAAATTGTATTTGGCTTTTACTGATTTAGGATCGGCATCCAATGCTTTGCGATATTCTATTTCCGCATCCACATAAGCACTGTCCTCAAAGAGAGCATTGCCTTTGCGCAGATGCATACGCTCTTGCTTTTGGGCAAAAGTCATTGCCGGGACAGATAAGAGAGACAATAAAAACAATATTATTCGTATTTTCATATCAAACCGATTTGAGACTATGAGAAAAGTTTTACATTCCTGAAGAGCGGATTCTTCTTATTCATTATGAGTGCTTCCAATACCAACAAAACCAATACTATCCAAGCGAGCGGTATGAACTGTTCGTTGTATTGCGAGAACACCTTAGTATCTATGTCGGCTTTTGAGAGCGTGTCAAGTTGTTTTTCCAAAGCTCTGAATGCTGAGTTTGTATTATCCACCCGGGCATAAATGCCATTGCCCTGACGCGCTATGTCCTGACACATTTGCTCGTTAAGTTTCGTGACGACTATGTTCCCAGAATTATCTTTCTTGTAATCGGAACCGGAAGACACAGGAATCGGCGCACCGTCTACAGAGCCAACTCCCAATACATTGACTTGTATGCCTTTGTCTGAAGCCGCCTTTACCGCCTCCATCACACCGCCCTCGTGGTTTTCGCCATCGGTTATCACTATTATTGATTTGCCTACTCCCTGCTGAGGAGTGAAACTGTTCATAGCCAGATTCAAGGCAGCGCCTATGGCTGTTCCCTGACGGGAAATCAACGAAGGAGAAATATTGTTCAGGAACATTTTGGCAGATACATAATCGCTTGTTATAGGCAACTGCGTATAGGCATCGCCGGCAAACAGCACCAGACCTATTTTATTGTTGTCAAAATTGTCGACAAGCCTTGATATTATGTTTTTCGATTTGTCAAGACGGCTGGGAAGCACATCCTGCGCCATCATGGAATTTGATATGTCCAAAGCTATCACCACCTCTATACCTTTCTTGGTGACAGTCTCGGTTTTTGTGCCGAACTGAGGCCTTGCGATGAGCAATATCATAAAAATCATGGCAAGACATACGATGGAAAACTTTATGGCCGGCCTGTATCTCGTAGCATTGGGCATCAGAGATTTCATAAGCTCCGGATCGCCGAATTTCTTTATGCGTTTCGTCTTGACATATTCGGAGATGATGAATATGACTATCAGAACCGGGACTATTATCAATAAATATAAAAAATATGGGCTTTCAAATCTAAACATAAATTTCCTCCTTCATTTTCGCTTTAAGGAACCTTTTTCAAGACCGTAGTCCTGAGCAGAACCTCCAGCAGGATGCAGACAAATGCAATAATTGCAAAAATCTGATATTCATCTTCCCTGCGGCTGAATTCCTTGACATCGAGTTTGGTCTTTTCCAGTTTGTCTATCTCCTGATATACCTCTTTCAGTTTTGAATTGCTCGTGGCCCGGAAATAGTTTCCGTTGGTTATGGAAGCAATGTCCGTCAGCACTTGTTCATCAATCTCCACCGGCAAGTTGATATATTGGATTCCAAATGCCGTCGGGTATGGATATGGCGCTTCACCGTTTGTTCCCACCCCAATGGTATAAATCCTTATGCCGAACTGCTTGGCTATCTCTGCCGCAGTCAATGGCGAGATGTCGCCTGAATTATTGGTGCCATCTGTCAGCAGTATTATGACTTTCGATTTTGCTTTGCTATCTTTCAGGTGTGCCACCGCATTGGCTATCCCCATGCCGATAGCGGTTCCGTCTTCCACTATGCCGCACTTTATGTTCTTGAAGAGATTCAGCAAGACTGCGTGGTCTACCGTGAGCGGGCATTGTGTGAAACTTTCTGCTGCAAATATGGTCAATCCGATGTTGTCATTGGGGCGTCCGTTGATAAATTCGGCAGCCACTTCTTTAGCCGACTCCAACCGGTTTGGTTTCAGGTCTTCGGCAAGCATACTGGTCGACACGTCTATGGCAAGCATTATGTCGATGCCGTTTATCTCGGTGTCCTGCCAGCTGTCGGTGGACTGCGGACGCGCCAGGACGATGATTATCATCACTATGGCAATGGTTCTCAATATGAACGGGGCGTGAATCAGACGTTGCCTCAAAGTCTTTTTTCTCCACAGGCTGTCATCCGCCCCCGATATCCTCAGAGAAGGATCCATTGTCTTGTTCTTCATTACATACCACACTATAAGGGGTATTATAAGTATGATAAGAAACAAGAAATATATATTAGCAAATACCATATCCTCTATAATAATTATACAAACAGTTTATATATTTCATAGGCCAGCAACGATACCACAATGCACAAGACGGTGGAAATGCCGATAATGCCGTAAAGCAATTTCTCTTTGGCCTTTTTACTTCTCGGTTCTTCTATGACAATGTCTTTCGGTTTCTCCTTCTTGTCTTCCGGTATTTCCACTCTTGTATTGTTTATGAAAGCGACAGCCGAGATGAGGTTCATGTCATTTTCATTTTCCATAGGATTGTATTTCGCGAACTTCACCAGATCGGCCGTATCCAGCACATCATTGAGTTTCTTCAACGCATCACGTTCGTTGGATTCGAGCAGTTTTTTAATTATTTGCGATGAGGTCATTTCCATTGCGTTAAACTCAAAACGCTCAGCTATATAACTTCTCACTGCATCAGTCAATTCGGTGTAATAGGCTTTCGGATTGTCTGCATACCGCTCTTTGTTCTTCCTGAGTTCCTCCATGTGGGCAAGGGCAAGTTCATCGGCCGGCACTTTAGGCTCTATGTGTATCTTTTTCAGTATAGGCTTGTTGTCCCTGTATCTCATTATCACATATACGAGCAAAGCCGCAACCAGGACGAGCACTATGGAATAGACGAAAAATATAATCCAGTCGGCCAAGACGAAATCAGGTTCCATTATGTCTTTATATCCGAAAAAACTGTCGGCATGCAGGGTATCGACCGGCACGGACAAGACTTTCAGCGGCAATGCTTCAGATTTATACTCCACCCCGTCTACGGTGATGACAAACGGGGGTATGTAGTAGAAAGCCGAATCAAAGGAAGTTACGATGTAAGTGTTTGTTATCTGATAACGTCTGCCTTCATTGAGCATCTGTGTGTCCGGACGCAATGTCTCGACTATTTCCACACCTTTCGTTATGGTATCTTTCAGCCGGGGCATATATGCCTTGCTGTCCGCATCATAGCAAGTTTCTATCCTTATGGCGGTCTGTTCGCCTATAAGGATCTGTGCGGAATCTATTTTCGCGTCTATTGTCACCTGCGAGCGGATTTCGCCTGCAAATGCTGACAGCATTGCCATCAACAATAAGACGTGCCTCACCGTCAATCCTGTAAAATTATTGTGTTTCATTTTCATGCTCCTATCCATGCTATCTGTTCCTCTTGGCAAACAAAGTCAAGAGTGACTTTACATAATCTTCATCGGTCCTGACAGACATGCTGTCTACTTTGCTCCTCAGGAAAGTCTGCTTCAGGTGTTCCTGGCTTTCCTGCCATTTGGCGCTATACAGGTTTCTTATCCTCTTTGAGGAGGTGTCGAGATAGCGGTCTACGCCGGTCTCGGCATCGCGTATTTTCACGAGGCCTATTTCCGGCAGTTCCGCCATGCGTCTGTCATATACCTGAATGGCCACCATGTCATGCTTTCTGTTGGCTATCGTCAGAGCGTTGCGGAAATCCTTATTGTCCATAAAGTCGGATATGACAAACGTAGTGCATCTTTTCTTTATGGCGTTGGTCATGTAGCGTATGGCCTGACCTATATCTGTCTTGAGACTTTCGCCTTTGAAGTCGAGCAGTTCCCTTATTATATAAAGTATGTGCTTCCTTCCTTTTTTGGGAGGAATGAATTTCTCTATTTTGTCTGAAAAGAATATGACACCTATTTTATCGTTGTTCTGTATTGCTGAAAAAGACAAAGTGGCGGCTATTTCTGTCACCATCTCCTTTTTCAATTGCCGGGCAGTGCCGAAATCCAGACTGCCCGACACATCGATGAGCAACATCACGGTCAGCTCCCTCTCCTCTTCGAATACTTTTACGAACGGTTTGTGGAATCTGGCTGTGACATTCCAGTCTATGTCCCTGATATCATCTCCGTATTGGTATTCACGGACTTCGGAGAAAGCCATGCCGCGCCCCTTGAACGCGGAATGGTATTGCCCTGCGAATATATTGTTAGACAGACCTTTTGTCTTGATTTCTATCTGCCTTACCCTCTTTAATAACTCTGTAGTTTCCAATGTATATATAGTGCGATTGAATATCTTTTACGAAATCTTCAACAGTCTTTTGCCATATACCGGCAATCAAGGCACTTCCACTTTATCAAGCAGCTTGCTGACAATCTCATCGCTCGTCATATTGGCTGCCTCAGCCTCGTACGTAAGGCCGATTCTGTGTCTCAGCACATCGTGAGCCACCGCACGCACGTCTTCCGGTATCACATAGCCTCTCTGTTTTATGAATGCGTATGCCCTTGCTGCAAGCGCGAGGTTGATGGACGCACGCGGCGAACCGCCGAACGCAATCATGCTTTTCAGCTCTTCAAGCCCGTAGTTTTCCGGAAATCTCGTTGCAAACACTATGTCTACTATGTATTTTTCTATCTTTTCGTCTATGTAGACCTCCTGCACGACTTTTCTTGCCTCAAGTATCTCATCCTTTGTCAGAATGGGTCTTACCTGCACTTTGTCGGCTGAAATGTTCTGCCGTATGATGAGTTTCTCCTCATCCATCTTGGGATAGTCTATTATAACTTTCAGCATGAACCTGTCCACTTGGGCTTCCGGCAGCGGATATGTGCCTTCCTGCTCTATGGGGTTCTGCGTGGCCATTACCAGAAACGGTTCCGGCAGCTTGAACGTATCGTTGCCTATGGTGACCTGCCTTTCCTGCATGGCTTCGAGCAAAGCACTCTGCACTTTGGCCGGAGCACGGTTTATTTCATCGGCAAGGACGAAGTTGGCAAATACCGGGCCTTTTTTCGGGAGGAATTTTTCTTCTTTCTGGCTGTATATCATGGTGCCGACCACATCTGCGGGGAGCAAGTCGGGAGTAAACTGCACGCGACTGTAGGATGCTTCAATCAATGATGCCAAAGTCTTTATGGCCAAAGTCTTTGCCAGGCCGGGCACACCTTCCAGCAGGATATGTCCGTCAGACAACAGACCTATCAACAATGATTCCACCAGATGTTTCTGCCCCACAATGACCTGATCCATACCTTTCATCAAGTTCGTAACGAACGTCCCTTTCTCGCTCACACGCTCGTTCAATGCACGAATATCAATTGCTTCTGCCATTTTATATCAAAATTTATATGTTTGTTCTATATTGTGTGAATTTTGCCTCAAAATTACATGTATTATTCGTATCGGCAACTAAAAATTCGCTAAAAGAATATTTATAATCATAATGGGTATGGGGGATGTCTCTGCGGACTTTATGTTAAAATAGCCTCAAGGCGAAGAAAAAACCGCGCAGAAAATTGCCGGATAAATAAAAATGACTACCTTTGCACCGTTGAAAAAACAGGACGGTAATAGAAGCCAAATTGGCTCAGTTGGTAGAGCATTTCATTCGTAATGAAAGGGTCGCCGGTTCGAGTCCGGCATTTGGCTCACAAAACATAATAATGGCGCTTTCGTCTAGTGGCCTAGGACGCGGCCCTCTCACGGCTGAAACACGGGTTCGATTCCCGTATGCGCTACGAATCAAAAAGAGGCTCATGCCTCTTTTTTTATTTTATGCCACAGGCTTCAGGGAGGTGCGACCGGGATGTACGCCATCTTGCCCGAAGATATACGCCATCCCGGGCAAAGATGGCGCACATCTCCGCCCGGGATCGAGCCGATCTTCTGACGCTTTATTCGCGAAATAACTAAAAGATTGGTAATGAAAAGTTTAGCTTTAGGGCGTTCACTTCACCCTCTTGCAGCCTTTGAAACCGGAATTTATCAATTCATTCAACCGGTCTGTCATGTCGCCTTTGCCAAAGGCGTTGCGGCTGCCGCAATCCCATATCTCTACCATCGGGTCATAATCTATGATGTTTTTCAGCAACGTATCCATATCGGGAGCGGATTCCATCCGGGCATACTCCTCGTAGGTGTATGAGAGGAAAGCCGTATTTTCGGATATGCCTTTGCGGTCGAGCCAATAACCTTTGTCAAGGCTCACGGGCAAAAATACCGATGGAGTCACATCGGTCGGAGCCGGATATGATACGATGACGCTGCGGCTGTCGTCCAACACCACAGGCACATTGCGGCTGTAATCTTTGGATGTCTTATACACTATGACATGAGGCATTGCTGCTTCCGATGCCAGGACAGTGGCCTCTTCTGCATCGGGCATGAGTTTGCCGCCGGTCTTGTTTGCAGTCTTGCATGATGTCAACATGAGTGACAATGCGGCCAGCAGCAGGCTGCATCCGTAAAAAAATCCAGTTTTCATAGTTTTACTTTTTTTGTTTTGGCTTTCGACTCGTTATTGAAGCGGTCTACCGATGTGACAACATATTTGTATCGTTTCTTGCCATTGTCGTAAGGCAAGGAGATATAAGGGGCTGTGGTTATTTTAATCAGCTTGGACGAATCTTCCAGATTGACTTTCTCTTTGCTTCCGAACCTGTAGACGCAATATTTCACTGGTTTCTCCAATTCCGATTTGACTTTGGGCGCCGTCCAGAACAAGACGTAGCCGTCTATAGTCCACACGGCTTTCATCTTTCTCACTGCACCGGGCTTATGGGAAGCGAACCTGTCAATGACGGGCGAAAGAGCCGGATTCTTGAAATACCTGTTGACCAGATCGGTAGTATAGTTGCCTTTATTATCTATCAGTTCCCGGCCCGGCCAGAAGCAGAAGCCGTCTATCTCGTGCCTTGCCCTTTGTTTGAGTATCTTAGCATCGAGCTGGTTTTTAGGATAATTCAGGTCGCGAGCATTGACTGTCCTCACCACATCCTGACCTATATACAGTGCGCAGTCTTCGTTCACATTGTCGGCCCACCAGTCCACAAGCCTGTCATAATCGGCCGCCCTGTGGCCTATCTCCCAATAAATCTGCGGAATCAGATAGTCTACCCAACCTTTGTCTGCCCATAACAACACATCTGCATACAGATCGTCATAGTTTTGCAACCCGTTGGTGTCGCTTCCTTTCGGCCAACTGCTTTTGTTGCGGTATATCCCGAAAGGAGATATGCCCAGCTGCACATAAGGCTTTTCTTCCTTTATGGTCTTGTGGATCTGCTCTATCAGCATGTTCACATTGTTTCTCCTCCAGTCATCCTTGTTTCTGTATCCTTTGCCGTAGACCTTGAAATAGAAATCGTCATCAATTTCTTCATTGTCTTTTGGATAAGGGTAAAAATAGTCATCCATGTGTATGGCATCCACGTCATATTTTGAGAGAATGTCTCTTATCACAAAGCAGATAAAGTCGCGGCTCTCCTGCAATGCGGGGTTGAAGAATGTCTGTCCTCCGTATTCCATGAACCATTCCGGGTGATTGTAGTAAATATGATTGGATGAAAGGGAGTTGCCGTTGTTTGTCTTCACTCTGTAAGGATTAATCCAGGCATGAAACTCTATGCCTCGTTTATGGCATTCCTCCACCATGAACGCCGTAGGATCCCAACCGGGATTTTTGCCCTGACTGCCGGTGATGAACCGGCTCCACGGCTCAAAGTCGGATTTATACAAGGCATCTGCTTCCGGCCTTATCTGAAACAGTATGGCATTTATGCCTATGTTCTCCAAAGCGTTAAGCTCTTGCAGCAATACCGATTTCATCTCATTTTCCGACATTCCCATGTAGTTTCCCGTGACAGTAGGCAACCATGCTCCTCTAAATTCCCTTTTCGGTCCCGATTGCGCCGCCACATCGCCAAAGGCTGATGCAGCCAACAATAAAATATATATAAACTCTTTTCTCATTTATTTATGTATTAACTTAGTTTTTCTTTCAAGTAATGTCCTGTATAAGAGTTGCGGCACAAAGCTATCTCTTCCGGAGTGCCGCACGCCACAACATATCCGCCTTTATCTCCTCCTTCGGGACCTAAATCAATGATATGGTCGGCGCATTTTATTACATCCATATTATGCTCTATTATTATGACCGTATGCCCCCGTTCGATGAGAGCGTCAAACGATTTCAACAGTTTGGCTATATCGTGGAAATGAAGTCCGGTAGTCGGCTCGTCAAATATGAATATGGTATGTTCTGTCTTTTCCTGGCTCAAATAGTATGCCAGTTTCACCCGTTGGTTCTCCCCGCCCGACAGCGTAGCTGAAGACTGTCCCAACTTCACATAGCCAAGCCCCACTTCCTGCAAGGCTTTCAACTTTTTGGTTATTTTGGGCTGACGGTTTTCCGTAAAAAAGTCCACAGCCTCATCCACACTCATGTCGAGTATATCGCAAATATTCTTGTCTCTGTATTTCAGTTCCAGTATATCGGGCTTGAAACGCTTGCCATGACAACTTTCGCACTCCAGCACCAGATCGGCCATAAACTGCATTTCCACAGTCACAGTCCCCTCCCCCTTACATTCTTCGCACCGTCCTCCCGGCATGTTGAATGAGAAAGAAGATGCGGTGAGGCCTAACTGTTTGGCCAAAGGCAGAGATGCAAAAAGCTTTCTTATTTCGTCATAAGCCTTTATATATGTCACAGGATTGGAGCGCGAAGACTTGCCTATGGGATTCTGGTCGACAAACTCTATATTCTTCACCAGATGTACATCGCCCTCCATAGATATGTATTCTCCAGGCGCGAGTTCCGTATCGGACAGCTCCCGGCTTAAAGCACGGTAGAAGATGCTGTTCACCAATGTACTTTTCCCCGATCCGCTCACACCGGTAACCACAGTCATCACATTCAACGGGAATTTCACGTTTATGCCTTTCAGGTTGTTTTCACGGGCGCCGTTTATCTGTATATAGTTATTCCACCGGCGTCTCGTTGCCGGCACTTCTATTTTTTCCTTACCCAACAGATATCTGACCGTATGGCTGTCTGCCTTTTCATCCAGACTGTCAATGTCTCCTTGAAACATTATCCGTCCTCCGTTGATACCGGCTTCCGGCCCAACGTCGATGACATAATCTGCTTTCCTGATTATATCCTCGTCATGCTCTACCACGATTACCGTGTTGCCAAGCTGCTGCAAACTGCGCAAGACAGAAACAAGCCTGTCGGTATCGCGGCTATGCAATCCTATGCTCGGCTCATCGAGGATATAAAGCGAACCAACAAGGCTGCTGCCCAAAGATGTGACAAGATTTATTCTTTGGCTTTCTCCACCCGACAACGAATTGCTCTGCCTATTCAATGTGAGATAGCCGAGACCGACATTCACAAGGAAAGACAACCTGTTTCTTATCTCTGTCAAAATTCTTTTGGCTACTGCATAATCATGCTCATCC
>DVIH01000112.1 GCA_018711405.1 Candidatus Avibacteroides excrementipullorum | reverse complement strand
GGCTGCAAAAATTCGTGAGATAATTGGAGCCGGCTATAAGGTAGAAGGTGATCTTCGCTCGGAAGTTCAGTTGAATATTAAGCGCCTGATGGATATAGGTTGCTATCGTGGTATCCGTCATCGTTTGGGATTGCCTGTTCGTGGACAGAGCACTAAAAATAACGCTCGCACACGTAAGGGTAAGAAGAAAACTGTTGCAAATAAGAAAAAAGCTACTAAATAATAATTGTTGATATGGCAAAAAAAACAGTCGCAGCTAAGAAGAGAAATGTGAAAGTTGATGCTAATGGACAATTGCATGTGCATTCTTCATTTAACAATATAATCGTTTCTCTTACGAATAGTGAAGGTCAGGTCATTTCTTGGTCTTCAGCAGGTAAAATGGGTTTCAGGGGTTCTAAAAAGAATACTCCTTATGCAGCTCAAATGGCAGCGCAGGATTGTGCGAAAGTTGCATATGACCTTGGCTTGAGGAAAGTTAAAGCTTATGTAAAAGGACCGGGTAACGGACGTGAGTCCGCTATAAGGACCGTACATGGCGCCGGTATAGAAGTAACGGAAATCGTAGACGTTACTCCGTTGCCACATAACGGTTGCCGTCCTCCGAAAAGACGTAGAGTTTAATAATTGGGATAATTAATAATAATGCGTGATATTGTTTTGTTTTTTAGATTACATGCAACTTTCTCTCTGTAATCGCGGCTGCAACAAAATAAGATCATAATCAATTAAATTAGAACGAAAAAATGGCTAGATATACTGGACCAAAAACAAGAATTGCACGTAGGTTTGGAGAGCCTATCTTCGGACCTGACAAAGATTTGGTGAGAAGAAATTTCCCTCCTGGACAATTCGGAAATTCAAAAAGAAGAAAAACTTCCGAATACGGTGTACAGTTGCGTGAAAAGCAGAAAGCTAAATACACTTACGGACTTCTTGAAAAACAATTCCGCAACCTGTTTGAGAAAGCTGAACGTAAAAAAGGTATCACCGGTGAGGTGTTGCTTCAGCTTTTGGAA
The DNA here is from genome assembly GCA_018711405.1 of Candidatus Avibacteroides excrementipullorum. Taxonomy (GTDB): domain Bacteria; phylum Bacteroidota; class Bacteroidia; order Bacteroidales; family Bacteroidaceae; genus Avibacteroides; species Avibacteroides excrementipullorum. The sequence goes on along the minus strand of DVIH01000112.1, from coordinate 16,030 downwards.
GGCAGACTTGACAATATCGTTTACAGACTTGGCATAGCTCCGACACGTGCCGCTGCACGTCAGTTGGTAAACCATAGACATATTGTGGTAGACGGTAAAGTGGTCAATATTCCTTCATACGCTGTAGCTCCGGGACAAATCGTAGGCGTTCGCGAAAGATCCAAATCATTGGAAGTAATAGACAATGCTTTGAGCGGATTTAATCATGCTAAATATGCTTGGCTGGAATGGGATGAAAATCAGAAAGCCGGCAAATTGCTTTATGTTCCTGAACGTGCCGATATCCCGGAAAACATTAAGGAGCATTTGATCGTTGAATTGTACTCTAAATAATAATTAATTTCATGGCGATATTAGCATTTCAAAAACCTGATAAAGTATTAATGTTAGAGGCGGACTCTAAATTCGGTAAATTCGAGTTCAGACCGCTTGAACCGGGCTTTGGCGTGACTGTCGGTAACGCTCTTCGCCGTATTCTTCTTTCTTCTTTGGAAGGTTTTGCAATCAATACCGTTCGTATAGCCGGTGTTGAACATGAATTCGCTTCTGTTCCGGGAGTGAAAGAAGATGTCACTAACATTATATTGAATCTTAAAAAAGTGAGATTCAAAAGAGTTGTGGAAGAATTCGAAGGTGAAAAAGTAAGTATTACTATCGAAAATTCGACAGAGTTTAAAGCAGGTGATATAGGTAAATATCTCACCGGATTTGAAGTGTTAAATCCTGAATTAGTTATTTGCCATTTGGATCCGAATTCATCAATGACTATAGATTTGACAATCAATAAAGGACGCGGTTATGTGCCGTATACGGAAAACCAGGAGTTCTGTACAGATCCTAATGTCATTGCTATAGATTCGATTTATACTCCGATAAGAAACGTGAAATATACGGTTGAGCCATATCGTGTAGAGCAAAAGACCGATTATGACAAACTCGTTATAGAAGTTTCTACGGATGGTTCCATACACCCGAAAGATGCGCTTAAGGAAGCGGCCAAAATCCTCATACATCATTTCATGTTGTTTTCAGATGAGAAGATTTCTCTTGAAAATTCTGACAATGACAATAATGAGGAATTTGATGAGGAAATACTGCACATGCGCCAGTTGCTGAAGACAAAACTTGTCGATATGGATCTTTCTGTCAGAGCGCTTAACTGTCTTAAGGCTGCTGACGTGGAGACATTGGGCGATCTTGTGCAATATAACAAGACTGATTTGCTTAAGTTCCGCAATTTCGGAAAGAAATCGCTCACCGAGCTTGATGATTTGCTGGAGAGTCTGAATCTGTCGTTTGGAACTGATATTTCAAAATACAAGTTAGATAAAGAATAAGAAAAATGAGACATAATAAGAAATTTAACCATCTCGGTCGTACTGCATCTCATCGTAGAGCCTTGCTCGCTAACATGGCCGTTTCGCTGATAATGCACAAAAGAATCACTACGACCGTCGCTAAGGCTAAAGCATTGAAAAAATATGTGGAGCCGTTGTTGACAAAGTCAAAGAACGATACAACCAATTCACGCCGTGTAGTTTTCAGCTATTTGCATAACAAGTATGCCGTAACTGAACTGTTTAAGGAAATATCGGTCAAGATAGCCGATCGTCCGGGCGGTTATACACGTATCATTAAAACCGGAACACGTCTCGGTGACGCTGCTGAAATGTGTTTTATCGAATTGGTTGACTACAACGAGAACATGCTTGGTGGTAAGGCTAAGAAGACTCGCACACGTCGTTCGAGGAAGAAAAAAGCTACAGACGGTGCAGAAGTGGAAAACACTCAGAATGTGGAGACAACGGCTGCTGAAACAGCAGCGCCTGCGGCAGAATAAGTTGTTGAAAATAAAATCCCTTTGCGGATTGTCATACATATATGATTCATCCCGGCACGCAATCATGCCGGGATGTTTTTTTGTTTCTCGGTGGGGATGTGTCAGTTGTCGTTTATGAACTCTGCTATGTCTTCTATCACATTTTCTGTCATGTGTCCTTCTCCGAAATAGTCAGTCGGCGATGGCGTATCTCCGGCGGGCATGTAGAGATGGCTCAATCCTTTGTATTCTTTGAAAGAAATGTTTGGCTTTCCATGTAAAGCATTTTCCCATTTTCTCAATTCTGACGGTGGCACCTGATAGTCCTTATCGCAGCCCATGATGAAAAGAGGTTTGTCTATTTTGCGGGCGGTGTTTATCTGGTTGTACGATATTACGCTTTCCCAATAGCATGTGGGAGTGTTTATTATGTATTTTGTGTCTTTGTCGAATTGCGGCGTTCCGATTTTCGCTATCAGTTCCAGTTCTTTTATGGTTTTCTCTTTATCATAATTCATGCTGGGCTGTATGCTGTCGAGATAGTTTATCTGATAGAGCATTACAGAGTCAAGCCGTGTGGCATTGGCCGACATCATGATTCCTCCCCTTATGCCGCTTTCTTTTTCCATGATTCTCGGAGTCATCATGGCTCCGAGACTGTGGCCAATGACGAATATCCTGTCTTTGTCTATAGGGGTATTGCCTTCATTTAAAAGTCTGAATGCGGCAAGCGCATCATCCGTAGTCTCGAAATCCAGTGTCGCTTTGTCTTCATACCTGTTCATTTCTTTCCGGTAGGCATAGGTTCGCTTGTCGTATCTCAGCGTAGCGATGCCATGCGATGCAAGACCTTCTGCCAGATCTTTGAAAGGTTTCCTCATCATTATTGTCTCGTCTTTGTCTGATGGGCCGGAGCCATGCACCAGTATGGCGCATGGCGGGTTTGGATTTTTAATGCTGTCCGGGAGGGTCAGGATGGCATCGAGTTTGAATTCTCCGCTTACGAGCGTGATGCGTCTTTCCGTATAGTCCGGTGCTTCGGCTGTTTTTTCTTCAGTCTCTTTGGGCGGTGCCGGTGTGAAGAATAATCCGGCCATGTTGCCTGCCGGGTCGAAAGATACGGTATATTCCAGGTCCATCGTGCGGAAAGAAAGTCTTGCCGTGACTATAGTCAGTCCGTCCTGTTCCGTGCAATTCCATTCCGAATCGCTTTTATATTCTCCGACCTGCATGGTGAGGATTGCCCATATGCTTTTCAGCTGTTGTCTTTGTATGCCTTGCTTCATTTCGGCCGACATGGTGTCGTAGATGCTGTCGGTGTCGGCATTCATTATTTTGGTCAGTATGGCTTTTGCCCGCTCTGTGTGGCCGTTGCATTCTGAGCCATAGGTGTAAATCATTGTTGCGAGCAGCAATGTTGCCAGTATGATTCGTTTCATGTGCGTATGTATTTTTGGTTAACGTTGATTCAGGCTGCCGGTGTTTATTATGGGTTGCGAGTCCTTGTCGCTGCACAGCACGACGAGCAAGTTGCTCACCATTGCCGCTCTTTTTTCTTTGTCCAGTTCCACTATTCCATCGTTTTCCAGATGTTCGAGGGCCATTTTCACCATCGATACAGCTCCTTCCACAATCTTTTCTTTAGCGGCTATTATGGCTGTGGCCTGTTGTCTCTTGAGCATTACGGCTGCTATTTCGGGAGCGTATGCCAGATAGTTGATTCTTGCCTCTATGATTTCTATGCCGGCCATGGCAAGTCTTTCATTGAGCTTTTGCTCCAGCTGTTCGTTTATTTCTTCGCCGCCTGAGCGGAGCGTCATTTCTTTGTTGCTGTTGTTTTCCTCGTTCATGTTGTCATAGGCGTATAGTCCTGCTACCTGCCTCAATGCGGCATCGCTTTGGATTCTCACGAATTTTTCGAATGCGTTCATTCTGGATGAGACCTGATTGACGCCTGTTGCTGAGGTCTGAGCCATAGTCTGGGCGTCTATTTCAAACATGGCCTTGTAGGTGTCTTTCAGTTTCCAGACCAGTACCATGCCTATCAGGACAGGATTGCCTATCTTATCGTTTACTTTTATCGGTTCTGCATCGATGTTTCTCGCTCTGAGCGACAGGCGTTTTTTTGAAAGAAACGGATTGACCCAGAAGAAACCTGTGTCTTTGAATGTGCCTTTGTATTTGCCGAAGAACACCATGACGCGCACTTCGTTCGGCTCCTGGCTGAAATAGCCGCCCAACATGACAAGCGACCATATAAAGCTGAAGATTGCAACGGGCATGAGCAGGCTGCTGCCGCCTAATTTTTGCGCCATAGCGGTTAAATAAATAGCCAAAGCTATGAAAAAAAGGTTGACGAGTATGGCAAGGAAGCCGTTGAGCCTTGCCCCTTTGTAGATGAATTCTTTGTTTTCCATAATATGTACTTGTTTTTTGATACTTTTTCAAAAGTAACAAAAAAAGTGGCAGGTGAAAACAAAGAGTGTTTTTTTATTTGGCTTGCTTTACTTGGTTGTTCTCCATTATGTAGCGTTCGCCGGTCTCTGGACAGACGGCTGTGCCTTGTTTGTCGAAAGTGAGTTTGTGTCCGGCGCGGCTTACCCATCCTCTTTGGCGGGCGGGATTGCCTGTCCATAGCGAATAGGGGGGGATGTCTTTGGTCACTACTGCTCCTGCTCCTATCATGGCATATTCGCCTATGGTGTGTCCGCATACTATGGTGGCGTTGGCTCCTATGGTGGCTCCTTTTTTGATAAGGGTCTTACGGTATTCGTTTTTTCTCGAGATGAAACTTCTCGGGTTTATCACGTTGGTGAATACGCATGACGGGCCGAGAAATACATCGTCCTCGCATGTCACTCCGGTATAGAGCGATACGTTGTTCTGTATTTTCACTCCGTTGCCGATTGTCACATCGGGCGATATGACCACGTTTTGCCCTATGTTGCAGTTGTGTCCTATGCGACTGTGGCTCATGATGTGCGTGAAATGCCATACTGACGTGCCGCAGCCTATTTCGCATCCTTCATCGATGACGGCCGTGGGGTGTATCCTTGTGTCATTGCTGCTCTGCATATTCCCTTACTTTTTCTATGATGAAGTTCTGCGTGCTTTCGTCCAATTCCGTGTGCATGGGCAGCGACAGGACCTCCTGGCACAGTTGTTCGGAGACGTCGAGCATTTCTCCGGTTCTGACTATGCCCCTGAATGCCTGCTGCCTTTGCAGCGGTCTCGGGTAGTATATCATTGATGGTATCCCGTTTCGGTTGAGGAAGTCTTTCAGTCCGTTGCGCTTGCCATCGTGCACTTTCAGCGTGTACTGGTTGAATACATGTGTGCTGAACGGCATTCGTTTAGGCAGTGTTATGCCTTTTACTCCTGCCAGGCCTTTGTCATATATGGCGGCTGCCTTTTGCCGGGCCTGCGCATATTGGTCGAGGTATTTCAGCTTTACTTTCAGTATCGCGGCCTGAAGCGTGTCGAGGCGTGAGTTGCAGCCCACTATGTCGTGGTAGTATTTCACGGTCTGCCCGTGCGATGCTATTATCCTCACTCTTTCTGCGAGGGTGTAGTCATTGGTCATGATGGCTCCGCCGTCGCCCATGCAGCCCAAATTTTTGGAGGGGAAGAAAGATGTGCATCCCATTGTCCCTATCGTTCCGGTGTGTTTGCGTCCGCTGTCTGTGAGGCATTCCGCTCCGAGGGATTGCGCATTGTCTTCTATGACCGGGATTTTATATTCTCTTGCCAGTTCCATGATTTTGCCCATGTCGCAGCTTTGCCCGAACAGATGCACGGGTATGAATGCTTTTGTCTTTCTCGTGATGGCTCTTTCAAAGTTCTCCGCAGTGGTGTTGAATGAGTCGTAGTTCACATCCACCATTACCGGTACGAGGTTGAGCAGCGCAATGACTTCGGCCGATGCTATGTAGGTGAATGATGGCACTATCACTTCATCGCCGGGTTTCAATCCCAGAGCCATAAGCGATATTTGCAGTGCATCGGTGCCGTTGGCTACGGGGATGACATATTTCGCTCCGGTGTATGCGGCCAAGTCTTCGGCAAATTCGCGTACCTGCGGGCCGTTGATGAATTTGCAGGAGTCTGTGACTTCCTTTATGGCGTTGTCTATTTCGTCTTTGATTCTGAGATATTGGTTTTTGAGGTCTACCATTTGCATAAGCGTCGTTTCTTATCTGTCCTTATACATCTGTTCGTAATAGTGGCGGTATTCTCCTTTGGTCACGTCTTCCACCCATGTGCGGTTGTCAAGATACCACTGTATGGTCTTCACTATGCCGTCTTCAAATCTGGTTTCCGGTGTCCAACCCAGATCTCTTGTTATTTTAGACGGGTCTATGGCGTATCTTTTGTCGTGTCCGAGCCTGTCTTTGACGAATGTTATCAGGCTGTCGTTTATCAGGTCTGCGCCTTTGTCTCCATCGGGGAGCAATCGTCTGTATTCCGGATTCTGCTGCATAAGGTCGTGTATGGTGCGTATGACGAGCTTTACTATTTCTATGTTTTGTTTTTCGTTGTGTCCGCCTACGTTGTATGTCTGTCCTTCGGCTTCGGGCGAATTTATCACCATGTCTATGGCCTTGCAGTGGTCTTCCACGTAGAGCCAGTCTCTCACGTTGGTGCCGTCTCCGTACACCGGCAGTTTTTTGCCTTCGAGTATGTTGTTTATTATCAGCGGAATCAGTTTCTCCGGGAAGTGGTAGGGTCCGTAGTTGTTGGAGCAACGTGTGATGCTCACGGGCATGCCGTATGTGTCGGCGTATGCCTGCACGAACATGTCGGCGCTGGCTTTCGATGCGCTGTAGGGGCTGTGCGGACATAGCGGGGTGTTTTCCGTGAAAAAACCTTCGCTGCCGAGCGAGCCGTACACTTCATCTGTCGATACCTGATGGAATCTGACATGCTTTCTCCATATTGGGCGGCCGTTGTCGTCTTTTCCTGTGACCCAATGCCGTTTGGAGGTGTCGAGCAGGTTTTGCGTGCCGAGAATGTTGGTCTTGAGGAACAGTTGCGGGTCTTCTATGCTTCTGTCCACATGGCTTTCCGCTGCGAAGTTTACCACGCAGTCAGGCTCATGCTCAGTGAAAATCCTGTCTGTGCAGTCTTCGTCGCAGATGTCGCCGTGTATGAAAAAGCATCTCCTGCCGTCTATGTCATCGGCAATGGTCTTGAAGTTGCCGGCATAGGTCAGTTTGTCCAAAATGATTATTTTGACATCCTCATGCCTGGCGAGCATGTATTTTATAAAGTTGGCGCCGATGAAACCGGCTGCTCCTGTAACCAATATATTTTTCATAACCGTAAAGTCTATTTTTTCAGTTTGGGCAATTCCATCAGGTATTGCCCGTATTCTGTTTTCTCAAGTCTTTTGCCGAGTATTTCAAGTTGGGTGGAGTCTATCCAGCCCTGTCTCCATGCTATTTCTTCTATGCAGCTCACGAAGAAGCCTTGCCTTTTCTGTACGGTGGCTACGAAGTTGGCCGCTTCGAGCAGGCTGTTGCAATTGCCGGTGTCGAGCCATGCGAATCCTCTGCCGAATATTTCCACCCTCAGGCTGTTTTCCTCCAGATACATGTTGTTCAGGTCTGTTATCTCATATTCGCCTCTTTTCGAGGGTTTCAGTCTCTTTGCCTTGTCTATTACGCTGTTGTCGTAGAAGTACAGTCCCGGCACGGCGTAGTTGCTTTTGGGGTTGGCGGGTTTTTCTTCCAGCGATATGACCTTTTTGCTTTTGTCGAACTCCACTACTCCGTATGGTCTGGGGTCTTTCACGTAGTATCCGAAGATGCATGCGCCCGATGTGGCCGCTGCCCTCTTGAGCATGGCCGAGAAGTTTTGTCCGTAAAAGAGATTGTCGCCCAATATGAGGCAGCAGCAGTCATCGCCTATGAAATCTTCGCCTATGACAAAAGCCTGCGCCAGTCCGTTGGGCTTGTCCTGTATCTTGTATGAGAAATTGACGCCTATATCCGTGCCGTCGCCGAGCAGTTCCCTGAACATGGGCAGGTCTCTCGGCGTGGATATGATGAGGATGTCTCTTATGCCTGCCAGCATCAGGGTTGACAGCGGGTAGTATATCATGGGTTTGTCATATACCGGCATTATCTGTTTGGAAATGGCCTTAGACAACGGGTATAGTCGGGTGGCGCTGCCGCCTGCCAGAATTATTCCTTTCATAGCTATTGTTCTTTTTTATCGAACGGCAAAGATAGATATTTATTTTGTTTTAATGCGTCCTTTTTTGTAGTGCGGCTTTAAAATAAAAAAGGAGCAACGCCTTGCTCCCAATCTTTGTTAACCTTAAATCTAATACTATGAAAAACACGTTGCAAAGGTACGGATGTTTTTCTGACCTGCAATAGTCTGACCGGTTTTTTGTTTCGAGTTTAATGTTTTTTAAGAAGAAAAGCTGCCGAAGTGCTCGTTTTTGCTTGTTTTTGTTGCATTTTTTGCAAACTGCTGTATGCAAATCGGAGGCTGGAATAAATCTTCTCGCAATACTTTTCCGTATGCCTGCCGGCATGTGCGCCATCTTTACCCGGGATCGAGCCGATCATTGCCCGGGATGTACGCCATCTTCGGGGAAGACCGAGCCGATCCTTTTCCGGGCTTTTCCTGGCGTGCGGTATGGGCTTATTTTGCTTCTTTCCCAGGCGGTTGAGATATTGTTGGGCTTTTTTCTCTGTTGTATCGTGATAAATGCTATATTTGCATCGTGTAATGTGTAAAAAATCTTTATATGAAATCTCTATTAAGAAAATTATCGTATGATGAAATCCTGATGTTGGAAAAACAGGGCTGTAGTTGCGGTGACTGGAACGATGTTTTTGTGTCTGATGCCTTTTCTGTCGGATATATTAGCAATGTGTCTTTCAGCGGGCATGTGGAGCTGGGCGTGTTCGGAGGTGAAATCCTGTTGCCTGGCGGCGTGAGGAAGCATTCCGGCATAAGGAACGCGGTGTTGCACAATGTCACGGTGGGCAACGATTGCGTCATCGAGAATGTGAACAACTATATAGCCAACTATTCGATAGGCGACAATACTGTCATAATAAACATAGACTGCATGTTTACCGACGGAGTCGCTGCTTTTGGCAACGGAGTGAAAGTTTCGGTCATGGATGAGACCGGAGGGCGCGAAGTCATGATAAGCGACAAACTGTCGGCGCATCAGGCCTACATTATGGCTCTGTACAGGCACAGGCCGAAAGTGGCCGAGAAGATGAAGGGACTGGTGCGCTTCTATTCGGAAAAACATGCATCGGCCACAGGGTCTGTGGGGCGGAATGTGAGCATAGTCAATGCCGGTTATATCCGCAATGTACGCATTGGCGACTTTGCGACGGTGCGCGGAGCATCGAGGCTGTGCAACGGCGGTATCAACAGCAATGCCGCCGCGCCGGTGCATGTGGGCGATGGGGTTATCATGGATGATTTCATAATCTCATCGGGGACGTGCGTGGACGAGGGTACGGTGCTCAACCGTTGTTTCGTGGGGCAGTCGTGTCATCTGGGGCATGGCTATTCGGCTTCCGACTCTTTGTTTTTCAGCAATTGTCATGGTGAGAACGGAGAGGCGTGTTCCATCTTTGCCGGACCGTTTACCGTGACTCACCATAAGTCCACGCTGCTTATTGCTGGGATGTTTTCGTTTATGAATGCCGGTTCCGGTTCCAACCAGAGCAACCATATGTACAAATTGGGGCCTATGCATCAGGGCATATTAGAGCGTGGAGCCAAGACTACGTCCGATTCGTATATACTTTGGCCTGCGCGGATAGGCGCGTTTTCTCTGGTCATGGGCAGGCACGTGTCGCATCCCGATACTTCCGACCTGCCGTTCTCCTATCTGATAGAGCAGGAGGGCAAGACCAACCTGGTGCCGGGAGTCAACCTCAGGAGTGTCGGTACTATCCGCGATGCAGGCAAGTGGCCTAAGAGGGACGGCAGGAAAGACCCTAACCGGCTGGATTTTGTCAACTACAATCTGCTCAGCCCGTTTACTGTGCAGAAGATGTTTCGCGCCATAAAGATATTGGAGTCGCTGCGCAGCGTGTCGGGCGAGACTTCCGAGTCGTATTCTTTCCAGAGCGCGCGCATTAAAAATTCTTCCCTCGTGAACGGATTGAGGCTGTATGACATGGCTGTGAACAAGTTTATGGGCAACTCCATAATAAAGCGTCTGGAGGGTATGACTTTCAGTTCGGACGATGACATTCGCGCCCGTCTTGTTCCCGATACCGCGACGGGGCAGGGCGAATGGGTGGATATAGCGGGTCTGATAGCTCCCAAGACGGAGATAGAAAAACTCCTGACCGGCATAGAGGACGGCTCTGTGGATAAGTTGAAAAAGATAAACGCCTGCTTTGAGGAGATGAATGACAACTATTATACTTATGAGTGGACGTGGGCATACGGCAAGATAGAGGAGTTCTATGGCGTGAGTCCTCAGGCTGTCACGGCGGAAGACGTGGTGCGTATGGTAGACAAGTGGGAGGATGCCGTGATAGGTCTTGACAGGATGGTTTATGAGGATGCGCGCAAGGAGTTTTCCCTGTCTTTCAAGACCGGGTTCGGTGCTGATGGGTCTTCCTCCGAGAGGGAACTTGATTTTGAGCAGGTGAGAGGCGATTTCGAGAACAATGTCTTTGTGAGAACCATAACAGAACATATAAAAGCCAAAAAAGCGTTGGGCGAGGAACTGAAAGCCAGGCTCGCTCCTATCGTGGCGGCTAAGGTTAAAAAGTGATAAAAAGGCTGCGGGCGGATGTGCTGTGCGGATAAAAAAGTGTAATTTTCCCCATGAATTCCCTTGCCTCTTTCGGCGGGGAATAATATTGGGGAAATTGACAGTATGGATTGCATATTGAAGAAGACTGTAGTGATGAGGGTTTTTCTGCTCTTCCTGTTGGTGTGTTTTCGGGCGGGGACTGTGCTGGCAGATGCCGGCAGCGACTATGCCATAGCCAAGAACAATTGCAGGAAGGCGTTGGAAAAGAAAGATTTCGACAGGGCATGGCGTGAGGCTGAGGCGATGATGGCTATCGCTTCAGCGGAGGATGATGACCGGCTTTTGGAGTTGGGGGAGATAATGCGCATGTTTGTGTCGGTCAACAGGGGTGACAAACTCGATTATGGACCTGAAATAAGCCGTGTGGAAGCCGCTTTGGAGGAAATGAGGAAAGACCGTGACGAGGAATTGCTGTTGTGGTCTTATAAACTGCTGTTTGTGTATTACCAGAATATTGCGGTAGATTATCCGAAAGCCATATACTACAGTTTCGAGTTGCTGAAACGCGCAAAGGAAAATCATGATGCCTCGCTGGAGGTGTCGGCGTATATCAACCTGTCGAGCGTGTATTTCCTCAAAGGCGATACTTCTGGTTTGCAATATGCCATGAAGGCTTATGACATAGCGAAGAAATTGAATGATGAGTTCAGCATATATACTTCCGGAGTCAATATCAGCAATTATCTTTACAACAGGTATGAAGTGAAAGAGGCGCTCGGCTATCTGGAGGAGGCTATGGGCATTGCGAAAAAGCTCGACTTGAAAGCGGAACTGCAATATATGTATTCCTTTATGGGGGATGTCTACAATATGATGGGCAATCCGGAGGAGGCGGAGGACTATTACAGGAAGTCTATAGTCAATTTGCCGGAGACATCCACATACGACAAGGTTTATTCGGGTATCTGTTACAGCATGTTTCTCATGCAGCATCAGCGTTTCGATGAAGCCTTGTCGCAGCTGAAGCGTTCCGAGAAGCTGATGACGGACAATGACATTCCCACTTTCCGCAAGGAGTTGTATGCCAACATGTCGGGCATATACGAGCATAAGGGCGATTTCGAGAATGCGCTGGCCTATTATAAGATGTATGTCGAGATAAAGGACGAACTGCTTTCGGCTGAAAGGGAGAAGGCTTTCAAGGAACTGGATGTGAAGTATAAAGTCTCGGAGGAAAAGCAGAAAAATGCCATGCAGCAGGTGCTGCTCATGGAGAAAGACAAGAAGTTGCAGGTCATGATATTTGTGGCGGTGCTTGCTTTGTGCGTGTCGGTGTTCGTGTTTCTGCTCTATCATCACCGCACTAAGCAGTATAAGGAGATTGTCAGAACCAACCTCGACAAGATAGAAAACGAGAAAAGGTTGCGGATACAACTGGAAAAAGCCGGAAAGGACGGGAAGGCGGAGACGAAATATAACACCTCTTCTTTGAATGAGGAGAAGAGCAAGCAGCTGTTTATCAGTCTTGAGCATCTGATGTATGATGAGAGGGTGTATCACGACTCCGGCCTGACGCTCGATAAGCTGGCATCCATGCTCGGCACCAACCGCACATATCTGTCGAGGGTGATAAACGAACAGAGTGGCAAGTCTTATTCCGACTATATAAACAATTACAGGATAAATGAAGCGGTGGAAATACTTTCCGATCCGCAAAACGAGGAACAGATAAAGACCATATCTTATAATATCGGATTCGCTTCTCCGCAGACTTTTTATGCTTTGTTTAAGGCTAAGATAGGAATATCTCCGTCTATTTACCGGTCGAATGCTAAAAAATTACTTTATACAGCTTGAACGCTTGGTTTACTGATTAAGTTTTCCGGTTGTATTGATTATTTGCGGCCTCATTTCTCGGTGTGGCTTTAAATTTCGCGCGGCCTAAGCGGGATGCATGAAATCTTTCTCTTTGTGGCGTAAATGCTTTCCTTTCGGGTTTTCTGTCAAATTGAAAGTAATATATCATAAATACGGCTCTTAAATCATCAATTTATGATATATGTAGTGGAAAAAGTTGCAAAATGATATTCTACCCTTTAGATTTGCGGTAGACAAAACAAAAAATGTTGTAACTAATAACCATAAAAAACGATCTGTTTTATGAGAAGGAATCTACTTATCTTATTTGCATTGGCAGCCTGCACAGTCGGCGCCTATGCACAGACGGGACAGAGAAACATGTTGTCTTCATCAAATGAGACAATGGATGTAACCCGATTGACGGTTGCGCCTCCCGACGGAGTTGCCGCACCGGTGTCGCACACTCCTTTCGAGAAAAAGAAAATCAAGTCTGCGGCAGCGAGCGAGACATACGAGTATTATTGCTCGGCTTGGTCGTTCCACAAGAATTATTCTTTCTATTATGAAGGCGGCGAAGTGCGCAATTATACTGTGGAGATAACTTACGAAGGCACTACGGCCACTATCAAGAGGCTGTTCAACTTGGTGGACGGTTACCCCACGGCGCAGAACGAGGAGTATGACATAACCGGTGTGTGGGACGAAGCTGCCGGAACTATTACCATTCCTACTCCTACCGACTTTGAGAATGCCACGAGAGTAGGCTATATCCAGAATTTCTACATCGGCTGTCTGTTTGCCGGCGAAGTATCCGAGACCGGTACCCTTGTTCCCGAAGATGAACTTGTGTTCTATGTGTCGGATGACAAGGCGCACATCACTACCGAGCAGAACTTTGCCGTTGCCAATTTCATGGAAAGTTCTGCTTCGCAGATGGGTTTCTATACCACATATAAGGATATGGTGCTCGACCTGCCGGGAGACACTCCGGCTCTGCACACATTCCAGTCTGTATTGCAGTTCGGCGACGGGGTGTTCCCGGAACTGGTTGAAAGCAAGGAGGTGATATTGACCAACTCGGCCAATGTGGCTGCCGACTATGCCATAACTTGTGATGGCGAGGGATTCAGCGCTGACCCTATAGCCGGAACTATTCCTGCTCAGGGTTGCGACACGCTGATTGTGTCTTTCTCTCCTTTGGCAACAGGCGATTATGAGGGCATAATTACAGTGGAGAATGAAGGCGAGCCTCTCCTGATTCAGATGGCCGGTGCGAGCGTGCCTGCTCCCGACTATTCGGCCATCATCAAGGAGGGCGATATGAAGATTCTCACCTGCATGGATTATCCTTTTGCCGTAGTCGACACTTTGCCTGTGGCTCCGGCGGCCATATCTACCAACATAGGTCCCGGAGTGGTCAGCACATCATGGCTACAGGCTGCTTTCACCGTGCCTGAAGGAAAACTCGGAACGTTCTCTTGGAAAGGTTTGTCCAACAGCTCCGACTGGTACTACTTCTATGGCAATGTGTATGTGGATGAAGAACTGCTTGCTTCCTACACTTCGGTCAATATGGATATTTCAAATGGCATAGACTTCGGGCCGGGTGAACACACGGTACGTTTTGAGTATGTGCGCAACGGATACGGCAGTTCGTGGGCGGACAACTCCAGGACATATATGTATGTGTATGACCTCGCTTTCACTACTACGGATTTGCAGGAGAATGCGGCTGTAATAGACAGTGAAACTCTGGATTTCGGCAATTTCATATACGAAGGTGAAAGTCTCATGTCTACTGCCAACATCACGTTGACCAACAAGGGGGCGCAGCCTTTGCGCGTGACTGGAGTGGTAAATGACGGCGCGTTTACTGTGGAGAAGCCGGAACAATCGGCCGAAACCATGAAGACGCTCACCATACCTGTGACATTCCAGGCTGATGCAGTAGGCGAATATGAAGGTTCTATCCAGTTGGCTACCACTGCCGGAAACTTCACTGTAGATTGCGGGGCTTTGGTGCGTGAGATGCCGGATTTCAGCCAGATAGTCAAGAAAGGTGACTTTACGTTTACTACCGACGGGCAGAACCCGTTCCTTGTGGAAAACGGCAGGGCTTACAACTCTACAGCTAAAGAGCCTGACTATGTTTATACTACAGCCAAATTCAGGGCATCGTTCACTGTACCCGAAGGCTATCGGGGTACTATCAGCTGGAAAGGCAGAGTCAGTTGTTCGCCAGATGAGTACGGAGGCTGGAAAGATAATGGAAACATAATGTTCCAAAAACCGATGAGCGGATATTCCGGCACATTTATTGGTGAGGAAGATTGCAGTGCGGAGAATTTCTATCCTGATACGGAAGATATTCTTGTGGTGACATCAGGCGAGCATTACATAGAGTTCAGCTATAATCAATGCGGCGATACTGTCTATGTGGGCGAAGACCGCATGGAGATATGGGATCTGGAACTTGACATCTACGAATCGCAGCCTTATGATGCCGAGATAGACATCACAGAAATAGATTTCGGCAGCATATATGAAAGCAAGACGGCTTCCGGCGAAGTGAATATAAAGAATCTCGGTACCAACAACCTCAGCGTGACTGACGTCCTTTCCGATGGGCCGTTCCTCGCAGAGATGCCGGAGATGAATGATGTGGTTTACGGCAGGACCATGACTGTGCCTATCACATTCAAGCCGACAGAGGCGGGTATCTATGAGGGGACTGTGGTGATAAAGACCGAAGCCGGAGACTTTGAAGTGAAGTGCAAGGGCGAGGCCATAACCACTGACGACATACTTGTGCTGGAAGACTTCGAGGACGATGCGGCCAACTGGAGAATTTATGATGCCGACGGTGACGGACGCACTTGGGATTTGGCTTGGAATCTGTTCGGTGGACAACCCGAAGGACACACTCACGGCGGCAGCGAATGCATTGCTTCGGTATCGATATATCAGGGTGCTGAGCTTGAGCCTGACAACTATACCTTCCGTACTACCCCTGTTGTCATTCCTGAAGAGGGGGCTACCATTACATGGTGGGTAGGTTCGGAAAATGAAGAACTCGTAGGCGACCACTACAGCTTGTTGCTCAGCGAAAGCGTGGAAGACTTGGAAGCTATGGACAACGTGTTCAGCGAGACTCTCGACAAAGTGGAATGGCAGCACCGCACATACCACCTCTATGGCGAGCAGTGGGCAGGCAAGGAAATCTATGTCGGTTTCCGTCACCACGACTGCATAGGCAGGGATATAGTGAAGATAGATGATCTCATAATATATAAAGGTATAAAAGACAGCGTGGCCGAAAACATGACAGACGGCAAGCAGGTTGTGGCTCAGGAATACTACAGCGTATCGGGCATGAAACTCGAAGCTCCCGTGAAAGGACTGAACATCATGCGTACCGTATATGACGATGGCACTGTCAAGACTGTGAAACTCTTTGTGGAATAAATATTGGTGACTATATACGACAATACCCTAAAATTTTAATGTCATTCCTTCTTATAGTTATTATGTTGAATGTCAATTTTATTAACCTTACTATCATTCAAATTATTGAGTTGCGAAGACATTTCTTTTTGTAA
>DVIH01000111.1 GCA_018711405.1 Candidatus Avibacteroides excrementipullorum | reverse complement strand
TCAAGTCTTTTAAATCCACCTGTAGTATTACTGCTATTTGCTGAAGAGTCTCCAAGTTAGGCTGAGTTCTATTGCAGGCATAAGCATTAACCATGCTGAAGCTTTTGCCAAGTTGCTTTGCCAACCATGTTTGAGAAATTCCTTTTTCTGCTAATACAGCTTTTATCTTGTTAAGTTTCATATATTGCCTTGATTTAATAATGCAAATATAGGGAATTGTGTTCGATAAATCGGACTTCTTTTTGTGCTTTTGTCTCAGTAAATGATAATAGTATGGTGCAGTATAAGGATGTTATAATTAAAAAGGGCGGTCTTTTTGGGGGGATGTCAGGCAGGCCGGAGCATGCTGAGGATGGTGTGATATTTTTTTGTGTCCAAACCTTGTCTTGTCGGTTTTTATCATTATATTTGTGGATATTGCTTTAGTGAAAAAACAGGATTGTTATGGAAGAATGGCATGTATGGATTATAGCGGCTTTGCTGCTGTTTCTCATAGAGATTTTCACCACCGGCTTTGCCGTGATATGTTTGTCGATAGGGGCGGTGGCTGGTGCCGTAGCCGCATGGGCTGGCTGTGACCTGAAGTATCAGATATTGTGGTTTGCCGTGTTTTCACTCATCGCTTTTGTGGTGGTGCGTCCGCTGCTGCTGAAGTGTATGCGCAAGTCTGTGGGTAAGAAAAGCGGTACGGAAGCCCTTATAGGGCGCGAGGCGGTGGTATGCGAGCCGATAGTGCCGGCAGACAACAAAGGCCGTGTGATTGTGGACGGCGACAACTGGAAAGCCGTGAGCAGCAACGGAGGCAATATAGACAAGGGCAGTAAAGTGATTATCATGAAGGTGGACAGCGTGGTGCTCACCGTGACGGAAAAACAAAAACAATAGAATATATGAGTGCACTGATTATCGTAGGACTGATAGCTTTGATTGCTATCGTATTTGTTTGCAACGGGTTGAAAATAATAAGGCAGGGAGAGACCAAAGTCATTGAGCGGTTGGGCAAGTATCACAGCACGTTGCCTTCGGGCATCAATGTGATATGGCCCATAATAGACAGGCCGCGCAAGGTCTACACCCGCTATGTGGTGTCGGGTATGCGCGGACAGGCGGTTACGGTCATAAGGATGTCGGACGTGATAGACCTGCGCGAGCAGGTGTACGATTTCCCCGAACAGAGCGTGATAACCAAAGACAACGTGACAACGCACATCAATGCTTTGCTGTATTTTCAGGTGACAGACCCCTTCAAAGCGGTTTATGAGATAGAGAATCTGCCCAATGCCATAGAAAAGCTGACGCAGACCACGCTGAGAAACATTATTGGCGAACTGGAACTGGACGAGACTCTTACCTCGCGCGACACCATAAACTCAAGACTCCGCGAAGTGCTCGATGAGGCTACCAACAAGTGGGGCGTGAAGGTTAACCGTGTGGAATTGCAGGACATAACTCCTCCCGACAGTGTGCGCAACGCTATGGAGCAGCAGATGCAGGCCGAGCGCGAACGCCGTGCCAAAATCTTGAAGGCTGAGGGTGAGAAGACTTCGATGATATTGAAATCGGAAGGCGAGAAAGAATCGCAGATAAACAAGGCTATGGCCGACAAGGAGGCGCAGATACTCATGGCCGAAGGCGAGGCGAGAGCCAAGATTCTCCAGGCGCAGGCTGAGGCCGAAGCCATACTGAAGATAGCCGACTCCATAAAAGGCTCCGATTCCGACCCGGCCACCTACCAGCTTGCCTTGAAATATATGGAGACGCTCAAGGAGATGGTCAGCGGCAAGGACGGCAAGACGGTGTATATGCCTTATGAGGCATCCGGTATGCTGAGTTCCATAGGTTGCATCAAGGATATGTTCAAACAGCAGTAAGATCTGGCCGGACAGGAAAGCAGAGAAAGAGACAGGAACGGCGGCAAATGCAATGTTTGTCGCTGTTCTTGTCTTTATTTTTGCCGTTTTTTATCATAAATGGTTATATTTGCATTCAAACACGACAACGAATAAAGATAAACTGCTTTATGGCTGTTACATATCAGACTTACGGAGTAAAAAGCGTGCCCGTGAAGAGACGGGAGACTACGGCGTGGCTGCGCAGCGTGGCTGCCCGCTACGGAAAGAAAATAGGCGAGTTGGCCTACATATTCTGCGATGATGACAAAATCATGGAGGTGAACAAGGAATATCTGAATCATGATTATTATACTGATGTGATAACGTTCGACTACACCGAAGGCGATGTCATTTCGGGCGATGTGTTCATCAGCCTCGATACGGTCAGAACCAATGCGGAGAAATATGGCGCGGCTTTTGACGATGAATTGCATCGCGTCATAGTGCATGGAGTGTTGCATCTGTGCGGCATCAATGACAAGGGGCCGGGCGAAAGGGAACTGATGGAGAAGGCGGAAAACGAGGCTTTGGCTTTGCTGGCTGCCGGCAGTGGCAAATAAACGGAGAGGGTAACTATGCGGAGGTTTGTTTTATTGTTTTTTGTATTGTCTGCTGCCATGTCTTTGACTGCATTGGGGCAAGTACCGGAAAATTCCGGTGCGGCGGCAGCTTACGGCAAGGCGCGTTCTTTGTTTTTTGCCGGCAACTATGCTGCGGCAAGAGATGAGTTGGAGAAATGTGCGGGAGGGAATCTGCCGGCTTCGCTTAGGAGCGAGGCGGAGTATATGATGCTGTGCGCCGATTTCAAATGCGGTGACGGCGTCCTTGATGAAAGACGTCTGCAACGTTTTATGGCTGAAAATCCTGACAGCCCGCATCGCGACCGGCTGAAATACATGTCGGCTGCCGTAGCTTTTGCCGAAGGCAGATGGGATGATGCTGCAAGAGACATATCGGAATGTTCTGTGTTCAACCTGTCGGGGTATGAGTGCCAGGATGCTTTGCGTATAGCGGGGTTGTCTGATTTGAATGCCGGAAACCTTGAAGCGGCGGAGGTGTCGTTTATGGTGCTGAAAGGCATTGAAGGAGAGATGGAGACTGACGCCGACTACAATCTGGCCTATATAGACTATCTTGAAAAAGATTATGCAGGCTCGTTGCGCGGATTCGGCGCATTGCGTGACGATGACAGACATGCCCGCTCTGCCTCTTGTTATATGGCTGACATCTATTGCCGTACCGGTAAATATGCCGAAGCGGAGAAAGAAGCGGCATATTTCTTCGACCGGTTCGGCAAGAACGACCTTTCGGGGGTGGAAATGTATCGCATATACGGAACGGCAAAATACTATACAGGCGACTATGAGGCTGCGGTGCGTGCGCTTGCAGTGTATTTCGGCAACCGGATTAATCCGGTGCGTGAAGCGTATTATGTGATGGGCATGAGCAGTTGCATGACCCGCCGCTATGACATGGCCGTGAAATATCTGAAAGAAGTGACAACGCAAGATGACGCTATGTCTCAGGATGCTTATCTGAATCTGGGCATATCGTATCTTAAACTGAATGACAAGCCGCATGCGCGCATGTCGTTCAGGCAGGCTTCCATGTCAGACTATGACAAGGATGTCACTCTGCGTGCGCTGTATAACTATGCTCTGTGCGTGTATGAAACTTCATATTCTCCTTTCAACGAGTCTGTGGAGATGTTTGAGCGTCTGCTCAACGAATATCCCGGTTCGGCATACGCCGAGAGCGCATCCGATTACCTTTCCGATGCATATCTTGCCACTTCCGATTACGAGGCTGCGCTCGCTTCTCTGTCGAAGATAAAGAACCCGGACATGAATATCTTGCGTACCAAACAGATGCTGCTGTTCAGACTGGGTGTACAGAGCTTTGCTGCCGGGCAGTACAATGACGCCGTGACATGGCTCGGGGAGTCGCTGGGGCTGTCTTATGACAAAGGCACATACGCGGAAGCCCTTTATTGGAGAGGAGAGGCTTTATACAGGTTGGCACGGTGGAAAGAGGCGGAGAGAGATTTCAGGCTTTGTCTCTCATCAGGCATACAAGACAAATATTATATGGCTCGATATAATTTGGGCTATATCAGTTTCAAACATAAAGAATATGGTGCGGCGGCAACCGATTTCAGGGAGTCTGTAAATGGTCTGTCGGGCAATAAGGTTATTCTTGCCGATGCGTACAACCGGCTTGGCGATTGCTATTATCACAACCGCAGTTTCAGCGAAGCCGAATCTTATTACAGCCTGGCTGCAAAAACTGATCCTGCACATGGAGACTATCCTGCCTATCAGAAAGCATTTATAGCCGGACTGAGGAAAGACTATGCCGGCAAGGTGGCGGGACTGGATCTGATGATAAAGTCTTATCCCGATTCGCATCTGGCCGATGATGCCATGTTTGAGAAAGGACGCGCTTATGTCATGTCCGGACAAAGCGGCAAGGCCATAGATGTGTATATGCAGCTGGCTGACAAGTATCCCAATTCCGGACTTGCAAGGCGTGCGCTGTCGGAAATGGCTCTGTTGTATGCCCAGCAAAACGATTTCACCAGAGCATCGGGCATGTACAAGGCTATCATGGAAAAATATCCCGGAAGCGAAGAGGCAAGACAGGCTCAAAGAGATTTCCGCGTGTTGTGCATAGATATGAACAGAGTGGATGACTATGCGGCTGTCATATCCGGCATAAAAGGTGGCGTGTCGGTCGATTCGGAAAGAAATGAACTGGACTCGTTGACATTTCTTGCTGCCGAGCGATTGTATTTTGATGAAAGTCGCGGATATGACGGACTGAAAGCTTTGGATAATTATGTGTCAAAATATCCGGACGGGATTTTCATGGCAGAGGCTTATTATTATCTGGGGATGGACGCATATGAGAAAGAACAGTTTGATGTTGCGCTCGACTGTCTGGGCAAGGTTATCAAACGTCCTGACAGCAAGTATGCTTCGCAGGCTATGAATGTTATGGCCGGGCTGTATGAAATGCAGAAAGACTACGAAAGTCTGAAAGGCATTTGCAACCTGTTGTTGCAGCACGCGCAAAACGACATGCAAAGAGAGGTGGCAATGGCAGGACTGATGAGGAGTTCATTCAGGCTTAAAGCCTACTCCGATGCCATAGATGCGGCAACATCTCTTGTCGGCAATGTGAAGACTGAGCCGGAACTCGTCATGGAGGCGCGTTATGTCGTGGCTGCATCGGAAGAGGCTTTGGGCAAATATGAGCTGGCGTTGGACAATTACAGGCAACTGGCCGAAGATACCCGTTCCGCTTATGGGGCGGAAGCCGGATATAAAGTTGCCGAGATACTGTTCGGGCAGGGAAAGAATAAAGAAGCGGAAGAAGTATTGATGAAATACATCGAGAAAAGCACTCCGCATGCATATTGGCTTGCAAGAGGGTTTGTGCTTCTGGCCGATGTCTATGTCGCGGAGGGGCGTCCTGCCGATGCGCGCCAGTATCTTGTCAGCCTGAAACAGAACTATGACGAATCGGAGGAAATAAATGCCATGATAGAAGAGAGATTGGCAAAACTGGATAAATGATTAGATTAGCTTTCGTTGTTATGAAAAAGGTTATGTGCAATTCATATATGAGAAGATTTTTGCTTTTGTCGGCAATGATTATGGCTTGTTGCACGGCGGTTTATGCCCGGCATGACGTAAAGATGGAAAATGATTCGGTGTTTGGACGTACGGTCGTGGTTGAAAAGGAATATAATCCTGATATAGATGACGCGGACAAGGTAAATCTTATGCCCGATGATGTGGAAAAAATTTCCGTCCCGGCAAGCAGGATAATCTATGCTGACAGCCCTTATGCCGGGCAGGGCATGAAATCTTTTTCCGACATGTCTCTTGTAAATGTGGGAGTTGAGCCGCAGAATGCAGAAAAGGGACTTGTCTATGCGGGATATGGACTTCGCGGCAAGGCTGATGCAGGTTTTATATTCAATTCGGACATAGGGCGGAGAGACCGCATAGGTATAAATGTCGCATTCAGGGGCGAGGATGACGAGCGTGATTTGGATGGAATCCAATTTGTCAATAAAGAGGCGACATGGGATGCGGAATACTACGATTTTACAGCAGATCTGAACTATCGGCACTATTTCGATGGATTGGCTTTGACAGTGAAAGGCGGCACGGATTACGAGACTTTCGGCTACATAGCTCCTGCAAGTGCGGACAAGCCACATCAACATAACCTCGCGGGGCATGTGTCGGCGGATATAGTTTCGGAGAAGGACGGGAAAAGTCTGTCTTATGGTGCAGGTTTGGAATACCGTTATTTCAGAAATTCGGAATCTCCCCTGTATGCTGATTTTGAAAACAAACAAAATCTGTTGTCGCTGACAGGAAACGTGGTCATGCCTTTCGCCGGTGACATGTCGGCCGGCGTTGATGCGGACTTTACCTATTTGTCGAATACTTTCGATGGATATGGCAATTATGCAACATTGTCGCTCAATCCTTTTTATGGCTGGTCGAATGAGGCGGTAGCCCTCAAAGCCGGAGTGAATCTTGATTTCGGGTTGAGCAACGGGGAGGCATTCCTGATTTCTCCTGATGTCTCGCTGGATGTAAAGATATCCGGTAAATATAAATTGTCCTTGTCAGCAACCGGAGGACGGGATATAGCCGACATGAATAGGATAAACGGTTATACACCTTATTGGTTCATGGGGCCGGACGATGTGAATCTGATTGATTGTTATGTCCCGTTGCATGCCGAGTTGGCTTTGTCCGGCTCTCCTGTTTCCGGCTTCGGTTTCCGTTTATACGGCGGGTATGAGATAAATACTGACGGTTTGTGTCTCAGGCGTTTTATTGATGACAGGAGTTTCATTCCCTCGCCGTATGCATGGTATGACGGTGTGGCTTTTGTAGATTTCCATGACAGCCGCAAGGCCTTTGCCGGTGGCCGTCTGTCTTATGAATACAGAGATGTGGTGGATATATCGGTCTCCGGAGAGTGGAACGGATGGACTACGGCTGAGGCAGATGAATATGGCGGCCGGCCTGGTTCTTTCCTTGAACTGAAGCCTGAAGCGAAAATAAAGGCTGAGGCTAAAGTCAGAATAACCGATAAATTTCATGCATCGTTGTCCTATTGTTATTTGAAGTTCAAGGACTATGCTCTTGTGGACGATGTGAATCAGTTGAATCTGCGGTTGAGTTATACTATATTCAAGGGATTCGGGGTATATGCCAATGGAACCAACCTGTTAAATAAGGATTATTCTCTGTGTTTCCCTGCTCCTGCGCAGAAAATAGGTTTTACTGCCGGATTGTCGTATATGTTTTGACGGTACCGTTCCGGATGTTTAGGTTGTG
>DVIH01000110.1 GCA_018711405.1 Candidatus Avibacteroides excrementipullorum | reverse complement strand
CATCGGCAGACAATGATATCACATTGGATGATGTCTTCACGCTTTTCACAAGAACGCCATCCAGCGTATAGATTTCAACTGTACCCAAAGCATCTTCACCTTTTACGACCAATGTGCCATCGCCGCCCCAAGCTCTGACAGCCATATCGGCATCTACAGTTCCAACTCCGCCGACAGCCAAATCCTTGACAGCGAAAGTCTCGCAGTTTTCCACTTCTCCTGTCATATTGTCTACCAGAAAGACGATAATCTCCACATTCGTTTTTGACATTATCGTTTCAGGCAACACTACGGAATGCCCGTAATGCACAGGCTGCCCGGCGGTTATCACGGCCGGCACACTGCCTTCCACTCCATAGAAGTCTCCGGAAACCCCTCTTGCCACTTCATTATAATACATCAACGATGCAGGAACAGGATTGGGCAGATCCTCAAATCCGCCCATGCGTCCCATAGCTCCGCCTGCATAATAATTGGTCTGGTTATAAGATTCGTCATCACTGTGCACATTGTTTTCTATGATATAATAGCCCAATCTGAAATCGGCATTCTCATAACTTTCGCTGAACATTATTTCGGTGTCGACCCAAATCCTTGAAGTATCCTCATCTATAACGGCATCGAGAGTCAGACCTGCCACAGGCTCCAAGTTACGGACACTGGCATAATAACGCTTCCAATCAGAAGGATGCCCTTTGCATTTCTGCTTCCTGTTCATAATCAAAGTGGGATAAGCATTGCCAAGCAACTCTTCCATAGGGCCTATGAGTTCAGGCACCCCGAGCGGGTCTATATTGCGCTCTGTGCCATAGTGGAGCGACACGCTTGCAAAGACACCCGGATAAGCTTCTTCCATTTGCTCCAACGCCACAGCACCGGCAGGACATCCGCCGCACCACATGCCTGTGCCCTCCTCCACAAGTATTTTCTTTGTAAAAGAAGAAATCGTGCCTTCATTTTCCAC
Source organism: Candidatus Avibacteroides excrementipullorum (assembly GCA_018711405.1). Lineage (GTDB taxonomy): Bacteria > Bacteroidota > Bacteroidia > Bacteroidales > Bacteroidaceae > Avibacteroides > Avibacteroides excrementipullorum. The sequence continues at coordinate 13,046 of DVIH01000110.1, read as the reverse complement.
TGTATCTTCAGCCGACACATACTGCAATCTATAGCTGACCACGCTGTTTTCAGGCAAATCCAATACGTTGTCAAAAGAAAAGCCGCCGTCAGTCAGTTCGCTGACATATTCCTTACCATCTATGAAAAGCTTGACAAGATTTGAAGAAGAAAGACTTTCATCCTCTACAATCCCTTTAATTGAGACAAGACCACCTCCCTCTATATTCTTTGGTACATTTACCACCAGTTTTCCTTCATTTGCAGCAGACAAACCGGCCTGCCATGCGGATAGAAAGAACAAAGATCCGAAAAGTAATAATTTATTCATAGCATCATCATATAATTAAAACGCTGCAAATAAAAAACAAATCGACCACATATAAAAGCATTTAATTATATTTTTCTTTATAACAACACATTAAAAAAGCACAAAAAACGGGAGAAAACTCATGCTCCCTCCCGTTTTTTTCGTATGCTGTAAATATATCCTTACCGTTCGCCCAAAATGCCCAATGCCTTGAAACATTTCACCAGTTTATCAATGGCAATATCTATCTGTTCTTTCGTATGGGTGGCCATGAGCGAGAACCTGATAAGGGTGTCTTCCGGAGAACATGCCGGCGGTATGACCGGATTGACAAAGACACCTTCATCGAACAAAAGTTTTGTGACAAGGAAAGTCTTCTTCATGTCGCGTACATAGAGCGGTATTATCGGAGTCGATGTGTTGCCAATCTCGAAGCCCAGTTCCCTGAAGCATTTCAATGAATAATTTGTTATATCCCACAGATGCTTTATGCGTTCCGGTTCTTCTTTCATGATATGCAACGCTTCCATTGCAGCCGCAGTAGCCGCAGGAGTATTGCTTGCGCTGAAGATATATGACCTGGAGTTATGCCGCAGATAGTTTATCACTGCTTCATCGGCAGCCACGAAACCGCCTATCGCAGCCAAAGATTTGGAGAATGTACCCATTATGATATCCACATCGCCGGTTACCCCGAAATGGTCGCAAGTGCCACGCCCTTGATTGCCAAGAACTCCGAGTCCGTGAGCTTCATCCACCATTATGCTTGCATTATACATCTTTGCCAGACGCACAATCTCTGGGAGGTTGGCCAAATCGCCTTCCATGCTGAACACGCCGTCCACTACTATAAGTTTCACACACGATGGATCGCAAGTTTTCAACTTGCTTTCAAGAGCTTCCATGTCATTATGCTTGAACTTCAAGGCCTTTGACACAGACAGACGTCTGCCCTCCACTATGGATGCATGATCAAGCTCATCGCATATTATGACATCATCTTTTCCTGTCACACATGAAACAACTCCCAAATTGACCTGAAATCCTGTAGAATAAATTATGGCGTCTTCTTTTCCAACGAAATCCGCCAGCTCTTTTTCAAGCTTAAGATGCAAATCAAGAGTCCCGTTCAAAAATCTCGACCCTGCGCATCCTGTTCCATACTTTCGCGTAGCCTCCACAGCTGCCTCAATCACTCTCGGATGATTCGTCAATCCCAAATAGGAATTGGAACCAAACATCAAAACCTTACGTCCGTTCATCAGAACCTCAGTGTCTTGTTCACTCTCTATGCAACGGAAATATGGATATACACCGGCCGCCTTTACCCTCTGCGGCAAATCATATTTACTAAGTTTATCTTGAAGAAGTCCCATAATTGTAAATCGGACCTGTCAAAACAGGATTTAGCTATTATTAATTCATCATGCAAATATATTACATTTTGCAATACAAAAATATCAGCTAAAAGAAAAAATGAATAGCACTCAGCCGGGACAAAGGCCTTACAAACTGTCACACAAACACATAGCCGATGCAAAAAAACTGCATGCAAGACACAAAATCAGCCGACTTGCATTATCCGTCCATTCAAATGTTTGCATTTCGCCAATGTTACAAAGATAAATGTCATATAAAAAGGATAAAACAAAATAAAATGTTATATTTGTCCTACGAAACCAATTAAATCAAACAACAATGACTGAAAAAACATACGGGTACAACGTAAAAAGATACGGCTTCCCGACAAAAAGATTCTGTCAGGCACTCGACTTGAAAGACGACCCTGAACTCATAAAAGAATACAAGGCTCTGCATTCAGAAAAAAAAGTATGGCACGAAGTGCTCGACAACATGCACAGTGTGGGAATCCTTGAAATGGATATATACCTCGCAGGAAACCACCTGTTCATGATAGTGGAAGTACCGGCCGACTTTGACTGGGACGAAGCTATGGGACGGCTGGCCAAAATGCCCAAACAAGAAGAATGGGAAAACCTGACAAGCAAATATCAAAGCACGAGTTCTGGAGTAGCGACAGACAAATGGAAACTGATGGAAAGAATATTCCACATATATGAAAAATGAAAGAGACGGTAGCATACAGCGTCAGTGATGTGAAAGACTATATCAATTGGATATACTTCTTCCATTCATGGGGATTCGAGCCAAAATATTCCACAGTAGCCGAAACCACAAACGACACGTATGCACTAAAGAGCTGGGTCAATGCTTTCCCCGACCGGGACAAAGCCAAAGCCGATGCCGCAATACATCTTTATGAAGAAGCGGAGCGGTTCTTGTCCGAGCATCAGGAACTTTTCCAAAGCAAGGCTACCTATGCCATCTTGCCTGCACGCTCTGACAAAGAAAGCATCATAATAGACGGTGTCCAGGTGCCATTTCTGCGCCAGCAACATCCCGATCCGCACAGCGGTTTCTGTCTCTGCCTCTCCGACTTCATCAGTCCGAAGACAGACAAGATAGGAATATTCGCCGCGACAGTAGCGAGCAAGCCAATGACCTGCAAACAAGACGAATATTCCGCATTGCTCATAAAGACTCTGTCGGAACGCATAGCCGAAGCAACGGTAGAAAAGACACACGAGTTCATCCGCAAACACGTCTGGAAATATGGGAAAGACGAGTGCCTCACGATAAAAGACATGCTCAGCGGCAAATTCTGCGGCATAAGGCCGGCTGTGGGCTACCCCTCCATACCCGATCAGTCTATCAATTTCATCATAGACAAATTCATCGGTTTCAAAGACATCGGCATAAAGCTCACTGAAAACGGAGCCATGAATCCGGAAGCATCCGTATCGGGATTCATACTGGCACATCCGGAGGCAAGATATTTCAGCGTAGGCAAAATCAGCATGGAACAGCTATCAGACTATTCGCACAGACGCGGAATAGACAAACAGGAAATAAAGAAATTCTTAATAACAAATATAACATGATTGTACGAACATTTTACATGATGCTCATATGTATTTGGGTGACAGACATAATAATATTCTTCACACATATCTGCCCCACATTCCACAGCGCATGGAAATGGCTGTGGTTTCTACAGACAGCCATACTGACATTGCTGCTCATCTATGTGCTTATAGGACATGACCAGAATTTCCTTATTGAAAAAAGCCACGTGGTAGGATACTATTTCATGTTCGGCCTGGCAATCGTAATACCGAAAATAGTATTCAACGCAGTGTATTCAATAAATCTGATCATAAGAATCTTCTCCGACAAAAATTTCAATACGGCCTTTACGACAATCGCGCTAATCCTTGCACTCGGCATGATGGGCATAATCATATACGGAACGACAACCGGCTGGAAAAGATACACCATAAGAAGGACCGACATATACAGCGCAAAGATTCCGAAAGCATTCGACGGATTCAGGATAATACACATATCGGATATACATGCCGCCACATGGAACGGAAATGAAAAGGCATTGAAACGCATAACCGACCAGATAAACAGATTGAAACCAGACCTTATAGCATTCACCGGAGACCTGATAACACACAAGTCATCGGAACTGAAAAGCATTGTAAACATTTTGGGAGACATAAAAGCAGACTATGGCGTCTGTTCCGTACTCGGCAATCATGACTATTCGCCTTACTACCCTTGGAAAAGCAAAAAAGACAGCCTAAATAACCTGAAATATCTGTTCAAAATAGAGAACCACATGAAATGGAAACTGCTGAACAATGAAAACATGACCATACACAAGGGCGGAGATTCCATAACCATAATAGGAGTGGAAAACTGGGGCGAACCCCCATTCTCCAGATACGGCGATTTGGACAAGGCCATGGAGAATACCAATCCGGATCAGTTCAGGATACTGCTGAGCCACAACCCTTCACATTGGAGAGCAGAAGCCATCGATGCAGGCATCGACCTGATGCTGGCTGGACACACCCATGCCATGCAATTGAAAATCTTAGGAAAATCGCCTTCATCGATAAAATACAAGGAATGGGGCGGACTATACAGCAAAGGAGACCAATATCTATACGTAAATGAAGGCATGGGATGCACTCTGATACCTTTCCGATTCGGCTCATGGAATGAAATAACAGCCATAACCCTGAGACGGAAAGAATAAACAAAAATGACGTCACAAACAAAAAGCATCCCGCAACATGATATGACACTGTTACGGGATGCTTTTATATCTTTACGCTTTCAAAAATCAGAAACCGCCCAATCTTATATAAGAGACCTCAATGACATTACCCGATTTAGGCAACTTGGCATATATAGGTTTCATGGTGGTCCTGACCGATGTCGTTTCCGTAGAACTCGAAGAACTGTCGCTCGTCACCGTGACATCTACAGGTATAAGCACATATTCCTCTACCGCATTTTCATCTATAACGCCATCGTTCCCGGTTCTGTAATCTGCAATGGATGATGTTATAATAGAAGCAATGTTATTGAAGACATAAGTGTTGTCTCCGGTGTTCAGCGTAGCCACATAAGACGAAAGATTGTCGGGCAGTTCATTTTGACGGAAAAACTCATACGCCTCCGACTTTTTAACCAGAAGTATGTCATTGGGCAAATCCATCTCATACGGACCGTCTTCGTTTCTATATGCCTTTACGGAAAGACGCACCCCCATTATGGTATCTTCCGCAAGTTCGCTTGCCAACTTTCCTATAGGTATTTTCACTGATGTATAAATGCCGGCAGGGGCTTTCATATATGCATGCTCCGTATCATTGATTATGCTCTCGTTGAACACGTTTGCAAATTGATTGGCCTGCAACACCTCTCTCGTGGAATTGAAACTGACTGAATATATAGAGGTAGAATCCTGCTCTGTATATCCGGGAGTTTTCCTTTTTATGGGATACACACCCGCACTGTCCACGTACATGGTAAAGTTTATATTCAGGCTGCTGTTATTGACATAAAGGATTGTGCCGTTTCCCATACTCTGCCTCACATACATTCCCTTGAATACGTTTTCAATAAAAGCGTCCGCATCACTGAAATATTCGGGATGAAAATAATTGGCATTAAGGATTTCTGTGGCATATTCTTCCGGCAAGGCCACTATTATGTCTTTTGTAGCAGTCCTATCATCTTCATCAAGACTGGTATTCGCCGCCGTATATGCTACCCTGCCGAGAAAACCGCTTTCCTTATCATAATATTCTTCAGGATCGGCATACGACTCCATATCGTCTGCCTGCAAATCTTTATTCAGGCGATACACTTCCAACTGGCACGGATTGATGGAGTCGCCGAAAAAGTCATCATACCTCAAATCTATGTAGCATGACACATCCTTGAAATCAAACGACTTTATGGCACTGCCGGGCCCGTTCTCCCACACAGTATCCTTGACAATCCTGTCGAAATCAAACCTGAAATCATCAAGACAAAACAGCTGAGTCATATAGCTTGTTTCAAGTTCCCCGAACGTTTCATCCGTAAACTTCCCGACATAAGCCAACAGGCTTTTATTCGACACCGAATCCTTATCGACCAGCATATTTTCCAACTCTATCGGAAATGTCTTTCTGCCCGGAGTGACAATATCATCATCTTCAATCATGCCGATACCGACACTGCCTGTAGATTCATCGCATGAAGGCAACAAAGCTATCATGAATAACGGCAAAAACAACAAGAATATATATTTAGACCTCATAACATACTGATTTTTTGTCAGCTCACCTGTTCGTAAAGCTGATTGCATTTGTCTATAAACTCAGGCGTGTCCTCATATTTTATATAAGGTTTACCGCTCTTGTCCAGATATTCCATGACTTCAGGAGCAATATTGTCGCCATGCAATATTATCCCGTCTGAATAATCGATAGCCAATTTTGAAAGGTCGTTGATGGAAACCCCTGTCTCGTCGCCGCAGCATTTCACATCATCGGCAGAGACACCTTTAATGATCAGTTTGTCTCTGAACGATGCAGGAAATCTGTTGTTCAAAGCGCCTCCGTACAAAGAATATACTATTTTGGAATTACGGTATGACGGTTCCTCATTATACGACTTCTTAATATAAAGCGGCACCAAAGCCGAAACCCATCCATGACAATGCACTATATCCGGAGACCAACGCAGTTTTTTCACCGTTTCCAATACGCTGCGAGAGTAGAAAATAGCCCTTTCGTCATTTTCCTCTTCGGCATCGGCCACATCCGTAGAAGCCATATGCTGGAAATAATCGTCATTGTCTATGAAATAGACCTGCATCCTTGCCGCCTGTATGGAAGCCACTTTTATGATAAGAGGATGGTCTGTGTCGTCAATTATTATATTCATGCCCGACAAACGGATGACCTCGTGAAGCTGGTTTCTACGCTCGTTTATATTGCCCCATTTCGGCATGAATGTCCTTATTTCTTTTCCTGATTCTTGGATGCTTTGCGGTAAAGTTCTCCCGACGACAGCCATTTCCGATGATGGTAAATACGGCTTTATCTCCTGTGTGATAAACAATACCTTATTAGCCTTTGTCATAATACAGTAATTATATCAATTATCTTGCAAAGATAGCAAAAAAATAACAATCTTCGAAACAAGAGGTACGGCCGCAAGACGTTAATTGAACTTAACCAACTGAGCATAAGTCCATTTAGGACCTCCGGCACTACTCATCGGAACCGCTATCGGCCGCTTTCAATATCAAAGATGTTGCGCCTATTGTCACGACCACCCCATCGGATATGATCATATTGTCTTTCGGGCCAAGCAATTCGTTTCCCACAAAAGTACCGGTAATGCTGTCATTGTCCCTTACCTTATATATGAGTTCCCCCGACTTGTTTTTGGAGACATTCACATAACAATGCCTGCGGTCCATGCTCGGATCGGAAGTCTCAATCTGGATATCGGCATCGCTGCCGGGATTCTTGCGCCCTATCAGATTATCGCCCATAGCCAACGGGAACACCTGTTTGTAGCAAAACACATTTTCCACGACATTGACAGAACCATAAGGAGATGATTTTGCCTGTCTGGCCGCTTCCGCCAAGCTGTTTTTTTCCTTCAACTTGGTTTTGCCTAATCGTATGCCAAATTGTTTGGAACAATTATCGCAGACAAAGACCAATGACTGCCCTGTCTCATATTTTGTCTCATCGAAAGTTATGTAATTGCCACACTTGGGACAAGCGATTCTTTTCATAAAGCGTTTGTTATAGAGTCTGTCAGTCGGACAGAAGCCATGCGTCACCGAACTGCTCCATTGTCCTGACTTTCCTCAATTCGACCAAAGCCTCTTCATAGGAACTGTAAGAAGCTATTATTATGCGTGAATTGGTTTTGCTTTTCTTGTAAGATGCCGAGCCAAAGCCTTGTGCCCTCAACATTTCAGCTGCCCGCCGGGCATCTTCCTCCTTTACCACACTTGCCACCACTATATGGTAACCGGCTACCGGCTGCTCCATCGCTGCCTCAGGCGCTGCCGCCGACATTTCCTCCGGCACTGTTTCCGCGACGGTCTTTTCCGCAGGAGCATTGCAAATGTCATTACCCGACAACACATCTATATCGCTGGCGACATCGGCCGACAATGTGTTCAACACCGCTTTCGGCATTATGGCTGCATAGTCATCAAACCGTTCTTCCGAAAAGTCATTGACAGGAAGCGAGGCCATGAAATAAACCGCCACCGCAACCACTGCCGCAGCAGCATACGACCCAGCCAATCGCCATATGTTTCTCTTTACTGCAATTATCGGCCTGCTTTCTTCCGCATCCGCCACAGACAGAGATTTCGTCTCGATATCGGCGGCCTTGTCTATCTCAAACCTCGACAGGCCAAACATATCCACAGACGGCCACGCTTCTTTCGATGCAGTGAATTTGATCTCTCCTGAAATGTTTTTCTGGAGACACCCTATGCCTTCAAGGGTCACCGAGCCGCTCATCTCCAACTCACGTTTCATCTTCACAACGGCAATATCCACTTTCTTTTCTGCCAAAGGATAGGAAATGCCGTATCTCATCATGTACGACTGTATCAATATCCCGTCATTGACCGTAAGTTCCGGATTGAAACCTATAGTCCTGCCGGGAGGCAGAAAAGTCCTGCCATCGCGTACAATCCTTGCGGGCAGATAGTTGGCTATGAACCCGCCGAAACCTGGTATTATGACGCAATCATGCGTTGCCAGCAACCTGTCTATATGATATGCCAATTCAATCATGCTACAAAAATAAGAAATTTTATCATGCATACAGCAAAACTCCGAAAACATTTTGCAAGATTTATAGAAGCATATCACATAAATGCATCACAAATTCCGGCAATACCTAAAGGACTGTGCCAAAATTTACTATTCTGACACAGTCCCTACTATATTACACTTACAGATATGCCTTATCTCTTTACAAAGCGCAGGCGGGCTGCGACATCACCACCGTCTTCCACCAACACGAAATACATGTCCTGTGCCAGACAGCTCACATCTACAACCATTTCTCGCTATCTGCTCCGTTAACCATCCCGCCCCCATGCGCAAAAACACCTGCCGAAAAGATATACGCCATCCCCGCCCGGGATGTGCGCCATCTTCGCCCGGGATCGAGCCGATAACCGGCAAAGATGGCGCACATCCCGAAACGGGTAAAAAAACAAGGGCTGCAAACAACATACTGCCTGCAGCCCGCTCACATTACGGTATGAAAAAAATTATTTCTGCTGATTTCTTATAGTCTCGTTTATGGCAGCGAGTTTTTCTTCCGCCAACTTGATGTCGCTCTTCAGCTTTTCTATCTTCTTGTTTATCTCCTGCATGAAACTGCTGTTTTTCGAAGAGACATTCAAGAAGCTCATATTGTTTTCATAAGTGGCCAGTTCGCTTTTCATGCTTTCATACATTTTCACCACCTTGTCTCTCTCACGGTACAACCCGTTCACCGCATTGCCGTCTTTGGATGCAATCCTGTCGATATTATCCTTGAATGCCGATATCCTCCTGTCGGAGACACCCTGCCTGTATGAGTCGTACCATTTGTCGACCGATGCGATGAAACGTTTGTAAATCTTGTCTTTTTCCTTGAAAGGCACAAACCCTATGGAGTTCCACTTTTCTTGCAGTTCCTTCACGGTTTTCAAGGCTTCTGCCGCATCTGCGTCTTCCGGTATGCTTTCTATCTGCTCTATCAGTTCCAGCTTGGCTGCAAGGTTGGCCTGCTCTTCGCTCTTCTGACCGGCGAACATGTTTTTTTTCTGCTCGAAGAAATAGTCGCAGGCCGAGATGAACCTGTTCCACACGGCATCCGAATATTTCTTGCTGACAGAGCCTATGGTCTTCCACTCTTTCTGCAATCTGGTAAGTTCCTCAGTTGTCTTTTTCCAGTCTGTGCTGTCTTTCAGAGCTTCCGCCCTTTCCGCCAGAGCTATTTTCCTTTGCAGGTTTTCATTTTTCTCTGTCTTTATCGTCTTATAAAACTCGCTTTTTGCCTTAAAGAAAGCATCGCATGCCGCTCTGAAACGTTCGAATATCTTGACATTGAGCTTCTGGGGTGCAAAACCTATGGTCTTCCATTCCGATTGCAGTGCGATGACTTCATTGGTCTTTTCATCCCAGTCGGCAAAGGTTTTGAGTGCAGTGCAATCTATGCTTTCTATCTTTTCGCAGATGGCCTGCTTAGCCTCATAGTTGCCCTGCTCTTTGGCTTTCAGTTCTTCAAAATGCTGTTGGTGCTTCTTGTTGATGACGGTCGAGGCTTTCTTGAACCTGCCCCATATCTCCTCGCGCATTTCCGGCGCTACCGGGCCAATCTCCCTGAACTCGTGATGCAGGTTCTGCAACTGATAGAAAGCCGATACCACATCAGGCTCTTCTTCGAGTTTTTCGGCAGCCTCGCACAGTGCGGTCTTCAGTTCAAGGTTTTTCTTGAAATCGTAAGTCCTGAACTCATTGTTTATCTTCAACAGGTCATAAAACCGTTCCACATACAGTTGGTAGTTTTTCCACAACTCGGTGGCTTTTTCCTGCGGTATCAGTTTTATGTCGTTCCACTCCTGGCGGAGCTGTTTGAATTCATTGTAGTATTTGTTCACATCTTCGCCGGAACTTATAAACTCTTTTATCTTTTCTATTATCCTGTTTTTCTTTTCCAGATTTTCTTCCTTCAGCTGTTCGGCTGCTTTGGCTATTTCTGTTCTTTTCTCCTTAATGGCAGAAACAAGTTCCTTGAACTTCTGCTCGTATTCGTCAGCTTCCGGCACAAATGCATCTGCATCTCCTCCATTCTCCACAAAAGCCTTTCTTGCCGCATCCGTCTCGTGCTTTCTTATCTTATAGAAAGCCTGTTTGAGATGCTCTATGTCTTGTCTGCCGACATTCTCTATATTTTGCAGTATTTCTTCAAACCTTTTTATTATTTCTTCTTTGGTCAATGCGGCATTCACCATTTGACCTTCATCGTTATTTGCCTTTTCTTCCATTGAAGAAACAACGTCTACTTTTTCATTGTTATCCATGTCTTCCATTTTTAGAGAGATTATGTTTGCCCTTTAACTCATTCAGGCTACAAATAAATGAAATTTATTTCTTACGGCAAATTTATGCGTCTACTTTCTTAAAAAAAATGCCGTTTTTTTCATAACATCCTGCATTTACGACAGCATGACGGTTATGCCCATGTATATCAACATGCCTATTATGTCATTCGTTATGGTGATAAACGGACCTGTGGCTATGGCAGGGTCTATCTTCAGGCGTTCCAATATCATAGGAACAAGCGTGCCGAATATGGATGCGAACATCACGACGGCAAACAAACTTATCGACACCGAATAGGTGACTGTGGCGGTGGCTCCCCAACGCACAAAGTTGTAGATATAGACCAGCATGGATATTATGACAGCATTGACAAGGGCCACGACAGATTCTTTCGCTATCTGTTTGAACATGTGCTTGGCATCGAGCGAATTGTTGGCAAGTCCCTGCACTACGAGCGCGGAAGACTGCGTACCCACGTTTCCGCCAGTGCCACCTATAAGCGGGATATACAAAGCCATCTCCTTGTGGGCCAGAAACACGCTGTCAAAATTGCCCAATATCATCGAATTGCATATGCCGCCGAGCATACCTATAAGCAGCCATGGCAAACGTGCCGTAGTCTGCCTCACGATATTGTCGTCAGTCTCCACATCGGTCGAGATACCAGAAGCCAACTGATATTCGCGTTCCGCCTGCTCCCTGACTTCATCCATCACATCGTCCACCGTAATCCTTCCCACAAGCCTGCCTATGCTGTCGACCACAGGCACAGCCACCAAGTCATATTTCTCTATTATCTGCGCCACTTCATCTATCGGCGTATCCACCTTGACGGAGATTGGGTCTTTCTTCATGACATGCTTGACCTTGGAGACAGAGGGGCTGGTTATCATCTTCTTCAACGGGAACACGCCGCGCAAACGCTCTTCATCGTCTATGACATATACATAATATATCTCATCCATCTCTTCAGCCTGCGCCCTCATCTCCTTGAGACATTCGGGCATACTGAGGTTCTCATTCACCACTACCATCTCGGTGCCCATCAGACCGCCTGCTGTATCTTCGTCATATTTCAGAAGATCGACTATATCGCCGGCCTGCTCTATGTCTTCTATGTGCGAAAGGATTTCCTCCTGCTTGTTCTCATCGAGGTCTCGCATGAGTTCCACAGCATCATCGGTATCCATATAGTCGAGACGTTTCGCTATCGTCTCCGATGGTGTTGTCTCAAGAATCTCTTTCCTTGCCTCATCATCCAGCTCCACTATCACGTCTGCTGCGGTCTCATCCTCCAGCAACATATATATATATTGCGCCTCCTCCTGCTCCAGCTCATCGCATAGTTCGGCGATGTCGGCCGGATGGAGTTGGTCAAGGATACTTTTCAACTCGTTGGTGTCATTGGCTTTGATTAGATCTCTTATCCTTTCTATGTTCTCCGACAGCATAATTTATCTGATCATGTTAACCGTTGCTTTCAGTTCGCAACGGTGTTCAACTTCATTTGTCAACTCTATGAACTGCTCTATGGAAAGCTGCTCCGGCCTCAAGTCGAATATCCGGTCTGCCAGAAAAGCCGAACCGTCTGCCACGACCTGCTTCATCGAATTTCTCAAAGTCTTCCTCCTTTGGTTGAAAGTGGACTTGACTATGGCTCTGAACAGGCTTTCGTTGCATCCCAGTTCCGTTCTTGCATTGCGCATGAGCCGCACCACTGCGCTTTTCACCTTCGGCGGCGGGGAAAAGACATTCTCATCCACTGTGAAGAGATATTCCACGTCATACCACAATTGCACGAACACGCTCAATATGCCATAGGCCTTCTTGCCCGGCTTGGACACAAGCCTTTCCGCCACTTCTTTCTGTATCATGCCGGTGCAACACGGGATAAGATCTTTATTGTCCAGCATCTTGAAAAATATCTGGCTCGATATGTTGTAAGGATAATTTCCGGTAAGCACAAACCGCCCGTTATCGCCGAACGTCCGCTCAAGGTGCATCTTCAGGAAATCATCTTCTATTATATTATCTTCCAGGTCGGGATACTCCTTTCTGAGATACTCCACCGAATCCTCGTCTATTTCCACCACTTTCAGCAGACGGCCTTTCTTTTTCAGAAATTGCGTCATCACTCCCATGCCCGGCCCCACTTCGAGAACCGGTATGTCCGGACAGGCATCGACTGTATCGGCTATCCGTCTTGCGATGGACAAATCTGTCAGAAAATGCTGTCCCAATCTT
>DVIH01000109.1 GCA_018711405.1 Candidatus Avibacteroides excrementipullorum | reverse complement strand
TCATTCAGCAGGAGCTGTTTGATGAAAAACATGGATGAGTTGAATCCGCATTTCATGCCCCAATTGATTTTCTTCGGTTTTTCCTGAGCTTGGATATTCATTGAAAAAACGAGGCAGGCTATCGTTATTGCGGTTGTGATTATGCGTTTCATGCTTTTTTCTCTACTGACCAGCCGAATTTTCCTATTTTGTTGCCTATTTCGTAGTAATTGCCGTGTATGTATGTCAGCAGTCCGCTGGCAGCCAGGTTCATCTGTCCTGTTTCGGAGTCGATGTATTTGTTGTCTGCCTTTACGTTTACTACTTCCGCTATAAACATGTGGTGCGAGCCGAGCGACACTATTTCCTTTACCCTGCATTCTATGGACAGTGGAGATTCCTCTATGATGGGGCAGCCTACTGTTTTTGCTTTTGCCGGAGTCAGCTTGCACTCTTTGAATTTGTCATATTTCTTTCCGGAGCGTACTCCGCACCAGTCGGTGGCGAAGGCCATGTCTTCGGTTGTAAGGTTGATGACAAACTCCATGTTTTTCTTGATTATTTCGTAAGAATGCCTTTCCGGCCGCAGCGATATGTAGCACAGTGGCGGGTTGGTACAGATGGTACCGACCCATGCCACTGTTATGATGTTGTATTCTTCGGGCGTGTTGCCGCAGCTTACCAGTACGGCAGGCAGCGGATAAATCATTGTGCCCGGTTTCCAGTCTGTTTTCATTTCAGATTATCTCGATGTTTTCCCTTTTCTGTTCCTTTTCGCAGTAATGGCATTTCAGCAGGTTGCCATCGTGGCCTATGGCGTGGAATATGGTAGGCATCGGTTCATTGTTGGTTATGCATTTGGGGTTGTTGCATCTTATTATTCCTACTATTGTCTCCGGCATTGTGATGGTCTTTTTCTCCACTACTTCATAGTTTCTTATGATGTTTATGTGGGCATTGGGGGCCAATAGCGATATCTTGTTTATTTCCTCCTGCATGAAAAATTTGTCGGCTATCTTTATTATGCCTTTTTTCCCTGTTTTCTTGCTGTCGAGGTTAAAGCCTATGGTAATGTTGTTGCTCATGTCCTGCAATCCGAGCAATGATACGACTTTGAACAGTTTGTCGCATGGTATGTGGTCTATGACTGTCCCGTCTTTGAGGGCTGCCACTTGCAATTCTTTTTTTTCTATCATGGTCTTCGTGTGTTATTTAATGTCATCTAATGTTATTCCGAGCACATCGCAGATTATGGCCTGGCGGGCATACAGTCCGTTTTTGGCCTGTTGGAAATAGTATGCCTTGGGGTTGCTGTCCACGTCGTAGGCTATTTCGTTCACTCTCGGCAGCGGGTGCAATATTTTCATGTTGTCTTTGGTCTTGCGCAACATGGAGTTGTGCAGGATGTAGACGTTTTTTACTTTCTCGTATTCCATGAGGTCGGTGAATCTTTCTCTTTGCACTCTGGTCATGTAGAGTATGTCGGCATCGGCTATGATGTCTTCGTTGAATTCTGTGTGTTCGAAAAAGGGGATGTCGTGTGCCTTGCAATAGATTTTATATTCCTCCGGCATCCTCAGTTCTTCCGGTGCGATGAAATGGAACGTGGGGTTGAAGTGGCGCATGGCCATGAGCAGTGAGTGTACCGTGCGTCCGTATTTCAGGTCGCCCACCATATATATGTTCAGGTTTTCCAGCGTGCCTTGTGTCTTGTATATGGAATAAAGGTCGAGCATCGTCTGCGAGGGGTGCTGGTTGGCTCCGTCTCCGGCGTTGATTATGGGCACGGGCGATATCTCGCTGGCATATCGTGCGGCTCCTTCCAGGTAGTGGCGCATGACGATGACATCGGCATAGTTGCTCACCATGATTATGGTGTCTTTGAGCGTCTCTCCTTTGCTTGAGCTTGTCACTTTGGGGTCGGTGAATCCTATTACTTTGGCTCCGAGCCTGTTTGCGGCTGTTTCAAAACTCAGTCTTGTCCTGGTCGAGGGTTCAAAAAACAGTGTTGCAACAATTTTCCCATCGAGGATTTTCCTGTTGGTGTTCTTCTCAAACTCTTTTGCCATGTCGAGCATGTAGAGTATTTTTTCCTTGCTTAAGTCGGCAATAGTTACAAAACTTCTCTTTTCCATTGTTGCATTATTTTATAGTGTTTATTTTTATGTCGTCAGTATTTTCTTTCAGTCCTGCCTTGAAAGGCTTGCGAGCAGGTCGGCCACAATGAAGCAGCTGCCGCCTATGAATATGCAGTCGTCTTTCCCAGCCAGTTGCCTTGCTCTTTCGTAGGCTGCCGGCACATCGGGGCAGCATTCTCCTGTCAGGCCGGCTGCCGATGCCATGTCTTTCAGCTCATGTTCGTTCATGGCGCGTTTGACCGATGCTTTGGTGAACAGGTAGTGCGCGTTGGCGGGCAGTAGTTTTATGACGCCCGACACGTCTTTGTCGCTCACCATGCCTATGATGAAATACAGCTTGTCATATTTTGTGGTTTTCAACTGTTCGGCCACGTATTTTATGCCTCCGGTGTTGTGTCCGGCATCGCATACGGTAAGCGGCGAGCGGCCTATTATCTGCCAGCGGCCGTTCAGTCCGGTAGTCTCCTGCACGTGTGCGAATCCTGCCCTGACATCTTCATCGCTGATGTCGTATCCGCACCGCCTCATGATGTCTATGGCGTTGAGTATGGTGTTGGTGTTTTTCACCTGATATATGCCTCCCAGCTGTCCGTAGAGTGTGCCGTATCGGCCGGTCTCGTACATTATGCCCCCTTCCGGTGCGGGATGCCATGACGTGAAAGCCGGTGTGTCTTCGGCGAAGAGTATTTCGGCGTTTTCCTGTATGGCTTTTTCCGTAAACACAGGCTTGGTCTGGTCATCGGTCTCGCCTATGACCACCGGAGTGCATGGTTTTATGATTCCTGCTTTTTCTGCGGCTATGGCTTTTCGGGTGTTTCCCAAGAACTGCATGTGGTCGAAGCTGATGTTTGTGATGATGCTCAGATCCGGTTTTATTACGTTGGTGCAGTCGAGTCTGCCTCCCATGCCTGTCTCTATTACGGCCACGTCTGCATGGCTTTTTGCGAAATAGTCGAAGGCCATGGCCGTAGTCAGTTCAAAGAAAGACGGGCGCAGTGGTTCGAAAAACTCCTTGTGTGAGTTTACGAAATCTGTCACATATTCTTTTTCGGCCATGTGGCCGTTTACCTTTATCCTTTCTCTGAAGTCAACCAGGTGCGGCGATGTGTAAAGTCCGGTCTTGTAGCCGGCGTGTTGCAGTATGGCCGCTATGGTGTGCGAGCACGAGCCTTTGCCGTTGGTGCCTGCTATGTGTATGGTGCGGAATTTGCCCGAGGGGTTTCCGAGATGTCTGTCGAGCGAGTAGGTAGTATCCAGTCCTGCCTTGTATGCGTCTTTTCCTATTTGCTGGAACATGGGTACTGAGTCGAACAGATATTTTATGGTTTCTTCGTAGTTCATTGTGCGCTGCTATTGTTATTGCAAATTTACATGATAATTTTCGGATTTCGGTCATCGGGGGAAATCATTTTGTCGGTATGTGGCGACTTTGTTTTCATGTTTGGAGGTGGTGCGGGTGGGGATGTGCGCCATCTTCGCCCGGGATGGCGCACATACCGGAGCAAGATGGCGTACATCTCCGCCGGGGATCGAGCCGATCCCCGGCGGGGGTGTGAAACGTCTTTGGCGGGGACGGGAATCTGTTGCGCCTTTATCTGCCGAATATTTTCTGTATCAGGTCTTTGCGCCCCATCTTGCGAAGTTCTGACATGATTTTGTCTTTGTATTCTTTCTCATACCAGAAGAAAAACATGCGTTGCGCCAGTTTCTCTTTTTGTGTCCTGGCGGTGAAGACCGGTTCGAGCGTGTAGGGGTGCAGGCCGGTGTAGTATGTTTCGGTCGATACGGTCATGGGGGTGGGGGTGAAGTCTTGCACTTGTTCCAAGTGGAAATGCATGTGTTTCGTTATTGCCGCCAGTTCCGCCATGTCTTCTTCCCTGCATCCGGGATGCGATGATATGAAATAGGGTATTATCTGCTGGTTGAGGTTGTGCTCCGCGTTTATTTTCTCGAATATTTTCTTGAATTGCACGAATTGCCCGAACGGCGGTTTGCGCATTATGTCGAGCACTGCCTGCGATGTATGCTCCGGAGCTACTTTCAGTCTGCCGCTGACGTGCTTGGTTATCAGTTCGCGGGTGTAGTCTTCGGCAGCTTTGTTCAGTCGGGCGTCTTTGTAGTCGTGTATGAGAAGGTCATATCTTACGCCGCTGCCTACGAATATTTTTTTTATGCCTTTTATCTGTCCGGCTTCGCGAAACAGGTCGAGCAGCGGTCTGTGGTCGGCGTTCAGGTTCTTGCAGATGCCGGGGTGTATGCATGACGGGCGTTTGCATTTGCCGCAGAGGTTCTGGTCTTTTCCTTTCATGGCATACATGTTGGCCGACGGACCGCCCAGATCGCTGATGTATCCTTTGAAGTCGGGCATCTGCGTGATGGCTTTTATCTCGCGCAATACCGACTCTTTACTCCTCGAAGCGATGAATTTGCCTTGATGTGCCGATATGGTGCAGAAGGCGCATCCGCCGAAACAACCGCGATGGATGTTGACCGAGAATTTTATCATGTCGTAGGCCGGTATCCTTTTCCCTTTGTATTTGGGGTGCGGCATGCGTGTGTATGGCAGGTCGAAGCTCCGGTCGAGTTCTTCCTGCGTCATGGGCGGATATGGAGGATTGACCACTACTATGTCGCGGTCTGTGCGTTGCAGTATGCGCGAGGCGTGCATCTTGTTGGATTCTTCTTCTATATGTCTGAAGTTTACGGCCTGTTTTTTCTTGTCTTTCAGGCATTCTTCATGGCTGAACAGCATGATGTCGCCTTCTTTCTGCCCGTCGAAACGCTTCTCGGATATTATATAGGCTGTTTGCGGTATGTCGGTGATGTCGCTGAACTTTTCGCCCGATTTCAGTCTTCTGCACAGCTCTGTTACGGGCTTTTCTCCCATTCCGTATATGAGCAGGTCGGCATGGCTGTCGCACAAGATGCTTTTTTTCAGTCTGTCCTCCCAGTAGTCGTAGTGTGTGAGCCGTCTCATGGAGGCTTCTATGCCGCCTATTGCCACCGGTATGTCGGGATACAGTTTTTTCAGTATGGTTGAGTAGGTTATCGTGGCGTTGTCGGGTCTCATGTCCGGCCGCTCGTCGGGTGTATATGCATCGTTTGAACGTCTTCTTTTGTTGGCCGTGTATCTGTTGACCATCGAGTCCATGCATCCTGCCGATATGCCGAAAAAGAGTCTCGGCCGTCCCAGTTTCTTGAAGTCTCTGAGGTCGTCTCTCCAGTTGGGTTGTGGGACAATGGCTACTTTGAGTCCTTCGGCTTCGAGTATTCTGCCTATCACCGCGCTTCCGAACGATGGGTGATCCACGTATGCGTCTCCTGAGAATATTATCACATCGAGTTCGTCCCAGCCTCTGAGTTCCACTTCTTTTTTTGTGGTAGGCAGCCAGTCTGTTAAGTTGTGTTCTGTCATTCTTTCTTATTCGTTTTCGGCTATGGTGAATCTTTTCATGACATTGTATGCTTGTGCCACTCCCAGTTCTCCGGCTTTGCTCAAGTCGTTTATGCCTTGTTTGTCGTTGCCTATGAATATGTTGATGAGTCCTCTGTTGTAGTATGCTTCCGGCAGGTTGCTGTCCGTCTCGATGGCTTTGTTCAAATCGTTGAGCGCACCGATGAAGTCTTTCAGCATGGCCGATATGCATGCTCTGTTGTAGTATGCGCATGCGAAGTCCGGCTCCAGCTCTATGACCTTGTTCAGGTCTTTCCTTACGTTGTCGTAGGCCATCATCATGCTGTTGCGTTCTGTATCGGCTGCGGTGCTGCGGGTGAAATCATAGTCGTTTTCCGCCTTTTCATATTCCAGCCTTTTGCAGTTGATTACAGCCCTCATGAAATATGCGGCAGAGAAGTCGTCTTTCAGGGCTATGGCTTCGTTGATGTCATCGATGGCGTTGTACAGGTCTTGCACCAGATAATAGTCTAAGGCTCTCAGAAATCTCAGCATATAGTTGTGTGGCTGTTGCGCAATCTCTGCACTGAGCCTGTTTATCGAGTTGAAATGTTCGTTCATTTCCTTTTCATCGATGGGCCTTTCCCGTGTGGTGATGAGCAGTTTTTTCTTTGATGTGCTGACTTTGTTCAGGTTTTCTATTGTCCTGTTGTAGTTGATGTGGTTGTTTACTTCGTCTTCGCTTTCGTAATAGCTTATTACGGCGAGTGGCATCATTTTTATTTCCACATTGTTGTTTTGTATCCTGCCTCTGTATTTCTCCTGATATTTGTTTTCTCCCTCGTCTTCGGCTGTTACCAGTTTGTTGAAGTTTCTCACGTCTTTGTCCGATTCTGTTCTTGTCTCGTTGTCGTCCCTGTCGCTTTTATCGCCGAACTGTTCATCGAGAGCCATTCTCAGGAGTTTGTCTTCATCGCGCAGGGCTGCTTTGTTCTGTCCTGTCTTTCTGTATGCTTCAGCTCTTTTCTGGTATCCGTATGCAAAGTTCGGATATTTGTCGAGCACCGTGCTGTAGTCTTTTATGGCTTGTTGCAGGTCGCCGGTCTTTTCAAAAAGCAAGGCTCTGTTGAATACAGCCATCATTTCATCGGGTTTCTGGTTCAATACTACGTTGAAATCTTCTATGGCATTGTTGTAATCGCCCAGTTGCGATCTGAGCAGTCCTCTGTTGTATCGTCCTATGAAGTTGTTCGGCTCTGCATCCAAAGCCCTGTCGTAGTCGTCCATGGCTCCGCGCAAGTTGTTTTGGTTATATCTTGCCATGGCTCTGTTGATGTAGTTGGGCACGTTTCTGATGCTGAGGCGGATGGACTGGTCCAGGCACTCCTCTGCCTCTTTATACTGTTTGGTCTGCAACAATATTATGGCTTTGGCCGACCAGTTGTCTCCGTCATATGGAGACAGGTCTATGGAGTGGTCTATGCATCTGATAGCTTCTGCCGTATCTTTTTTTTCCATCTGTACGAAACTTTTCAGCAGGAATGCCTTGTCGTATCTTGGCGATATCTTTGTCAGACTGTCGAGTGTGGCGTCTGCTGTGTCATAATCTTCCTGCTCCATATAGCAGAGGCTCAGGTTGTGCCAGATGGATATGTTTTCAGGATCATATTTCAATGCCTTTCTGTAATCCTCAATGGCTCCATCGAAATCTTTCAGGTTTATGCGGGCAAGCCCTCTTACCTGGTATGCGCTGACCACATACGGGTTGCATTCTATGGCTCGGGTGCAGTCCTCATCGGCTCCGAGATAGTCATCAAGGTTGAGCTTGGCCAGTCCTCTGAAAAAATACGGTTCGCACAGATACGGTTTGGCGTTGATGACCTGATTGAAGTATTGGATGGAAAGTATGTAATCTTCAAAATACAAGGCATTCCTTCCTATATTCATAACCCGTTCCGTATTGATTTGCGCGGAGGAGGCGAGGGGATGCAATATGATAGTTATTATGAGATATAGCAGTTTCTTCGGACACATAAATCGGTTGTCATTGAATTTCGGACAAAAATATAAGATAAAAAGGAGGTGGCAATAAGGTTAAAATCTTTTTAACTAATATGCACTGTTTACAAGTAAAATATGCTTTCTTTTCCCATGTTCAGCAACAGGTCTATGCAACTGAGGTTCGGGATGAATCCGAATTTTTGTCCGAATACCTGGTCGTATGGTTTGAATGCCTTGCTGTCTGTGGCATGTCTGGCTGTCGTACTTTTCCTGAGATCCGTATATGCACGGTTGTCATCGGTCTCAATATATGTTTCCGATATGCAAATGTGCGGGGATATTTCGGTGATGTTGCACACCAGTTCGAGCAGTGCCATGTTGAAGTCGACAAGGAATGTGAATTGTCGGGCATACAGGTCTGTGAAGTCCGGTTTCAGAAAGTCCCAATAAGGACTGTTGCCATAGGCGGTGTTGATGGCCGCTATATGGTTTTTTCTCCAGTTGCCATGTTCCGACAGCCTTATGTCTTTCATGGCAGTCGCTTTTTCATTTTTGCATACCGGTACTGACAGATCCTGGACACCGTTGGCGGTGGCTATGCTGCATCTGTTGCGATAGGTCTGTTTTACATAATGTTCGCCTATGTCTATTATTATGTTGTCGTTTCTGTATATGGCCGAGAGATATTCCACCGGCGGCAGATAGAGTGAAGGCAATATGGCTGTTTTCTGCATCATCGGCTGGAAGTCTTATTTGATTGTGCGCAGTATCCTTTCGGGGCGGATTCCTTTTTCTCCTTTTGAAAACCATATCAAGACCGGTTTTCCCACGACTTTGCCGGCCTGTACGAACCCTATGGTCCTGGAGTCGGTATGGCAGAGGATGTTGTCGCCTGCAATCCACAGGTAGTCTTCATTGAATCTGACTTTTTTCACGGCTTTGCCGTTGATGTATATCTCTCCGTCTTTGAATGTCGCGTTTTGGCCGGTGCTGTGTCTTAGCGTGTTGTATATGATGAGCCTGTTGTTGTCGTCTATCTCTACTACGTCTCCTTTCTTCGGGACTTTTATGCCGATGAATTCTTGTGCTTTTCCTTCATCGTACAGTTGCAGGTCAAACTGCCGGCCTATGGCTTCTTTTATTTTCTCGGCTTCTTCGGTCGTGAAGTTTCTGAGGAAGAAATCCTGCTCCACACCTTCCAGCTTGTTGCTGATGTCAAGACGGGCGAGGATGCCGAGCATCGTGTCTTCTTTTTCTATGGGATATTTGTAGAGGTCGGTCTTGTATGCCGCTCTTTTGCCCGTTATGTGGCTTTCCAATGTCATGCTGCCGTTAAGCCGTATGGAATCTCCGGGCATTCCTTTTATCCTGCCCGACAGTATGCATTGCCGGCCGTCTATCTCTCCTTTGTATATTATGACCTCGTCTTTTTGCAGGCTTCTGTCTACATGTTTCCTCAGGGACAGTATGAAGTCGCCTTTTTGCAATGTGTCTTCCATGCCCGATGAGTTTATCCTATATGGTCTGCATACGAATGCCCATACGCATCCGGCCACCAGCAGGCATATCAGAAAAGGCTTAAACAACTTCATATCCTGTCATTCGTTGCCGATGTATTTCAGCAGTCTGTTCCAGCGGATTTTCCCGTTGAACCACGATTTGTCTTTGTCGAGTGACAGCCATACGAGCAGCGGCTTGCCTACTATGTGGTCTTCCGGCACGAATCCCCAGTATCTTGAGTCGGCTGAGTTGTGCCTGTTGTCTCCCATCATCCAGTAGTAGTCCATCCGGAAAGTATATCTGTCGGTCTTTACTCCGTTGATATATATGCCATCGTTACGCCTTTCCAGCTTGTTGCCTTCGTATGCGGTGATGCACCTTTCATATATAGGCAGGTTGTAGTCGGTGAGGATTATTTCCTTGCCTTTTGCCGGAATCCAGATGGGACCGTAATTGTTTCTGTCCCATTTCTTGTGCATGTTGAGCGGGAACAGGTCGTCTGAATAGACTTCGGATTCGAACTCTATCTTTGTTACAAGTTTCGTGTTGGCTTTCAGCCTGTCGTATGCCTTTTGCGTGAGAGGCAGGCAGTATGCTGTCTTGTTTGCATTGTGGTTTGTCCTGTCGTCTTCGCTTACGCCCAGTTCTTCAAACATGCTGTCGGGGATGGGCTGTGTGGTATAGACCATGTAGTTGAACTGCACGTTTTCGGGCTGTTTTTCAGGGATGCCGTTGCGGTAGATTATCCTGTCTTTTATTTCGAGTGTGTCTCCGGGCAGTCCCACGCATCTTTTCACGTAGTTTTCCCTCCTGTCTACAGGCCTTATGACTATTTCTCCGAATTCTTTCGGGTGGTCGATGATGTATTTTCGTCCTGCTGCATAGTATGCGTCATACACTTGCCGCTGTTGTTGCACGGAGAGGCTGTCCATGTTGAGTTTTGCATTCTGGTAGATGCTGCGGCCTATGTTGTAGGCTATGTTGTAAAAGTCTGTTGACTGGAATTTCAGAGGCACGGTGTCGCCGGTAGGGTAGTTGAACACCACGATGTCTCCTGCTTCCACCTTGCCGAAACCTGCCACGCGCTTGTAGTCCCAATGCGGCCACTCCAGATATGATTTGGTGCCTGTTATGGGCATGGTGTTTTGGGTGAGGGGCATAGTGAGCGGCGTGTTGGGGGTGCGGGGACCGTAGCTCATCTTGCTGACGAGAAGGAAGTCGCCCACCAACAGGGATTTCTCAAGTGATGATGTGGGAATCTGGTAGTTCTGGAAGAAGTACAGGTTGACGAAATATACGGCAACCAATGCGAACACTATGGCATCAACCCAACTCATGACAGTCCTGACGGTCTTGTTTTTCGATTGTTTCCACCATGTCCATTTTATTTTCTTGGTGATGTAGAGGTCGAAGATGAATGGGATGACAATGACGCCCAGCCAGCTTCTGAGCCATATTATGAACAGTATGTACAGGAATGTCGTTATTCCGAATTTTATCCATTGTTTTCTTGGTACTTGCATCATGTCTTGAGTTTTATAGTTTGAATAAATCGTTCATATTGAGCAGTCCGTTATGGGTGTGGGCGTATTCGGCGGCAAGCACGGCTCCCAGTGCGAATCCTTTTCTGTTTTTGGCTTCGTGGGTGATGGTTATGATGTCGGCTTCGCTTTCATATCTTATGGAGTGTATGCCGCTGACTTCGCCTTCCCTTATCGAGGCTATGGGCAGTTGTGTGCTTGTCGTTGCGGCGTTGCCATCGGCTTTCACCCATCCGGTCTTGCGGTGCAGGTGAGCCAATATGTCCTGAGCCAGTTTTATGGCCGTGCCGCTCGGCGCATCGAGCTTGTGTATGTGGTGCGTTTCGGTCATTGCCACATCGTATTGCGGATAGCCGTCCATTATTCCGGCCAGATATCTGTTCACTGCCGAGAATATGGCCACTCCTATGCTGAAGTTTGATGACCAGAACAGCGTGTTGCCGTTCCGGCATAGCGTCTCTATCTCTTCTTGGTGTGCGTCAAACCATCCTGTGGTGCCCGACACTACTTTTACTCCGGCCTTGAAAGCCTGCATTATGTTGGCGTATGCGGCATCGGGGGTGGTAAACTCAATGGCCACGTCCGATTGTCTGAAAGCTTCCGATGTCATGTCGTCGGTGTTGTTCTCGTCTATGATGCACGAGATGTCATGGCCGCGTCTTTCTGCTGTCTCTTTCACCAGCTTTCCCATTTTCCCGTAGCCGATCAAAGCTATTTTCATATCTTGTTGCGTATTGTACGGTATATTCAGAAAGCAAAGATATAAATAAAATGCAAAAGTGTCTTTGATGCCGGCATCAAATTGTTTTCGACGGCTGTTTTTCTGTTTTATGGCATAAACGGGAGCGGGCAGGGACCGCCTTGCCGCCTGTCCCTGCCCGCTTTGTCGTTTTCCTTTGTGCCGTGTCAGAACATATATGCTATGGAGAGTTGCCACATGCGGTTTTTCACTGCATTGCCCGACCATGATTCTTTGAAGAAATCCTTGCCGCTGGCTTTTGCGTCATCGGTGAGAGCCATGTTGTAGTTGGCTCCTATCTGTACGTGGTCGAGGAGCAGTACTCCGAATCCGAAGTTGAGCGCAATCTCCGCATTCTTCCTTGTGTATTCCCCGCCTTTGCCGTCGAACACTCCGCCCGATATTTCCTGCAGGTCATCCCAGAATGAACCGGCGTTGAGGTTGAATCCGAATGCCGGTCCCGCTGCGAGATATACTCCGAGCAAGTCGCCGAATTTGAATGTATATTTTATGTTGATGGGCACTTCCAGCATGTGCTGGCTGTTTTTCTTGTCTTTGAAAAAGCCGTTGTATTCATGCTCCATGGAGTATCTGCGCATGGAGTAGTTCACTCCCGCATCCACGCCGAAGCCGAGAAACGGTATCCTTATATCGAGCGTGGGACCCAAGAAAAATCCCGTGCTGTTCTTTATCTTGAATCCTTCGAATGTGGAGTTCTCGTAAAGGTCTTTGAACGTGTTTTGCGGCAGGTTGGTTCCCACCTTCACTCCGAATCTGATTTGCGAGCTTGCCGGAATTGCAATGAAAAGGCATGCCGCGAAAGTCAAAAGTGTAATGATTTTTTTCATACGCTGTCAGTTTTTTTATGTTTGTAACGTTAGCAAATATACTAATAATGTTGTGACGGCAGCATAAATGGGGAAATAATTTCAAAAAAACTTTGTCGTGCGGCATTGTGAGGACATGCCTTGATGGGGGCGTGTGCTAATTCAGACGTATTATCTCGCTGCTCGTTGTTGCCCCTTTGTATTTTCTGTTTTGCGGATTGAACACGTAACGCAGTTGCAGCAGCACTCCGCAATTGTCAAGTTTCCTGTTTTTGGAAAATACGATGCCGTTTATATTGCTGGTCACACGTTCTTTGTCGGTATTGAACAAGTCTGTTACTTTCAGCCAGACGAAAAGGCTGTTGTTAAGAAAATTGGCATTCAGGCCTATGTCGGTCCGGAATGTCGGAGTGAAAGTATCCAGATACAGGTTGCCGGACGATGTGCCCCATACATCGAGAGATAGGTTTATGCGCGATGAAAGACGGAACAGATTGGCAAGTTCATAGGCAAAATAGGGGTTGTCATACCGGCGTCCGGAATAAAGCATGCGCTGCTTGAAAACGCACAGTTCCAGTTTCGGACGCCAGAATCCGAATGTGGGTGTATAGTTTGCGATTGCAGCCCATTCGCGGTAATCGGGTATATTCTCCATAGAGAACAGTATGGCCTGTTGTCCGTCCATAGTCTTTGTGGTCTGCATTATACTGTTCTTATACCATGTGTGGGTAATGCCTATCATGAGATCTTTCCATGAAAACATAAGGTCAAGCACATGGTCATAGGCAGATTTCAGCAAAGGATTGCCGCGTTTGTATGTATACTCATCCACATATACCGTGCTGCCGTTGAGCTGACTGTAAGAAGGTCTGCGGACATTGCTGCTGTAACTCAGCGAGAGAGCTACATCATTTTTGCCGTAATCCACCTGAAAATACGGCAATAATTTGCTGTATTTCCTGCTTTCCTCCTTCTGAAGTTTCTCCATGTGGAAATACTCATAGTCCGTATAGTCAAAGCGCAGCCCGGCTTCAAAGGAAAAGTCGCCGAAACTTTTCTGCATGGATGCGAAGATGCTCCATAGCATCTGCCGGTTTCTGTCATCGCTTTCAGTCAGGTTTGTCCCGATGTTCCGGTCGGTATGATAAGAACTTTTGTTGTCTGTATAAGAAAACTCTGTGCCGTAATGCAATTGTCCTCCCCACACATGATGCTTCATTTCCGCTTTTCCCACAAAAAGCTGATAGTTGCCTTCATTGTATGCTTCCACGTTCTTTTCCTGATTCAGGTAAGACGTGTAGGCTGACTGTGTCTGCCCCGTGAGATAATCGAAATTTACATTCAGCTTGCTTGTCTCTCCTAATGTAGTAATATAATATGCATTTGCGATGTGTTCGGTTTTCTCGGAGGTTTGTAAAAGCATTATATTGTCCTGATGAGCATCCGCCCCGTTACCAGAATATATGCTTGTGCCGGACATATCGTCTTTGTTTGACGGGATGCGGTTGAAATCATATTTTACGCCGAAATCGTTTTTTCCGTTGTTTGAAAAACTCAATCCTATGTTTGAATTGAGTGCCAGATTACGGTTCGTATTTTTGAAATCCTGTTTCACGTTTATAGACCTGTTGTCATCGGTAAATTCCAAATCGTTTCCCGTATTGCTCTCTTTATAAGTATGTCTTGCGCTTACTCCTCCAAAGAAATCCCATTTATCTGCACGGTAATTTATATTGCCGTAACCGTATGCATTGAAATGTTTGTTTTGCATGCCTTGCGCTGCCAGATTGAAACTCACTCCCTCTCGTTTTCTGAGGGTTGAAACTTTTATGACAGCTCTTATATTGTTCCCATACGAAGCTCCGGGATGCAGGTCTATTTCCACATTTTTGATTTCATCGGATGACAGCTTTTGCAATTCATCTGTGCTTTGCACTTTTCTGTTGTCTATGTAGATTGACGGGGTACCGCGCCCTATGACGGAAATGCCGTCCGAACTCCGGTTTATAAAAGGCAGGAGCGAGAGTACTTCGATCCCGTTACCGGTATTTGAAAGCATGGAATGCTGTACATTCACATGGAGTCTGCCATTGTCAAATCTGATGTTTGGTGCAGTTACGACCACATCGCCCAATATTTCGGTCTTGTTTTCCAAGACTACGGTTCCCATGTCTGCATTTGCAGGGAGGCTTGCAGTCCGGTAGCCGATATGACTGATTATTACCAGACATTCGTTCAGAGGTATATTTTCGCGCGTATCGGTCAGTGTGAATGCCCCGTCTTCTCCGGTAACAGTGCCTGCAATATAAGTGCTGTCAGTTTTTGTGGTCAACACAACATTGGCATAAGCAATCGCTTCTTTGTCCGGGCCAACCACCAGTCCATGTATGTCCTGCCCCAATGCGGTGCCGAAACAGAGCAGGAGCAAAAATGCGAAAAGAATCCTCATAAATCTATGTATGATAGCAGTTTGTCTATGTACGTTTTGTGGAAAGAGCAAGACAGATCGTTTTTGTCATTATCTTTTTCTCTGTCTATAGGGCACCCACCTCCGCATATAGGTAATACGGGGCAATTTAAACATTCTTTATTGTCCATGTGATTATTTTTGAACATACACATAGATAATTTGCTAAGTGATATGTTTTCTTCTAAAATATTTCCTACTGATTTTTTTATATTACCGGCATGTTCAATACATTTGTATATTTCACCGTCAGGTGTTATAGCATATGAG
>DVIH01000009.1 GCA_018711405.1 Candidatus Avibacteroides excrementipullorum | reverse complement strand
ATTATGCTAATGTGAGAATCTGCGGATTGATGGGGATGGCGACCAATACCGATGATACGGAAGAAATAAGAAAAGAGTTTAAGACGTTGAAAGCTTTGTTGTCGGAATTGAAAGAAACCTGCTTCAGCTCTTCAGCAGAATTTAAGGAACTGTCGATGGGAATGTCTGAAGATTACGAGATAGCCATAGAAGAGGGTAGTACTATGGTGAGGGTCGGCAGCAAGATTTTTGGCGAAAGAATTTATAATAAATAAAGGTATATAATCATGAAAAATGTGACGACAACGTTTGCCGGATTGCGGTTGAAAAATCCGGTTATAATCAGTAGCTCTGATTTGACTAACAGCCCGGAGAAAAATAAAAAGCTGGAAGAGGCCGGTGCTGCCGCTGTTATATTGAAATCTTTGTTTGAAGAACAGATCATGATGCAGATTTCAGCAGAATCGCAACATGCTTCTGATTATTTTATGACCGGGCAGGATGATTATATGGCTCAATATATACGTGCAAACCAGTTGTCGGAATACCTCTCGCTCATCAGAGAGTCAAAGAAAGTTTGTACCATCCCCGTTATAGCAAGCCTCAATTGCTTTTCAGCGGATGAATGGGAAAATTTCTCTCGGGAGATAGAAAAAGCCGGCGCTGATGCGATAGAATTGAACATAATGTTTATTCCTACCGATAAAGATCTGGCCAATGGGGTGACGGAGCAGCGTTATGTTGAAATCCTCAGGAGGATAAAGACAAGCATACGCATACCGGTAATAGTGAAACTGACTCAATATGTAACCAACCTGTTGTGGCTGATAAACCAATTGCATGCAAACGGTGCCGACGGCATAGTTCTGTTCAATCGTATGTACAGGCCTGACATAGACATAAAAAATCTGGAATATGTGCAGGGAGATAAGTTCGGGCATGAGGCAGACCTTTATGAAAGACTTAGGTGGACAGGCATAGCTTCATCTTATGTCAAGACCGATTATGCCGTATCGGGAGGACTTTTCAGTGGGGAAGATTTGATAAAATCAATTCTTGCCGGAGCTTCGGCTGTAGAGGTCTGTTCATCTATTTACAAGAATGGGGCAGAGGTCATAAAACAGATGCTCGGAACATTGGATTCCTGGATGGATGAAAAAGGTTTTGAGGAAATAAGAGATTTCAAGGGCATTATGAATGCGGACAAGCAAGGTGATGTGAATCATTTTGAGCGTACCCAGTTCTTGAAATACTACCACATGAACAATTGATTTGGAGATGATGCTTAAAGATTGTCAGCTTGTTATAATGGCAGGCGGGATAGGCAGCCGCTTCTGGCCTATGAGTACTCCTGAATACCCCAAGCAATTTCTTGATATACTTGGAATAGGAAAGAGCCTGTTGCAGTTGACAGTGGATCGTTTCCGCGATTCGATAGATGTCCGCAATATTTGGGTCGTGACTTCACGGAACTATACTGACATCGTAAAAGAGCAGTTGCCCGAGATAGATGCTGAGCAGATATTGTCGGAGCCATGCATGAGAAATACAGCCCCTTGTATCTCTTATGCAGCGTGGAAAATCAAGAAGAAGTATGGAAATGTGAGCATGATCATATCGCCTGCAGACCATATAGTCATAGATGTCTCAAAGTTTGATGAGATTATAAGGCAGGGATTGGCTTTCGTATCAGGCAGTAGCCGGATACTTACGTTGGGCATAGTCCCTACGAGACCGGAAACCGGATATGGATATATCAAATCTTCGGGAATATCGGAAGCAGGCGATCCTGTGTGTGTTGAGTCTTTTAAGGAAAAGCCCGATTATGAGACGGCTAAGAAATATTTCGAGGCGGAAGGCTATTATTGGAATGCCGGAATATTCCTATGGCAGACTGATACGATATTGAATGAAATAAGGAAAAACGAACCGGAGATGGCCGAATTGTTTGAGAGTGCTGTGCCATATTTATGTACAGACGGCGAGCAAGACTTCATTAATTCGATATATCCGGAATGCAAGA
Organism: Candidatus Avibacteroides excrementipullorum; assembly: GCA_018711405.1. Classification (GTDB taxonomy): domain Bacteria; phylum Bacteroidota; class Bacteroidia; order Bacteroidales; family Bacteroidaceae; genus Avibacteroides; species Avibacteroides excrementipullorum. Next base: position 26,330 of record DVIH01000009.1, on the reverse strand, counting down.
ATATATCCATCGACTATGCCGTAATGGAGAAAACTTGCAATGCTTATGTCATACCTTCATCTTTCGGGTGGAGCGATCTTGGCACATGGGGTTCTTTGCATGAACGGCTGTCGCATGATAAAAATGACAACACTTCGGTGGGTGGCAATGTGAAGTTTGTGGACTGTTCAGGTTGCATTGCCCGGATGCCGGCAAATAAAAAAGTCGTTATACAGGGACTGGCCGGATATATTATAGCAGAAAAAGATGATACGTTGCTTATTTGCAGGCTTGAAGAGGAGCAACGGATAAAGGAATTCAGTAAATACTGATGGGCGGACTGTTCAGGACTGAAGTGGAGTTGCCGCATCCGTCTTTCGGATTGTCGCACGATGACACTATAGTGATGCTTGGCTCATGCTTTGCTGAAAATATAGGGCAGAAATTGTTGCGCGCCAAGTTTGATGTCGATATAAATCCCTATGGGATTGTATACAATCCAATATCAGTGGCAAAAGTCCTGACGGAAATCCTTGCGTGCAAGCAGTATGCTGAGGCCGATGTCTTTTCTTATGGCGGTCTGTGGCATAGCTTTATGCATCATGGCAGTTTCTCATGCATTGATAGGGTGGACTGCATAGAGGGCATCAACCGGAGAATCCGAAAGGCTTACGAAAAACTTTTGAGTGCCGATTGTCTGATATTGACATTCGGAACGGCCTATGTCTATTCCCTTGATGGCGTTGTAGTTTCCAATTGCCATAAGCTGCCGGAGAAAAGATTTCAGCGGTCTTTGGCTTCTGTCGGAAAACTGTTGTCTGAGATGTCGGAAGCCGTAGACCGTCTGTTTGACATGAATCCCGCAGTCAAGGTAATTTGCACGGTAAGTCCGGTGAGGCACATGCGTGACGGTTTTCATAACAATCAGCTTAGCAAGTCTTCGTTGTTGCTCCTGTCGGAAGAACTGAGGGGAAAATATGGCGACAGGTTTTTCTATTTCCCTTCCTATGAAATAATGATGGATGAACTTCGCGACTATCGGTTTTATGCCGATGACATGCTGCATCCGTCTCAAGTCGCCATAGATTATGTGTGGTCCTGCTTTTGCAAGACGTTTTTTTCTTCCGCTACTATGGCGCTTATCGGGGAGTTTGAAAAAATCCGCTCCGGTCTTCAGCACCGCCCTTTACATCCTGATTCAGATGAATACAGAAGGTTTGTAAATTCGTTGAAAGAAAAGATTTACGCTATGTCTCACCAATATGTCAATCTGGATTTCTCTCGTGAGAAAGAAATTGTGGAAAATTTATAGTACATTTCTTCTGTTGCGGCTGGCCGATGATTATGTCTGCGATGAAAATATTACAGTTTTGGCGTAAAAAAAATATAGGATTATTCTTTCTGTTTCCATAGGAAAAGTATATTTGCAATTGTAATGTTTCATCTTCATTTAATTGCAATATGGATGTCGTTTTAGCTCTTATTCCGATTCTTTTGTTAATCGTCCTCATGGCATTTGTCAAAATGCCGGGCGATAAAAGCAGTGTCATTACACTTTTGGCAACGGCTTTGCTTGCGGTTTTCTTTTTCGGCTTGTCTCCGCACGATCTTGCTTTCTCTTTTCTTTATGGAGCAATGAAAGCTGTCACCCCTATTCTGATAATAATTCTGATGGCTATTTTCAGTTACAACGTTCTGCTTAAAACGGGGAAACTGGAGATCATAAAGCAGCAGTTTTTTTCCATATCTCAGGATAAGGGGATTCAGGTCCTGCTGCTTACGTGGGGATTTGGCGGTCTGCTCGAAGCTATGGCCGGGTTTGGCACGGCTGTGGCTATCCCTGCTTCTATTCTGATAAGTCTGGGGTATAAACCTCTGTTTTCCGCTGTGGTTTGTCTGATTGCCAACAGTGTTGCAACGGCATTCGGGGCCATAGGCACTCCGATCATAGTCTTGGCCAACGAGACCGGTTTGCCTGTCAATGAACTGAGCGCCAACGTGGTGTTGCAGTTGTCTCCGCTCATGTTTATCATCCCGTTTATCATAGTTTTCATGGCCGATCGTGACTTGAAGTCATTGCCGAAGAATGTGTTGCTGTCTGTCTTGGTCGGCGGTATCTCTTTGGCGAGCCAGTATCTGTCGGCAAAATATATGGGGGCGGAGTCGCCTGCCATAATAGGCAGCATTTTGTCGATAATTGTGATAATAGCGTTTGCCAAGATTATTGACCGTAATAAAGACAAATCAGGAGAAAGACCGAAAATCACGTTTGGCAAGGCTCTTAATGCATGGAGCATTTATCTGCTGATATTGTTTCTTGTCATTATCACCAGTCCTCTTTTCCCGGCAGTGAGAAATGCACTCAACTCCGTATGCGTCACAGCCATATCATTCCCGCTTGCGGGTGTGAAACCTTATGTCATAAATTGGCTGACACATGCAGGCGTCTTGCTGTTTGTGGGAACGCTCATAGGAGGCCTGATACAGGGGGCGGCTGTGACTACTATCTTCCGCACGTTGTTTCAGACAGCGGTGCAACTGAAAAAGACCATAGTCACAGTGATATGTCTGGTGGGATTGTCCACTGTGATGGACTTTTCCGGAATGATAGGGGTTACGGCAACGGCGCTGGCTTCTGCCACAGGTGCGCTTTATCCGTTGTTCTCGCCTCTTGTCGGAGGGCTTGGCACGTTCATCACCGGCAGCGATACTTCGGCCAACATCTTGTTCGGCAAGATGCAGTCGGTTGTGGCCGGCCAGATAGGTGTGTCTCCCGAATGGCTGTCGGCGGCCAATACGGTGGGAGCCACCGGCGGAAAGATCATCTCTCCCCAGAGCATAGCCATTGCCACTTCTGCTTGCAACATGCAGGGGCGTGAAGGGGCTATACTGAAAGCAGCGATACCTTATGCATTGCTGTATGTGGTTATTTGTGGAATCTTAATTTATATATTTACATTATAGTTATAGGCAAGTTTATGAAAGTTGGTTTGTTTATACCGTGTTATATCAATGCCGTGTATCCCAATGTGGGTGTCGCGTCATATAAGTTGCTGAAAAGTCTGGGGGTGGATGTGGATTATCCGCTCGACCAGACTTGTTGCGGCCAACCTATGGCCAATGCCGGTTTTGAAGACGAAGCGGAAAAGTTGGCAATTGATTTTGAAGAAAGGTTCAAAGGATATGATTACATAGTCGGACCTTCTGCAAGTTGCGTGGTGTTTGTCAGAGACCATCATGGGCAATTGCTGGAAAAGCGTAATCATGTCTGCTCTTCTGCCGGAAAGATATATGATATCTGCGAATTTATCCATGATGTGATAAAGCCTGACCATCTCGATGCGAGATTCCCGCACAAGGTCAGCATCCATAACAGTTGTCATGGCGTAAGGCTCATGAAACTGTCTGCCGCAAGCGAACTCAATGTGCCTTATTACAACAAGCTCCGCGATTTGCTTTCTCTTGTAAAGGACATAGAGATAGTGGAGCCCGAAAGGCGTGACGAGTGTTGCGGATTCGGCGGAATGTTTGCCGTTGAGGAAGACGCCGTATCGCTTGAGATGGGCAGAAGCAAGGTGCGCAGACACATTGACACCGGAGCGGAATACATTGTCGGAGCAGACTCTTCGTGCCTCATGCACCAGGATGGCATCATCAGGAGAGAGCATCTCCCCATAAAAACCATACATATAATCGAAATTTTATCTGCTGGGCTATGAGTACACAACATTCAATAAGGGCGGAAAAGTTTCTCGCCGATAAAAAACAGGCCGAATGGCATGACGAGACACTGTGGCTTGTCAGGGCGAAACGAGACAGACTGAGCAAGCAAGTGCCGGAGTGGGAAAAACTGAGAGATGCGGCGTGTGCCATAAAAATGTATTCCAACAGCCATCTGGCCGAGTTGTTGACAGAGTTTGAGGCAAATGCCGTAAAGAATGGAGCGATAGTGCATTGGGCAAAAGACGCGGAGGAGTACAGAACTACGGTGCTCGATATATTGCGCAGCAAAGGGGTGCGTCATTTCATCAAAAGCAAATCGATGCTTGCCGAAGAGTGCGAGCTGAATCCGTTTCTTGAAGCCAACGGCATCGAGACCGTAGAGAGCGACTTGGGCGAGAGGATCCTGCAACTCATGCATCTGGCGCCAAGCCATATAGTGCTGCCTGCCATACATATCAAACGGGAACAGGTGGGAAAACTGTTTGAAAAGGAGATGGGGACGGAGCAAGGCAATTTCGACCCCACTTATCTGACTCATGCGGCGAGAAAGAACCTGAGGCAGAAGTTCATCCACGCAGAGGCTGCCATGACCGGAGCCAACTTTGCGGTGGCATCGACCGGAGAGATTGTGGTATGTACCAATGAAGGCAATGCCGATATGGGTACTTCACAGCCAAAATTGCAGATAGCGGCTTTCGGACTGGAGAAAATCGTGCCCGACCAGGAATCGCTCGGCGTATTCACGCGCCTGCTGGCACGTTCGGCCACAGGGCAACCGTCTACCACGTATACTTCGCATTACAGGAAACCGAGAGAGGGCGGCGAATTTCACATCATAATAGTGGACAACGGGCGCACCGGCATACTTGCCGATGCAGGACACCGCAAGGCATTGAACTGTCTGCGTTGCGGAGCCTGCATGAATACATGCCCGGTCTACAGACGCAGCGGCGGATATTCATACACTTACTTCATTCCCGGTCCCATAGGCATCAATCTCGGCATGTTGAAATCGCCGGAAAGATACAGTGACAATGTCTCGGCTTGCTCCCTCTGCATGTCGTGTTCCAATGTGTGCCCGGCCAAAGTAGACTTGGGAGAACAGATTTACCTGTGGCGTCAGCAGCTGGACGGATTCGGAAAAGCCTCAAAGGAAAAGAAACTGATATCGAAAGGATTGAGATACGTCATGGAGAACAAGACGTTTTTCAACCGTGCCTTGAAGCTGGCTCCTGTGGCCAACCGTATGCCGAGATTCCTGGTCTACAGCAGTCTGAACAAGTGGGGTAAAGGGCGTGAACTGCCGGAATTTGCAAAAGAGTCGTTTAACCAGATGTGGAAAAACCGCAAAATACAGAAATAGAATGATGGACAGCAGAGAATATATATTGGACAATATAAGGCGAAACACGAAGGAAACTTTTCCTAAGCCTGATTTGAACGAATTGTGCAACAATGCCTTGAAGTATGACAACATCGTGGGGCAGTTCTGCGAGATAATGACACAGGTGGGCGGCAGAGGCGTGGTCTTGCAGCAAGGGCAGGATGTCAACGACCTGATACGCGAACTCTATCCCGATGCCAAAAGGATATTGTCGACCATCCCGGAGATAACCTGTGCCACTGAGAACCCCGACCATGATGCTTCTCCCGCCGATTTGGACGGTGCGGACCTGGCGGTGATAAACGGCACGTTGGGAGTGGCCGAAAACGGAGCCGTGTGGATTGAACAGAAAATGAAGTACAGAGCTGTATATTTCATAGCGGAAGCACTTGTGATTCTGTTGCCGAAGCATAAGATTGTAAACAACATGCACGAAGCATACAAGCTGGTGTCTACGGGCGAGAAAGGTTTCGGATGTTTCATCTCCGGCCCGTCGAAGACTGCCGACATAGAGCAGGCACTTGTCATGGGTGCGCACGGCGCAAGGGACGTCACAGTCATTCTTGTGTGACGGTAACGCGCTGTAAATCACGAAAAAGATAAATAGACGAAGATACCGTTTCGGGATGTGCGCCATCTTCGCCTGGTATGTGCGCCATCTTTGCCAAAGATGTAGGACATCTTGGGCGGGGATGGCGCACATCTTGTTTGGGGGTGATGGAGCGTACCGGTTTTTTACTTGTTCATGTCTGCCGATGCCATGAGATGCTCCGGAACAGAGGCGCGCTGTTCCGGCTTTTATTTTTCATATCATATTATCACATACGTTAATCCAAAAGTGGAAACTTTGCATATTTTTTGTTCGGCATTGGTCATGCCATGTGGCTTGGAAGTGTGAACTTTGCGGCATTGAAAATATTAAGACAATGGAAAAACAGAAAAAACCGTCAAATTCGAATATCTCGGTTCAGAATCCGTATGTGGGATTTCTTTTGGGCATTCTGATAGTCTTGTTTCTTAACGGATTGCTTTTCCCCAACATCGGCAACAACAGAATCCTCTCGACTGATTATGTCTCTTTCATAGAAAAAGTGGATGGCGGCAAGGTGAAAAACGTGGTCATCAAAAGCAATGAAATATATTTTACAGTCGATGAGGACGGCAAGAACGTTGTTTACAAGACCGGCCTGACGAATGACCCGCAATTGGTGGACAGGCTTCTAAAGGCTGACAGCCCGAATGAAAGCCATAAAATAACCTTCAACCAGATAGTGCCGAAGGAAAATTCGCCTATATTGAACTTCTTTCTTTTTTGGGTTTTGCCCGGTCTGATTTTCTATATCATTTGGAGGCGGACCAGCAAAAGCATACAGGCGCGGATAGGAGCCGGGGGTAATTTCATGTCTATAGGAAACAGCGGAGCCAAGATCTATGCTGAGTCTGACATCAAGACTACGTTTGCCGATGTCGCAGGGCAGGATGAGGCCAAAGAGACATTGACGGAGATTGTCGACTTCCTCCATAATCCGGCTAAGTATGCTGAAGTGGGAGCGACTTTGCCTAAGGGGGCATTGCTGGTAGGCCCTCCCGGAACCGGAAAGACACTGATAGCACGTGCTGTGGCAGGCGAAGCCAAAGTGCCGTTTTTCGCCATATCTGGATCGGAATTTGTTCAGATGTTTGTGGGCATGGGGGCGGCAAAGGTGCGTGACTTGTTCAAACAGGCCGGAGAGAAAGCTCCTTGCATCATATTCATTGACGAAATAGATGCCATAGGCAAGCGTCGTGACACAGGTATGGGAAACGATGAAAGAGAGCAGACCCTGAACCAGTTGCTTACGGAAATGGACGGCTTCGACGGACAGAAAGGGGTGGTCATCTTGGCTGCAACCAACCGTCCTGAAAGTCTGGACAAGGCCTTGCTCCGTCCCGGACGTTTCGACCGCAGGGTGCAGATGGAGCTGCCCGACCTGGAGGGACGCAAGGCTATCCTTGCAGTGCACTTGCAGAAAGTGAAGCATGATGACATAGATATGGACATCGTAGCCCGTGCCACAGCCGGATCATCGGGCGCTGAACTTGCCAATATCGTGAACGAGGCTGCGCTGCGTGCAGTCCGCATGGGGCGTAAATATGTGACCACGTCCGATTTGGAGGAGAGTGTGGAGACGGTGCTTGCCGGAGCGCAGAAAAAGAATGCGGTCTTGTCTGCCGATGAGAAAAAACTTGTGGCCTATCATGAGATAGGGCATGCTCTGGTTGCTGCCATGCAGACCCATTCTGCGCCGGTGCACAAGATAACCATCATTCCTCGTACTTCGGGCGCACTGGGATATACCATGCAGGTGGATAGCGGGGAGCATTTCCTGCTGGACAGGAACGAACTGTTTAACCGTATCGTTACGCTCACCGGAGGGCGTTCGGCGGAAGAAGTGGTATTCGGAGCCGTCACTACAGGTGCTTCCAATGATATAGAGCAGGCGACGAAGCTGGCCCGTGCGATGGTTACACGTTACGGCATGAGCGAGAAATATGACATGATGGGGCTTGAGACAGTAAACAACGCTTATCTGGGAGGGGACAGTTCGCTCGCCTGTTCGGCCGTGACTGCTTCCGATATAGACCGGGAAGTGCTGAGGGTGATTAAAGATGCTCATGCGAAAGCCCGCGATATCATAACCGGACATCTGGATGTGATGCATAAGGCTGCATCGTTCCTGATTGAGAAAGAGACAATCACTGGTGAGGAATTCATGAAGATAGTGCGCGATGCGGAAAAATGACGGATGGCGGCTCTGTCATTTCTCGTTCGTTTTGCGGTAGTCTAAAGGAGTTTGCCCGGTATGTGTCCTGAAAAATCGCACGAAAGATGATGCTGTCTGAAACCTGAGCCTGTCTGATATTTGTTGGATGGTCAGGTCGGTTGTCCTGAGATAGCGTCTGGCTTCTACTAGTGCGACTTCATTGATCCAGCTTTGTACCGGATGGTTTGTTACCGATTTGACAGCCGTTGTCAGATACTTCGGAGTGATGCATAGCTTGTCTGCATAGGATGATACTTTTCTTTCCATTCCTTCCGATTTGATGAGGAGCTTGAAAAAACTTCTTGTAATGATTTCCTGCCGCGAATATGCTCTGTCTTGTCCGGAGTCGGGTTGCCCGAACATCGACACGGTCATTAGGATGGCTGCATGTATCAATGTGTCTTGTATCTGTCTTGACAATTCGTTGTCGCTGTCATAATGCGTTATTACAGAGTGAAGTTTCAGCATGTTGTCCAATTGGACGGAGTCCAAGTGGATGTGCGGATGCATATCGGCTTTTTGGAACAAATCGAAATTGGGCGTGACCGGCATGGAGCATAGGAAATCGAGAGAAATCAATATGAGTCTGACTTTGAAGCCCGGTGAGCAGCCATAGATGGAGCATATATGTTTCGGCGGTATGATAAACATGTCGTCAGCCGTTACTTGATATTCTTTGTAATTGATTTTGATTTTTGCCGTTCCGCTGATGCAGATATAGAACAGGAGGCCGTCGAAAATGAAATACTGATTCTCAAAGTCCTTTCCCAGAAATTCGGTCTCGTCCTTGAATGCGAAATTCCTGTCGCGTAGGTCTCTTTTCGTGATTTCGTATATATTCATACTCCCTGCATTTAAGTTGAGATGCAAAAATAAGAAATTGTGCACATTTTTCGGGGAATATAGCAGCATTATTCTTTAGGAATATGTATATTTTTGCATCAGGTGAATGAATTGTTTATTCTTGATTTTTGATTTTACGGCATTATGTGGATTTTCACTTGCAGTGTAATCTGGTTTATTGTTTCTGATGGCGTATGTCCTGCCGTTTCGGGATGTGCGCCATCTTCGCCCGATACCGAGCCGATCCTTTTCGGGGATGTGAAACGCCGGATTTGTGAGCAATTATGATGGTGGAGAAAGAAAAAGCCCGATCTTCATTTAGCGTGTAGTGAAGACCGGGCATCATTTTGACTTAATTTGCAATATCTGCGGAAAGACAGGGATTCGAACCCCGGGAACCTCTCGGTTCAACGGTTTTCAAGACCGCCGCAATCGACCACTCTGCCATCTTTCCATGATTTCGCTCTTGAAATCGGGTGCAAAGATATGTATATTTTTCAGAACTGCAAAGATATGAGGGAAAAATATTTTTCGGGAGTGTGCATCTGCCGGGAAACCGACCGGATGCATTAGCCGGTGCGCGGCCGTCCTTACGGTAGCATCCGGGCTTGCGAATGATGACGGAAACTGACTTTTTATGCACACCTGTCGCATGCTTGTGCATGGTATCGGCAAAAACTATTGAAAATATTTGGCTGAAAAAATAAATATGTGTTCCTTTGCAGCGAGAAATAAAAATAAGTTTAATCAAACATTAAAAAATTTACATTATGTCAGAAATTGAATCAAGAGTAAAAGCTATCATCGTAGATAAATTGGGAGTTGAAGAATCAGCAGTGACTAACGAGGCTAACTTTATCAACGATCTCGGTGCCGATTCACTTGACCAGGTGGAATTGATAATGGATTTCGAAAAAGAATTTAATATCAGTATACCGGAAGACCAGTCTGAAAATATCAAAACAGTAGGCGACGCTATCAAGTTCATTGAAGCTAACGTGAAATAATCTTCATTCAGGCTTGAAATGGAATTGAAAAGAGTTGTGATAACAGGTCTTGGAGCCGTAAGCCCCGTAGGTAACAGTATTCCGGAACTTTGGAAGAATATTGTGAACGGCGTGAGCGGAGCAGGGCCTATTACACATTTTGACGCGAGCTTGTTTAAGACGAAGTTTGCCTGCGAGGTGAAAGACCTCAATGTGGAAGAATACATTGACCGCAAGGATTTGCGCAAGATGGATCTATACACGCAATACGCCATAGTGGCAGCGAAACAGGCTGTGAATGATGCCGGTTTTGATGTGGCAAAAGAAAACCTCGACAGAATCGGAGTGATCTATGGCGTGGGAATCGGCGGAATTCATACTTTTGAGGAAGAAGTGGGATATTATTTCCAGAACAAGGACAAGGGTCCGCGTTTCAGCCCGTTCTTCATCCCCAAAATGATTGCCGACATAGCAGCAGGGCAGATTTCTATTATATATGGTTTTCGCGGACCTAACTTCACTACTACGTCTGCATGCGCGTCTTCATCTCATGCTATCTCCGATGCATTCAACTACATAAGGATGGGTAAAGCCGATATTATTCTGGCCGGCGGTGCGGAAGCTGCCGTTTCGGAAGCAGGTGTAGGAGGATTCAACGCGATGAAAGCCATCTCTACGAGAAATGATGACCCGCAGGGAGCATCCAGACCGTTTAGTGCGAGCCGTGACGGTTTCGTCATGGGCGAAGGGGCCGGATGTCTTATTCTGGAAGAACTGGAACATGCCAAAGCGCGCGGTGCCAAGATCTATGGCGAGCTTGCCGGTACAGGCATGTCGGCCGATGCATATCACATGACAGCATCGCATCCGGAAGGATTGGGTGCCGTGATGGTGATGAAAAATGCACTCGATGATGCAGGCATGGTGCCGGAAGATATCGATTATATAAATGTTCACGGCACTTCCACTCCGGTGGGCGATGTGTCGGAAGAAAGGGCTATCAAGAAACTTTTCGGAGAACATGCGTATAAGCTGAATATCAGTTCCACGAAATCCATGACAGGGCATTTGCTCGGTGCGGCAGGAGCTATAGAGGCTATAATCACCACATTGTCAGTCTTGCATGACACGGTTCCTCCCACAATCAACCATTCCGATGATGACGAAGACGAGGAATTGGATTATAACTTGAATTTCACGTTCAATAAAGCTCAAAAGCGTGTGGTGAATGCCGCATTGTCAAATACTTTCGGCTTTGGCGGGCACAACGCATGCGTCATAGTAAAGAAGTTTAAGGAATAGGAATGATTGTTCGTAAGTAGAAAAATATGCTTGATAAAATATTAATCGCGGTAAGATTGAAGTTTTGTAAAAACAGATCTTATCGCGATTTTTATGATTTCTTGGGCTTTCTGCCCGGTAACATAGAATTGTACGAAAGTGCGCTCTCGCATAAGTCGTTGCTGCGTAACAGTAATGCTGCGGGGGCAGCTTCTGTGGCGAGGGATAATGAACGTCTGGAGTTCTTGGGCGATGCCATACTCGATGCGATAGTTGCCGACATATTGTACAGGAATTTCCCCGACCGTAAAGAAGGCTTCCTGACGAAGACCAAGTCGAAAATAGTGCAGAGGGAGAGCCTTAACCGCTTGTCGGAGAAAATAGGGCTGACACGGCGCATCAGAAATTCCATCCATGAGCACATGGAGCATACCAATATCGGTGGGAATGCGCTTGAGGCTCTGATCGGGGCAATCTATCTCGACAAGGGCTATGATTTCTGCTACAGGTTTGTAAGAGACGAGATCATAAGCAAGCATTACGACCTGAATGTCGTGGCGGAGGTGCAGGGCAATTTCAAATCCATGATTTTGGAGTGGGGGCAGAAAAGGCATGTCAAGATAGTCTTCTCCACCGAATATGAAAATACCATAGAGAACAATGTAAACATATTCAAGACCGTAGTCTATGCCGAAGACGTACAGATAGGGCAGGGAAAAGGCGCGAGCAAGAAAGAATCGCAGCAAAAGGCAGCCGAAGTGGCGGTGAATTTGTTGAAAAACAAAGCCATGTGCGACAGCATAAAAGCCCGTTCGCTCGAGAGGCGCGAGGCAATGCGGGAGACTGTTGCTGAGGCTCACGAAGACTGACTGTCGCCATCCGCCCGGTTTCTCGGATGATGTTCCAGTATCTCATTTCGCAGCGTCCTGGTATTCATGTGGGCGTATATCTCTGTAGTACTTATGCATTCGTGTCCCAACATGCATTGGATGGCACGCAGGTTGGCTCCCCCTTCCAGCATGTGGGTGGCAAATGAGTGTCTGAAAGTGTGCGGACTTATGGCCTTTTTTATGCCTGTAGCGGCGGCAAGGTCTTTGATGAACCTAAATACAGTGATGCGCGATATCCGTTTCCCCCATTTGCTTAGAAACAGGAAATCCTCTTCTCCCGGTCTTATCTTTATCTTGTCTCGGTAGGGGGTGTAGGCATTTATTTCCTCTATGGCCTTGTGCGATATGGGTACGAGCCGTTGCTTGTTGCCTTTGCCGGTCACTTTTATGTATTCGTCATCCAGCATCAGGTCGCTCAGGTGCAGGTTGCACAATTCGCTCACTCTCAGTCCGCACCCGTATAGTGTCTCTATTATTGCTTTGTTGCGTTGCCCTTCGGCTGTGCTTGCATCGATGGCCGAAACCATCATGTCTATCTCTTCCAGTGAAAGTACTTCGGGGATGTGCCTTCCCGGTTTCGGACTTGACAGCAGTTCCGACGGATCTTTCTCCAGATATCCGTCGAGTACCAGAAAACGGAAAAATCCTCTTATGCCCGATATGATTCTCATCTGTGAACGCGGATGTATGCCTACATCGTTGAGAGTTGCGGCAAATTCCTGCAAGTCGTGGTAGGAGGCCGACAGCATGTCTGTGCCCGATGCCTTGATGAAATCTGTCAGTTTCTTCAGATCGCTCATGTAGGCCTCGACAGTGTTGGCGGCCAAAGACTTTTCGAGCATGAGGTAGCGTTTGAACTTTGTTGTCACGTCGGGAGCTTTGTTTTTCATCTTCTTTCGGAATGTCTTGTTTGGTGCGGCAAAAATAATCTTTTTTCCGGAAGCCTCATGCGAAATAATAAAAAGGAGTGTGGCGGTGCCATGTGATATTATTTGAGTATCTTTACCGTGTATAAATTTTATGTGTCATGAAAAAGATTTTTTACATTGCGGCAATGCTTTGGGCTGCATGTTCGGCTGTGGCTATAGCTTGCACGGGCATCACTCTCAAGTCGGGTGATGGCAGTTACATTGTGGCGAGGACCATAGAGTGGGGCAACAGTTCCCTGAACAGCGGCTATGTGGTAGTGCCGCGCGGGTATGTGCAGGATGCTTTGACTCCTGACGGGTTGGGCGGCAAGCAACTTGTGGCCAAATACGGTTATGTGGGGCTTACTGTGGAGCAGAAAGAGTTTGTGACGGAAGGCATAAACGAAGCCGGCTTGTCGGCCGGGTTGTTTTATTTTCCGGGATATGGTGAGTATGAGACTTACGATGCCGGTTTGCGGCAGGCTACGGTGACCGACCTGCAACTGGTGGCTTGGATGCTGGGCGGTTTTTCCACTGTGGACGAGGTGAAGGAGGCCATTGACGGCATACACGTGGTGGGCATAGTGCCTCAGGCTTCTACGGCGCACTGGCGCATAGCCGATGCGTCGGGGCGGCAGGTGGTGCTGGAGATAACGGGCGGCAAGCCTTGTTTCTATGAAAACAGTTTGGGAGTGCTGACAAATTCTCCCGGATTTGAATGGCAGATGACCAATCTGAACAATTATGTGAACCTTTATCCCGGCAATGTCAACGGTCAGGACAGAAACGGACTGTCGTTGCGTCCGTTCGGGGCGGGTGCCGGAATGTTGGGCTTGCCGGGCGACGTCACTCCCCCTTCGCGTTTCGTTCGGGCGGCATTCTATCAGTCTACAGCCCCTGTGCTGGCTACGGCAAGGGAGACTGTGGTGCAATGTTTCCATATATTGAACAATTTTGACATACCGGTAGGGCTTGAACATGCCATAGGCGATGTCCCTGCCGGCCTGCCGAGTGCTACTCAATGGACGTCTGCGACAGACATTACGGGACGGATGATTTATTACCGTTCGGCATGGAACATGTCTGTCAGGTGCATAGACCTTAAAACCATAAATTTCGGTAAGGTGAAGTTCCAGTACCATCCGTTGGAAAAGACTCTGGAGCAGCCGGTGGAGATGATAAAGGTGTCTTGATAAACGTCTGCTGACCGGTGCTTTTCTGACATGTTGCGCATGTCGTGAAAAGCGCCGGTTTGGTCATCGACCGGGATGTGCGCCATCTTCGTCCGATACCGAGCCGATCATTGCCCGATACCGAGCCGATCCCTGACAAAGATCGGCTCGGTCTTTTTCCTATGCCCGCGGCATGTGTTGCGGGCATGTCTGTCGCGTGCGTGGAGACGGTTTTCGGTTGGCGCAGGCGGCATGCAATTTTTTATGGGGCGGTTGGCAATAAGGCACGCCGTTTGTCGTTTTTATAATGAAGTGAATTTATGTGAAATTAAAGACGTACCTTTGCAGGCGCGTTTTTATATATGTAACTGAGTGAACCATGATTGAATATCTGAGAGGGGAAATAGTGGAGATAACTCCGGCCTATGTGGTGATGGATTGTGCCGGTGTGGGCTATTATGCCAATATCTCCCTGAATACATATACAGCCTTGCAACATGCCGTTTCCGGGAAAATATTCATATACGAAGCCATACGCGAGGATGCCCATGTGCTTTTCGGCTTCTCGTCGAAGGAGGAACGCGACTTGTTTCTGCTGCTCATTTCCGTCTCGGGCATAGGCGGCAATACGGCAAGGATGATTCTTTCTGCTTTTTCCGTGCAGGAGTTGAGAAATGTGATCAGCTCTGGCGATGCTGTTCAATTGAAGAATGTGAAAGGGATAGGGCTGAAGACAGCCCAAAGAATCATAGTCGACCTTAAGGACAAGATAGGCATTCCCGCCGGTGCGGAACCGCTTGTGGCTGGGCAGCCGAGCGGCGAGACACGCGAAGAGGCTGTTTCGGCCCTTGTCATTCTCGGCTTTGCCGCCAATGTATCTGCCAAAGTCGTGTCGTCGGTACTGAAGGAGAATCCCGGTCTTACAGTGGAGCAAATCATAAAGGAATCATTGAAGAGATTGTGACGCATTTATTTGTTCTGGGATGAAGAGATTGCTGACATTTGCGGTTTTTGTTCTTATCGTTCTGTTCGGGACGCGGGTCGAGGCCTCGCACGGGCAGGGCGGAGGCGTCTTGTCTTTTCCGGAAGACGGGAGCACGGCTCTTTCCGATACGCTGGCTCCGCGTTATTCCGTGAAGAAGACCGTCCCGGAGCAATCGGAAGATCTGGCGGAAGGCGCTGTGGATTTTCCCGACCCGGATAATGTCAAGACGGAAGTGGAGTATGACGAGAAGCAAGACTTGTATAAGGTCGTGACAAAAATAGGGGCAGACAGGATAGGTGTGCCCATTTATATGACGCCTGAGGAATATAATGACTGGAGCCTGCGCCGTTCGATGGCTGCTTATTACAAATCGAAGATAGATGAGGATTTCGGTACGGAAAAGAAAGGTTTCAACCTCATGGACATGCAGTTCGATTTGGGACCCGCCGAGAAGATTTTCGGGCCGGGAGGCGTGCGCATCTCCACGCAGGGTAGCGCAGAACTGCAAATGGGTGTGACTTACCGCAACACTGACAACCCCACGCAAAGCGAGAGTACCCGTAAGACCATAGGGTTTGACTTCGATGAGAAAATCAATGTCAATATCAACGGAAAAGTGGGCGACAAGGTGAATATGAATATGAACTATAACACCGAAGCCACTTTCGATTATGACACTAAAAAGATAAAGCTGCGCTATGAGGGCAAGGAAGACGAGATAATAAAGTTGATCGAGGCCGGAAACGTGAGTATGCCTACCAACAGCAGCCTTATAAGGGGCGCCACATCATTGTTTGGTCTGAGAACCGATTTGCAGTTCGGCAAACTGAAACTTCAGGCCGTAGTGTCGCAGCAGGAAAGCGAATCGAAGACCGTGACGAGCAAGGGCGGCGCACAGACTACCGAGTTTGACATACCGATAGACGATTACGAGGAAAACAGGCACTTCTTCCTGGCTCACTTCTTCAGAGATTCGTATGACAAGAACATGACGCAGCTGCCCAATATCATTTCGGGCATATCAGTGACAAGGATTGAAGTGTGGGTGACCAACAAACGGGGCAATTATGACAATCCGAGAAACATCGTGGCCTTTGCAGACTTGGCCGAAAGCACTCACATAGGCAATCACATCTGGCAACCGTCTTCGGCCACAGGCATAGCGTCAAACGATGCCAACAATCTTTACTCCACTATGGTGACAGAGTATGCCGGCATCAGAGACATAGACATGGTAAACTCCACTCTGGAGGGAATAACCGGTTTCGAAGGAGGGACGGATTACGAGAAAATACAGAGTGCGCGGCTGTTGACATCTTCGGAGTACACGCTCAATTCTTCTCTCGGATATATCTCATTGAAAGCAAAGTTGCAGCCCGATGAGGTGCTGGCTGTGGCCTATGAGTATACTTACAGAGGTGTGAGGTATCAGGTGGGCGAGTTCTCTTCCGACATAAAGGACAACAATTCTTCGCTCGTCGTGAAACTGTTGAAGAGCACCTCCAATTCTCCCGCAGCGGCCAACTGGGACCTTATGATGAAAAACGTCTATTCGCTCGATGCATATCAGTTGCAGAAAGAAAAGTTCAGGCTCGACATCGTATATCAGAGCGATACATCGGGCGTGTACCTTAATTACATTCCCGAAGGCAAGATAAACAAGCAGATACTGTTGCGTGTGATGAACCTCGACCGTATAGACGACCAGAACCAGCCCAATCCCAACGGCTTCTTCGATTATGTGGAGGGATATACTGTCATATCGCAGAACGCGCAAATCATATTCCCTGTAGTAGAACCGTTCGGTTCCCATTTGCGGAAGATGATAGGCGATGATGCCATAGCCGACAAATATGTTTACCAGCAGCTTTATGACTCTACCAAGACGGTGGCAAAGCAGATTGCAGAGAAAAACAAGTTCAGGCTTAGAGGTGAATATAAGGCATCTAACGGAGCGGAAATCCGTCTTGAGGCAATGAATATCCCGCAAGGTTCCGTGCAGGTCACTGCCGGAGGCATGACACTGACCGAAAACGTGGACTATACGGTAGACTATACTATGGGTATAGTGACCATCCTCAATCAGAGCATCATAGACGCAGGCACGCCGATAAGTGTCAATCTGGAGAGCAATAACAATTTCTCCATGCAGCGCAAGACTATGGTGGGGCTTAACTTCATGTATGACTTGTCCAAGAATTTCCAGTTTGGGGGTACCATCATGCACCTCACGGAGAAACCTTTGACTACTAAGGTGTCTATGGGCAGCGAGCCAATCTCCAATACTTTGTGGGGAGCCAATATAGCCTGGAAGCAGGAGTCGCAATGGCTCACCAACATGATTGCATGGATGCCGGGCGTCAATGCCACCATGCCTTCGTCCGTCAACCTTACCGCAGAGTTTGCCCACCTCATACCCGGCCACGCCAGAGGAATACAGGATGACGCTTCCTATCTGGATGATTTTGAGTCGACCAAGACCGGCATAGATGTGCGGCAACCTTCCTATTGGATGCTGTCGAGTGTGCCTGTCACCAACAACAATATGTTTGCGGCAGCAGGGAAGAGCAATGATATAGACTATGGCAAAGACAGGGCATTGATGTCATGGTACTACATAGACCCTATGCTCGTGCGCAAAAACTCTTCCATACAGCCTACGCACCTGAAAAACGATTTGGATCAGCTTTCCAACCATTATGTGAGAGAGGTGTACGAAGAGGAACTGTTTCCCAACAGGGACATGGGCATAACGGAATCGTCTACGCGCTCTATACTGAATATCGCTTATTATCCCAATGAAAGGGGACCTTACAATCTTGACACAGACCTCAATGCGGATGGAACGCTCAAATCTCCGGAAAAACGTTTCGGCGGAATGATGAGAAAACTCGATACGAGCGATTTTGAAGAATCAAATATAGAGTATATAGAGTTCTGGATGCTCGACCCGTTTATATATGACGGCGAAGAAGGCAAGCGGCAGGGAGGAGAACTGTACATAAATCTCGGCGATGTCTCGGAAGACATTTTGAAAGACGGAAAGAAATTTTTCGAAAACGGTCTGCCGATAGACGGCGATACCACAAAAGTGGAAGAGACTGTGTGGGGACGTGTCCCGAAAGAAAGAAGCATAGTGTATGCGTTCGACAATACCGATGGAGCCAGAAAAAGACAAGACGTGGGACTTAACGGTCTGTCATTTGAGGAAGAAAGGGAGTTTCCCACTTACAGGGACTATCTCTCGCGCATTCAGGCTATATTGACCCCTGAGGCTTATGAGAAGTTCGAGCAATATCCGGCAGGAGACAACTATCATTATTATCGAGGCTCTGATTATGACCGTGCAGAGACAAGCATCCTTGACAGGTACAAATATTACACCGGTACGGAAGGCAACTCCACAGCGTCAAACGATTCGCCGGAGAACTATGACATCTCATCGAAGAGTGTGCCGGATGTGGAAGACATCAACCAGGACAACACGTTGAGCGAACAGGAAAAGTATTTTGAATATAAGATAAGGCTTGCTCCCGAATACATGCAGGTGGGAGAGAACTACATCACAAACAAGAGGACTACCAATGTGAAACTCCGTAACGGCAATTATGAGGAAGTGAGCTGGTATCAGTTCAAGATACCCATAAGGAGCGGTACGGCAGTGGGGAACATAAGCGATTTCAAGTCCATCCGTTTCATGAGGATATACCTTACCGGTTTCGAGCAGCCGGTGGTGTTGCGCTTTGCCACACTGGAACTTGTCAGAGGCGAGTGGAGGACATACGAGCAGGATTTGAACTCGATAAGTTCCGGCGAATCCAATTCATCGGCAGCCATAGACGTGTCGGCTGTGAACATAGAGGAGAACTCGGAGAAGACACCTGTCAACTATGTGCTGCCTCCGGGCATATCCAGAGTGATGGACCCGGGACAGCCGCAGCTCAAGCAAGACAACGAACAGGCTATGAGCCTGAAAGTGACCGACCTGGCTCCGGGCGAGG
Source organism: Candidatus Avibacteroides excrementipullorum (assembly GCA_018711405.1). Taxonomy (GTDB): domain Bacteria; phylum Bacteroidota; class Bacteroidia; order Bacteroidales; family Bacteroidaceae; genus Avibacteroides; species Avibacteroides excrementipullorum. Next base: position 7,374 of record DVIH01000009.1, on the reverse strand, counting down.
CAAAGGCTGTATATAAGAATACGGAACTTGACATGAGACGTTACAGACGGTTGCAGATGTTCGTGCACGGAGAAAAACTCATAGACGACAATACCGATTTGCGCGATGGGCAAGTGTCGGTCTTCATACGGTTAGGCTCCGATTACAAGAACAATTATTATGAATACGAGATCCCGTTGCAGCTCACTCCTCACAGGAGCGATTATCGCGATACGGAGGAAGACAGACGCATTGTATGGCCTACCGACAATATGCTCGACATCCCGTTTGAACTTCTCACCGATTTGAAATTGCAGAGAAACAAAGCCAGAAACAACGGAGATCCCGATGCAAGCTACGGAAATGTGTATTATGACTATGACCCTGACAAACCGGCAAATAAAATCAGTGTCATAGGCAATCCGTCATTGTCGGAAGTCAAGACCATAATGATAGGTGTGAGAAACAACAGCCGTGCCATGAAGTCGGTGGAAGTATGGGTCAATGAGTTGCGACTGACGGAATTCAATGAAGACGGAGGATGGGCTGCACAGGGCAACATGAATATGCAGCTTGCCGATTTCGGTACGCTGGCCCTGAGCGGACATATAGAGACTGCCGGATTCGGCGGGCTTGACCAAAGCGTGAGCGAAAGGCGCATAGACGATTACAAGCAATACAGCATAACCACGAGTCTGGAGCTTGGCAAGCTCTTCCCAAAGAATGCTAAGGTGAGCATACCGCTCTACTTCTCTTATTCCAAAGAGATTACAAGCCCCAAGTACAATCCTTTCGATCAGGACATACTGCTGAAAGACGCGATGGAGGCTTATAGCAAGGCCGAGAAAGATTCGCTGCTTGATATAGCCAACGAGCGTGTGACGTACAAGAATTTCAGTTTGAGCAATGTCAGGGTGGACATCACCAGTGAGACGCCGATGCCTTACGACCCGTCGAACTTCACTCTCGGATATTCTTCCACCAAAAGGCTGAATCAAGGCAATACCACAGCTTGGGAGAGTGACCACACGTGGCAGGCTAACTTCAGTTACGGCTATTCTTCGGCTTTCCCGGCATGGAAACCGTTTAACAAACTTATAAAGAGCAGGAGCAAATGGCTCAAAATGTTCAAGGACTTTGCTGTGAACTATGTGCCGCAGAACATAGCTTTCAACACTGACCTCAGGAGGCGTTACTACGAACTTCAGTTGAGAGACGTGGAAAGTTCCTACGGCGGCACGGACATCCCGTTGTCATACTCCAAAGAATATCTGTGGAACAGAAATTTCGCCATTCGCTGGGACATATTCAAGGCGTTGAGGATGAACTTCTCATCGGCCACCAATGCGGAGATAGAAGAACCTTACGGACCGGTGAACAAAGACCTTTATCCCGATGAGTACAGTGCATGGAAAGACTCGGTGAAGCACAGTTTCAAGCATTTCGGGCGGCCTATGGATTATAACCAGGCTTTCGACATCAGCCTGAAATTGCCATTGGACAAGATTCCGGCACTCGACTGGGTGTCATCGGATGTCAAATTCGCTTCCACCTACAATTGGGTGAGGGGAGCGGAACTGTCTGACGGCTCATCGCTCGGCAACACGATAGAGAACAGCCGCAATGTGGACATAAACGGCAGAATCAATCTGGAGGCTTTATACAACAAGGTGCCGTTTCTGAAAAACACCAATAAGAAGTTTGCCGCTTCTTCGCGCAGTTCGCGCACTTCCGGCAGGAACAGCAAGAATCAGAAGAAGAAAAACGAATATACCGGTACCGTAACCCTCAAGATGGACACATCGGTATTCGTATCGCACAATCTCGACAACAAGAGGGTGCGCGTGTCGGCCATAAAGGCAGACGGCACAAGGTATCCGTTGAAATATAAGGTGGTGGACAAAAAGAAGATAAGGATAGACAACCGCGATACGGTGGAAATAAAGCTGACCGTAAAGGGACAGCCCAAGCCGGAAGACATGAAATGGTACAAGAGCCTGCAATATGTCACACGTTTTGCCATGATGGTGAGAAATGTGAGTGTCACCTACAGGAATACTTTTGCCATGAGCCTGCCCGGATTCAGGCCGGAGATTGGCGACATGCTCGGGCAGAAACGGATGGATGACGGAATGTTCTCGCCGGGATTGGATTTTGCTTTCGGACTGACCGGCAATGACTACATAGACAAGGCGGCACAATACGGATGGCTCATGAACAATGACTCTGTGGTCAACCCTGCCACGTCGAACGCTATGGAGGACCTTCAGATACGTGCCACAGTGGAGCCGGTGAAAGATTTGAAGATAGAGCTGAACGCATTCCGCACGGTCAACAGCGCGCGGTCGGTGCAGTTCATGTTCGACGGTATGCCCGAAACTAGGAGCGGCAATTTCCAGATGACCACCATCAGCATCGGTTCGGCGTTTGAGAGGTCGAAAGCAAGCAACGGATATATGTCGCGCAGTTTTGAGAAATTTGTGGACAACATAGACGTGATGCGCAACCGTGTGGAGAGACGGTATAGCGGAGCAGTATATCCGGTAGGCTCCAAATATGCAGGTCAGACCTATAATCCGGAGTACGGCAGTGTGAACAGATATTCTCCTGATGTGATGATACCGGCATTTCTCGCCGCCTATACGGGCAAGGACGCACGTTCCTCATCGCTCGACATATTTCCGGGAATACTCCGTATGCTGCCCAACTGGAAAGTGACTTACAGCGGTCTGAGCAAACTGGATTGGTTCAAGAAATATTTCAAGAGTTTCAACCTCACTCACGGATACAAGAGCATCTACTCGGTAGGTTCATACAATACGTTCCAAAGTTTTATGGCATACATGGGCGATATGGGATTTGTGGAAGACATACAGACGGGCAACCCTGTGCCGTCATCGCTCTATGATGTCAACACGGTGTCTATCAACGAGCAGTTCTCGCCGCTCATCGGCGTGGACATGACTTTCCACAACAGCATTTCGGCCAAAGTGGAATATAAGTCCACACGTGTGCTGACGCTCAGCATGGCGGCCAATCAGGTGGTGGAAAACCTGTCGAAAGACTTTGTGGTAGGATTCGGATACACCATAACGGGGTTGAAGACCGGCAAGAGAAAGCCTGCTGTTTCCAACGACAGCGGCAAATCATCTTCATCATCATCGTCATCATCTTCATCATCGGGCAGGGTCTATGGCAACGATATCAAGTTGCGCGCCGACTTCTCGTGGAGAAACCAGATAGCCTATTGCCGCAACATCCAGGACATAACCACGCAGGCCACTCAGGGCACGCGCGCCATAAAGATGTCGTTCTCGGCCGATTACGATCTGAGCAAGATGCTTACTCTGAGATTCTATTACGATTTCCAGAAAAACATACCGCTCGTTTCTTCATCGTCCTATCCGGTCACCACGTCAGACATAGGCATAAGCCTGCGCTTCTCGCTCACACGTTGACGCTTCATGCATTCCCCCTGAAAGACAGCACCATATATGATGCGGAAAATGATGTGCGCCATCTTCGCAAAAGATCGGCTCGGTCTCGGGGCATGATGTGCGCCATCCCGGGCGAAGATGGCGCACATCCCGGAGGGAGATGGCGCACATCATTTTTGCCTTGCCGTTTCACTCCAGCGAAATTCCGGGAAAGTTGATGAGATACAGTTTGCCGGTGGCTCTTGTCATGGCTGTGTACAGCCATCTGAGGTAGTCCTTGTCGGCGGAATCTTGTGTCGCCGCGCCTTGATCTATGAATATGTTTCGCCATTGTCCTCCCTGCGCTTTGTGGCAAGTCACGGCGTATGCGTATTTTATTTGCAGCGCGTTGTAATAGATGTCTTCCTTGACTCTTTTCAAGCGTTCTTTCTTTATGGATATGTCGCCATAGCTGTCATATACGTTGCGGAAAAGGCTTTCGTTTTGTTCTGCTGTCAGTGCCGGAGCCTCTGTGTGCAGCGTGTCGAGGATGATTCGGGCTTCTATCTCGGCATTTTCGTAGTCGGGAAACTGTAGTATGGCTTTTGCGAATCTGAATCCGTAAACCTCCTCTTCGCCTCTGACGCGCATCACCCTTGCAATGTCTCCGTTGGCTATGAAGCTGATGTCTTTGTCTTGCCTGTTCCAGAAGTAGTTGTTTTTGGCTATCATCACAATGTCTCCTCGTTCGAGTTCGCTTTCTCTGTACAGGCTCCTGTTCCTTATGCCGTTATTGTATATGTTTGCCCTTTTGTTGCTTCTGGTCACGACTTTGGTCTCGTCCATCCCGTCGTGCGAGTAGCATCTTTCTATCAGGTCGGGCAGTTCAGCCCCGCCCACCGGCATTATGTCGTCAAATCCCGATATCCTTATTTTCGGTAACGCCGTTCGGCCGCCGTTCAGGCATTCTCTGATTCTCGTGGCGTTGAACAGTATGCCCGACTCGTGCTGTTGCCTTACGACTTCGGTCAGCTCCACTTCCGTTACGTCCAGCCCGTATCCTGTCAGATAGTCTTTGCTCAGAGCCGGACTTTCCTCCTCTCCTACGGGCGGCAGCTGCGCGGTGTCTCCCATGAGTATGAGCTTGCATCCATCCGCGCTGAAAACGTAACGGATGAGGTCGTCGAGCAGCCTCCCGCTTCCGAACATGGAATATCCTGCCGGAGTGTTGGATATCATCGAGGCTTCGTCTACGAGGAAGACCGTGCGCGGCGTCTTGTTGAAATCTATGTCGAAACGGGTTTCCGTGCCAAATTCTTTTTGCCTGTATATTTTCTTGTGGATGGTATAGGCCGGGCTGCCTGCATATCCGGAAAATACTTTGGCCGCACGTCCGGTCGGGGCAAGCAGGCATGTGCTTTGCCCCGCTGCTGCAAGCGTTTTGACCAGTGCGGCAGCAATCGATGTCTTCCCCGTGCCTGCATATCCTTTCAAGAGCATGACAGAGCCGTTACCGGGTGCGGTGACGTATTCCGCAAGAATTTTTATGGCGTAATCCTGTTGAAATGTTGGAACGTAAGAAAATTTTTCTTTAATTTGTCGTGTTAAATAGTCTTTAACCATTTCTACCTGAATAAAAAGAGTCAATAACTGTATGTAGTTAAATTATTTGTCTTATTTTTGCGGTACGAATATAAACTAAAAAACAATATAATAATGAAAAGTGTAATTAATATTATTTTGGCTGCTTGTGCTGTAGTGCTTGTCTACATGGCATATCGCAGTATCATGGGACCTATCGAGTTCGAGGAAGCGAAAAACTATCGCGAGGCTCAGGTTATTCAACGTTTGAAAGACATCAGAAGCGCTCAGGAGGCTTATCGTGTGGTTAACAATGGAAAGTATGCCGGAAGTTTCGATGAGCTCATCTCTTTCGTGAAGAATGAAAAGATGCCTATGGTCATCAAGGAAGGTACTCTTTCTGACGAGCAGTTTGAAAAGGGCATTAACACCGATGCAAAAGCTATGGCTGTAATCAATAAGGCAAAAAAGACCAACGATTGGAGAAAAGTCAAGGAACTCGGTCTGGAAAACTTCCGCCGCGACACCACTTGGATCAATGCTGTGGATACGATATTCAAGGGACGTGTCAACTTCGCTGTGGATTCATTGAGATATGTGCCTTTCGCAGGCAACACTCAGTTCTCTCTCGATACTGTTACACAGATTTCAAAATCGGGCGCGCCGATATACCTGTTTGAAGTTAAGGCTCCTTACGATGTATATCTGCAAGGACTTGACAGACAGGAAGTCATCAACTTGAACGATGAGGCCGGCAAGATGAACAAATATGCAGGATTGCAGGTCGGCTCGATTGAGGTGGCAAACAACAATGCCGGAAACTGGGAATGATACCCATCGGTGAAAGACTCAGATTTATTCGCGTGTAGCAAATGTCACACAACGAGATATCTTTTATAAATTCAGATAACTCAAAGAACTTCATATTGTCCATCCGTCTTGCGGCGGATGGATTTTCTTTTTATTTGTCGAAAAGGGGAGAGGCGGAGGTTCATTCTTTTCATTATGACGTGGAGCCTGAACTTTCCATGCCGGGCAATGTGGCTCGCATGATGAGCCGCTACGACTATCTGTTTGCTTTGGTTTATGATTCGGTCAATGTGTTGTGGTGCGAAAGCCGTGTGTCTTTTGTGCCTTTTGTGCTTTTCGATGATGACGATGCGGAGCTTGTCTTCAGGCAGAACTTCGATTTGCCCGATGGCGGCCGGGTGGGGTATAATATCCTGGCAAGGTCGGGTACGGTCGCGGTATTCGACTGCGATGCAACGCTTTGCGGAACGTTTGAAAATAAGTTCGGCACCGGTTTGCGTCATCTGTCTCCGGCATCTTATATGGCAGAGCGTTTTGCCGCTCTTTCGCGCGATGTGGCCGGCAGGGCAATCTATGCGGTGATATCGGAAAAACGGGTGTGGCTCTTCGGAATGGATGGCGGCAAGCCGTTTTTTGTCAACAGTTTTGATTGCCGTGAGGATGCCGACCGGGCCTATTTTGCGCTTGCCGTGTGGCGCAGTTTTGGCTTGGACCAAAAAGCCGATTGTTTTTATCTAGTGCCGGACGGCGCTGAAGTCAGGCCTTTGGAAAAGCTGTTGTCGGTCTATGTTGATAATGTAATGCTTCTGCCGCATGATGGCCGTGATATGACGGTCATTTCCGACAGGAGGGCTGACAAGAGGGGCTTGCCGTTTGATGTAGAGTCTGTTTTGTTTGAAAAATGATAATAGGATGAGAGTTGTAAGCGGAAAATACAGACGCCGTCGTTTTGATGTGCCTAAGACTTTCAAGGCAAGGCCTACCACCGATTTCGCGAAAGAAAACCTGTTTAATGTCCTGTCCAATTATATAGACTTCGACGGGGTGGACGCTCTCGACCTTTTCGCCGGTACCGGCAGCATAACCATAGAATTGCTTTCGCGCGGATGCCGCAAGGTGGTATCGGTGGAGAAAGACAATATGCATTATTCGTTTATAAAGAAAGTGCTGTCGGAATTGAAAGACACTGACTGCGTGTTGTTGCGTTCCGATGTGTTTTCTTTCCTGAGCAAGACTTCCGATACGTTCGACTTTATTTTTGCCGACCCTCCTTATGCATTGAAAGAGTTGGCCGATATACCCGATATTGTGATGGGACATGAAGGGCTTCTGTCAGACGGTGGTATATTTGTTTTGGAGCATGGAAAAGATTATGACTTTTCCTCTCACCGAGATTTCTTCTGTCATAAGTCTTATGGCAGTGTCAATTTCTCTTTTTTCTCAAAGGAGAGGGCTGAAGATTCTGATGAATGATTCTTTGGTCTTGTGGTAGATGGGGCGTTTGTTCCAGTTCTTCAGTAATATCCTGCGGCTGTGCCTCATGTCTTTGTGGAACATTTCTTTCAGCATCAGGGTAGTCTTTTTGTCA
>DVIH01000108.1 GCA_018711405.1 Candidatus Avibacteroides excrementipullorum | reverse complement strand
TGTTGGCAGTAATAAAGTACTGGTGAATCTGAAAGTTTACCCTGATGATATTGCCGCTAAGATGAGAAGTCAATTAGAATCATACTTTAAAGTCATCGATTTAGAGCTAAGTGATTATCATAATATGAGTTGGGCTTATATAAATATGATTCATACTCAAAATGTAATAATTGTCCCAGGTGTAGGACGTTCTACAGATGAAGAAGCTTTGAAACATATAAAAAAACTGTTTCCAGAGTATGATGGTAGAATTTATCAGGTGCAGATGCAATCTATAGTTAAAAGAGGGGGAGGAGCTTTAAATTGCCTTTCATGGTCTTTTACTATATAAGCAAACTGAAATAATGCGCTAAAATAAGTTTCTCATATCTCTATTTTTTTCTAAATTTGCAAAAGGAAAAGAGTTACTTGAAAGTAATATAACGCAGACCACAGCAATTGGGACGGTTGCCAAATTATTACCCCAAAACAAGGTAATTCTTCTAACTCATTTAATTTCAAATAGCTATATTCCTTATACAGATTTACGAAAAATCGGCGGAATAACAGAACAAAAAAATGAAAGCGATGATTAAAATAAAACGGCACGACGGTCATGACATGGCAGTCGGCCTTGCCGAAGATATGGCACTGCCGAAGATGCCGCCCGGGATGTGCGCCATCTTCGACCGGGATCGGCTCGGTCATCGACCGGGATGTACGCCATCTTCACCCGAGACCGAGCCGATCTTTTCCGCCATCAAAAAAGGCTGCTATTTCTTCTCAAATTCGCAGGGCGCGGGGAAACATTTTTCGAGAAAACGCACCATCTTCCTGCGATGGCGGTCGGTGGCGCGTTCGTCATCGTTGATAGTAAACAACGTGGGGTTGTAATGCTTCATATACAACGGGAAACTCGGCGTGCGCACAGAGAAATATCGCGAGTCGGTGGCATAACGCTGGGTGATGAATGCCTTTATCCGCCCCCACCGGCTTTCTATCCTGTTCCATTTGTCTACAATCTTTAACTCCCCCCTGCCTCTCTGCAACATCCACAGCGCAATGAGATGCTTGTGCATGTCTCCTTCGGTGCGAAAACGGTGCGACATGGTACGTTCATACCATTCGGGGTATTCCGACAGGCATTCTGTCCAGTCGCTCTTGCGGTATGCGTCTATGTTGTGGTGCGGGGCTTTCATGCAACACGACCCATAGCGGCGCACAGTTTCGTCCACCATGTTCATGAGCTTGTCCTGATAACGCGAGAATCCGCGCACTATGTCCTTGTGCTTCAGCCGCACTATGGGCGTGCCATCGGCCTTGAAGAAAAAAGACGGGTCCACCGCCCTGCCTATGTAAAAATCGTCATTGGCCAGCAGGAAATGTTCGGACAGTCCCGGTATGCGGTTCAGATTCAGCTCTATGGCTGTGGAGTTGAACAACGGCAGGTACCGGGCATCTATAATCTCACTGTGGTCTACAATCCTGACACGGGGATTGGACGTATCAAGCCAATGCGGTGTCTGACCGTCGGTCACTATAAAGACACGGTGAATCCAAGGCGCGTATTCCTCCACCGAGCGGAGCGAATATTTCAGTTCATCATTCTGCACATACCGGCACTTGCCGCTCGTCTCCTCGCTCCGGTTACGGTCTTCGTCCGCGTAACAGGCTTTTTTCTTCTGCCAGTCCGGGTCATTGCCGTCCACCCACATATATACCAAGTCTATATCCATTGCAACATCTATAAATATAAAAAAATAACCGGCGACTTAGCAAATCAGCCGGTTATTGCATTATTCACAAAACTTCTATCGCATCATCAGAACTTGTAAGTGACTCCGATTTTGGCGAACGACACTCCGTAGCCGAACTCTGCACCCAACGCCCAATGGTTGTTGAAGAAATAGCGCGTACCTATCTGTGCTCCGAGATAAAAACCATCTGGGTCTATCTCATAACCCAGCGTAAGGCCTGCGTATGTATCGAGTTTCGGGATAAACGCATAATGGAAATTACTCTGCGCACCTATCACCATATTGTTGCGGTCCACTCCGTCATCATCGTATGCGGAGAATCCGAACACTGCTCCGACACCCAGTCCGCCTTTGCCCTGACAGATGTCGCCCAATACTCCCATTTCCCATTTGGCTTCCACAGCAAGACCTCTACCGAATCCGAGCTGTCCGCTCACCATGTGTTCTCTCTTGCCCAATACGCCCTGTGCATCCGCTGCTATGGCAACAAATGCCACACAAACCAATAATAATAACTTTTTCATATCCTTATAATTTTTAGTTATGACAAATATATGAAAAAATATATTCAACAAGGCTCATTGCGATATAATTTTTCTAATTTTCGATAAGATAGTCCGACAAAATCATCAATCACAGCATCCGCACGCGGAGCCACAAGCACACGTGCGTTAGTCGTGGTCAGCCCCACCACAAACGCTCCCGAAGCCCTGCCTGCATCAAGCCCGAAGAGGGAATCTTCAAACACCACAGTGTGTGCGGCACTGACCTGCAACCGTTCCATAGCCAGGTTGAAGCAGTCGGGCGCAGGCTTCGACCTGGTCACCGCATCGGCCGTAACAACCGTATCGACAAGACGTTCCAGCTCAGGATGTGCGCCAAAGACGCACGACATCTTCTTTTTGTCGGAACTCGTCACAATGGCAGTCATGACATTTTCCTCTTTCAGTTCTTCGAGGAACTGTTTCACTCCGGGTATGTACTCAAAATCCATACCCGCCTCGAAAGCAGCAAGAGACGTGCTGATTTCCCGCCTCAAATCCTCTTTCCCGGAAAAGTAATCATGGAATATCTGCCGCAAGGTACTGCCCTTGATCATGCTGCCAAAACGTTCCAGCCCTAGATATTGGGCACCTTTCTCATCCCAAAAGACTGAATACTGCTTCTCGGTGTCCATTACCACCCCGTCGAAATCAAACAATACTGCTTTTATAAGTCTGTCTCCCATATACGTCACCCGTTTTCCTCCACTTCGCAATTGCTGAAAAACATCTCCTTGCACGCTTTCTCTTTCGGATAGGTGAAATAAAGGCACGAGGCTTTGGAGCATAGCACTCCCTCTCCGTCAGACAAAGAGGCTTCCACATTGACAAGGTTTCTCTTCACGTCCGTTATCCTTGCCCGCAGAGTAATGCATGAATCTTCGGTACTGACAGGCTTCAGGAAACGTACTTCCATCTTCGATGTAACGCCTGTGGTCTGCAACTTTCTCATGACTGCCCATGCGCAGATCTCATCGAGCAAGGCCGACTGTATGCCGCCATGCAGCGTATTCAGCCATCCCTGAAAGCGCGGGTCAGGCTTCCACCGGCAGACTATATCATCACCGTCTTCCCAAAATTCCATCTTCAGACCGGCAGGATTTTCGGGAGAACACCCGAAACAATAATACCCTTTCAGGTCTTTGTAAGGATTGACTATTTTCTTCATACTATCACAATTATTATTTCAATAACTCTTCTTATAACTCAAAACCGCCCACACATTCAGGCACAAGGCAAAGCTGCACAAAGCTACAAACTGCGGAATCATCTCGGCAAAAGCGCTGCCTTTAAGATAAATCATCCTCATCACTTCCATGAAATAGCGCAATGGATTAAGATAGGTTATGGCCTGTGCCCACCGCGGCATGCCCGACACGGGAGTAAACAAACCGCTCATCAAGATGAATACCATGATAAAGAAAAACATGACAAACATAGACTGCTGCATGGTATCCGAATAGTTAGATATTATCAGGCCAATCCCGGATACGACCAGGATATAAACTATCGTGAAAAGATAAATAAGCGGGACACTGCCTGCCGGCACCAATCCGTAAACCAAAACCGCAAGAGCTATACATACGGAAAAGATGACAATGCCTATTATCCAGAAAGGTATCAGTTTTCCCAACACAAAATAAAGCTTGCCCACCGGTGTCACATTTATCTGCTCTATGGTCCCTATCTCTTTCTCGCTCACGATATTCAATGCCGGCAAAAAGCCGCAAAGCATAGTGATAAGCATCACCATCAACGCCGGCACCATATATGTCTTGAAATCCAGATGCGGATTGAACTTGTACACCGGCACGACATCGAAAGACGGCACAGCCTGCAAGTGTCCGGCAGATGACACCAACCCGGCCTCCTCCCGCAAACAATCTGAATAGCTTCCCAATATGGAAACAAGGTAGGAAGAACCGATGGTGGCCTTCGTTCCGTTCACGGAATTGGCGGCAATCATCACTTTCCCTGCCTCGCCGTTGACCATATCCCTCTCAAAGCCGCGCGGTATTTCAAAGACCACATCGGTTTTGCCCGACTTCAGTTCGTCCATAGCTTCGCGGAAAGACGTAAAGACATTTGTCACGGCAAAGTATCCTGACGCACCTATCTGCCCGCACAACCGCGTCGAAGCAGGGCTGCGGTCATTGTCTATCAAAGCCACCCTGATGCCCGACACTTCAAGGGTTGCCGCCCAAGGCATGACCAGCATCATCAGCAAGGACAACACTATTATGAGCTTGGGCAGAAACTTGTTTCTGAATATCTGCTTGAACTCTTTTTCTATAAGGAACTTCAACATATCACATCGCCATCAGCTTAAACGGTTCTTGAATTTCTTAAGGCTCAAGGCTACCAACACCGCAGCCATACATAAGAGAATCAAAGTCTCTTTCCACACATAAACGGCCTCGACTCCTTGTATCATTATCTTCTTCACTGCCTCGATATACCATCTCACGGGAACAAAAGCAGATATCCACTGCAATATATCGGGCATGTTCTCTACCGGAAAAATTATGCCCGACAGAAGCATGGTAGGCATCATAAGCCCCATGCCCGACAGCAGTATGGCAGCCATCTGACTATCGACCAGCGTGGATATAAGCAGTCCGAGAGACAAAGCAAGAAAAATGAAAAGAAATGAAATGACAGTAAGCAACAGCAAACTGCCCGACACAGGCACCTCCAGCACGAAGACCGAAAGCAACAATATGGTGAAAAGATTTATGACCGACAAGACAAAATACGGTACAGCCTTAGCCAATATTATATGTATCGGCTTTACGGGAGAAGCAAGCAGCACTTCCATAGTTCCGGTCTCTTTCTCGCGCACTATGGATATGGAAGTCATCATGGCACAGATAAGCATCAGGATAAGTCCCATGACACCCGGAACAAAATTGTACGCGCTTTTACCCTGCGGATTATAAAGCATTCTCAACTCCGGTTCTATCCTGAAAGGCACATCAGCCGTTGCAGCCTGCCCGGCAGCGAAAGAGGAAAGCACGCCGGAAGCATAGCCTGTAATGATAGAAGCCTGATTGGGATCTGTTCCATCGGCAATGATTTGCACGGCTGCCTTTTCCCCATCCAGCATCTTCCCGGCAAAACGTTCGCCGAAAACGATGGCCGCCACAATCCGGTTTTCCCTGAAAGCATCGTCCACCTGCTTCATATCGGTAGCGTCCTCCACTATCGTGAAATATTCGCTTGCCCTGAAATGCTCGGTTATGGTCCTCGTCATCTCGTCTTTCGACAAATCGAGCACAGCCATACCGGCATTATGCACTTCCGTATTGATGGCAAATCCGAACAGCAATATCTGCACCACCGGCATACCGAGCAATATGAGCACAGTGCGCCTGTCGCGAAAAATATGATAAAACTCTTTCCTTATGAATGCGATAAACTGTTTCATCCCTTACCCGTGCGGCAGCCTGTCCACACGACACACATCAGAAACCGCACATGACAGCATCGTCACATGCGGTTTTTATAATCTTCATATCCGAACTTTCTGACAAGTTCAAATCCCTTATCATTATCATATATTCCTATGGACGGATGAGTAACGCCATTGAACATTGTGGTCTTGACCATAGTGTAATGTATCATGTCTCTGAACACTATCCTATCGCCCACGTCAGGTTCCTTGTCGAAGCTCCAATCGCCCTGAAAGTCTCCTGCCAGACAACTGTTGCCGCCCATGCGCCACCTTTTCTCTCCGGGCAACGAGTCGTGCGCACCGAGTATCGCCGGCTTGTAAGGCATTTCGAGGCAATCGGGCATGTGGCAGGCAAACGACACGTTGAGCAACATGGTATTGACTCCGCCGTTGCACACCTTGTCTTCCACAGTGGCCACAAGGCAGCCTGTATCCCATGTAAACGCGCTTCCCGGTTCCAGTATCAGCCGCAGATGGGGATATCTGTTGCCGAAGTCGTTCAGTATTTCTATCAGTTCATCCTCGTCATAATCCTTGTGCGTCATGAGATGCCCTCCGCCCATGTTCAGCCACTTTATCTGCCCGAACATATGTCCGAAACGCTTCTCCACCTCTGCCAGAGTATTGCGCAAATCCACAGGCCGCGACTCGCACAGTGAGTGAAAATGCAGCCCCTCGATGCCGGCGGGCAGTTCCGCAAGATCTTCCGACAAAACACCGAGCCTCGACCCTCTGTCGCAAGGATTGTAAAGCTCTGTCTCCACAGTGGAATACTCCGGATTGACTCTCAGTCCGCACGAGACGCCGCGCCGTAAAGCCCTCTCGCCGAACCTGCGGTACTGGTTCAGCGAATTGAATGTGATGTGGCTGCTATAGCCGAGTATCTCGTCTATCTCGTCCTCTGAATAGACCGGAGCATAGGTATGCGCTTTGCTCCCGTATTCCTCGAAGACAAGACGCGCTTCGGCAAGAGAACTTGCCGTAGCGCCGTCGGAATGTCGTCTCAACACAGGAAATATGCTCCACATGGCGTTAGCCTTAAGAGCAAGTATGATTTCCGCTTTCGTGCTGTGCCTTACTTTGTCTATGACCTGCATGTTTTCCTGCAACAAAGCCGTGTGCAGCACGTAGCATGGAGACGGAACAGTAGAGAAATCCCACTCTGCAAGAATTTTCTCCTTATCCGCAATCATACTTCGAGGTCTATATCGAATTTTTCAACCCAAGGCAATCCTTGTTCCCCCAATTCTTTCAGGAACGGATCCGGGTCGAACTGTTCCACATTGTAGACACCAGAGCCTTTCCAAAGCCCTTTTGCGAACATTGCAGCCCCAAGCGCGGCCGGCACGCCGGTGGTGTAGCTGACAGCCTGAGTGCCTGTCTCCTTGTAAGCCTTCTCGTGGTCGCAGTTGTTGTATATATAATAGGTGTGTTCCTTGCCGTCTTTCACTCCCTTGATGCGGCAACCTATGGATGTCATGCCGTGATAGTTGGCTCCGAGCGATTTCGGATCGGGCAGCACGGCTTTAAGGAACTGTATGGGCACTATTTCCACTCCGTTGTACATGATGGGGTCTATGCGTGCCATGCCGATGTTTTGTATCACGCGCAAATGGGTGAGATACTCCTGTCCGAAAGTCATCCAGAAACGCGCCCTCTTTATAGTGGGGTAATGTTTCACAAGCGACTCCAGTTCCTCATGGTAAATCACGTACGACTCCCTTTCGCCTATTTCCGGATAAGTGAGAGGCTTATGGATCTGATGCGGCTCGGTCTCTATCCATTTGCCGTCCTCGTAATAGCGTCCTTTCTGGGTAACCTCGCGTATGTTTATCTCCGGATTGAAATTGGTGGCAAATGCCATGCCGTGATTGCCCGCATTGCAATCTACTATGTCGAGATAGTGTATTTCATCGAAATGATGTTTAGCCGCATAAGCGGTGAATATGGCCGAGACGCCCGGGTCGAATCCGCATCCGAGTATGGCCGTAAGCCCTTTTTCCTTGAAGCGGTCATGATAGGCCCACTGCCAGCTGTATTCGAAATGCGCCTCGTCTTTCGGCTCGTAATTGGCCGTATCGAGATAGTTGACCCCGCACTCCAGACATGCATCCATAATGGTCAAGTCCTGATAAGGCAAAGCGACATTTATCACAATGTCAGGACGGAACGAGCGCATCAGAGCCACAAGTTCCTCTACTTTGTCGGCGTCAACCTGCGCCGTCTTGATTCTGTTACCGCCTACGGCCGCTGCTATATCATCGCATTTCGACTTTGTCCTGCTCGCAAGCATGATGTCCGTAAACACATTGTTCTTTGCAACTTTGTGTGCCACTACGGTTCCTACACCGCCCGCACCGATTATTAAAACTCTACACATCAGGTTAATATATTTTTTATTGCAAGGGTACAAAATAAGAGGACCCCTCATACTCTTTTCATTTCTTTTCGTATATCAGGCTCAATATCTGATATATAAGTTTGGCCGCGAGGAAATCGGGGGCCTTGTTTTCCGCGCATGGACACAGTTCCACCACGTCAAGCCCCACTATGTCATGATCTCTCAGCACCTCTTTCACGAAGTCGAGCACATCCCGATAGGCCAGTCCGTCAGGCTCGGGAGTGCCGGTAGAGGGCATATAGGCCGGGTCGAACACATCGAGGTCTATCGTGAGATAGACATTGCGGCACAGCTGCGCGGCCGCATCCTGCATCCACAGCGACGATTTCTTTATGCGGTGGGCATGGAAAATCCTCTGCGGATCTATGTTGTGCAGCTCCTCCGCGCCTGTACTCCTGATGCCCACCTGCGTGCAGTTGGTAGCAACCTCTTTGGCCCGCGCCATGACGCAGGCATGGTTGTAGGACGAACCTTCGTACTCGTCGCGCATGTCGGAATGCGCATCGAGCTGCAACACGGTGAACTCATCGTAATATTTTGCGAAAGCCTGTATAGCCCCGATGCTCACAGAATGCTCCCCTCCTATCAGCACGGGGAACTTGCCGTCATCGAGCAAAACGCTTATCCGTCTTTCCACCTCAGCCGCCATAGCTTCAGGAGACGAAGCCTCCAGCACCGGCGCCAAAGTGAAAAATCCTCTCCTGAACACCTCGCTGCCGGTCTCTATGTCATAAAACTCCATATTGGCAGAAGCAGACAGCAAAGCCTCAGGGCCTTTGTCCGCGCCTTTTATCCAAGTACTCGTCCCGTCATAAGGAACGGGAAGAAAAACCACACTCGCATGCTTGTAGTCTGTTATGTCGCATTCCGCGCCGCCGTATTTTTCCATACCGGAGAATTTTTCATGTTTTCACTTCGCGAAGATAGTCTTTTTTTGTCACATACGGGCATCAATCCTTTTTTTATGAGCAGGGGCACAAGGCCGAGCCCCCTACAGAAGTTCCCGGAAAGCCCTATTTGCCCCCCGCCGGGGATGTGCGCCATCTTCGACCGGTATGTGCGCCATCTTTGCCGAAGATGGCGTATATCTTCGTCCGAGATCGAGCCGATCCCCGGAGCAGCACTCCGCAAGGCCTCCGCACTATTTTTATCCATTCCAAATAAAGCCTCCGACACACCGCCTTAGTTAATCTTTGCAAACGTTTTCAAACTATCAATAAAGCTATTCATCATGAAAATAACAACATTTATTTTTGCAGAGCAAAAAAGAAAAAAAGGAAGAAAAAAGTAACTTAAAACCCAATGAAAAAACTGCTTTTGACAGTCATACTGTCATACATAAGTATCCTGATCTATGCGGCAAGCCCCGCACCGATAGACATAAAAGGCAAAATAACCGATGCCACGACCAAAGATATCATAGAATTTGTAAACATCAGCATATATGACAACAACGGCAACCTCGTGAAAGGAGCCATAACCGACCTCGACGGCAACTACATCATCCAGGACGTAGGCAAAGGCAGCTACACGATGAAAGTCTCTTACGTGGGATACAGGACGGTGGAGAAGAAAATAAACGTGGACGGCAACAAAAACATGACTCTCAACCTCTCCATGAGAGAAGACACCGAGCTGCTCGACGAAGTGGAAATCGTGGCGGAAAAGCCGCAGATGATTTTCGACATCGACAAAAGGATATTCAACGCCGACCATGACCTGACCTCGCTCGGAGGCTCGGCTTCGGACCTGCTCAGCAACATCCCGTCGATAGAAGTGGACAGCGAAGGCACAGTGTCGCTCAGAGGAGACGAAGGCGTGACCATCTGGATAAACGGAAAAGACTCCGGACTCACGTCCGACAACCAGTCGCAGATACTGGAACAACTGCCTGCCGAAACCATAGACAGGGTGGAAGTCATCACCAACCCGTCATCGAAATACAGTTCGGAAGGTTCGGCCGGCATCATCAACATCATACTGAAGAAAAACATCAACATCGGCTATTACGGCGGAGTGCAGGCCAGAGCCACCACAGCCGGCATGTACAACGCCAGCGGCAACATCAACTACTCGAAAGGCAAATGGGACATGTTCCTCAACGTAGGCTACAGACATCACAACGGCAAGAGCGAAGGCTACGACAACCGCACCATGAACGATGGCACCTACCTGAACCAGACCTCAGAGGGAAAGAGAAAAGGAGACAACATGTTCACAAGACTGGGAGTGACATTCCACCCCACATTCAAAGACGACATATCGCTCAACGGATTCGGCATGTTCGGCGGCGGCAGCAACAACAGGACCATCAACTACCTGAGCAACATGCCCGGCACATACCAGTCGGCCGTGAGAAAGACTTTGGGCAACGATGACATGAACGGCGGCAACATCAGCATGGACTACATGCACCGATTCTCGGAAAAAAGCTACCTGTCGGCATCGGCATCATACAACGTATGGGGCATGGACGGAAGCACCGACTACCTGCAAGACTCGCAATATGCAGACAGGACGGAAAGTTCGATACAGAAACAATCGTCGCACATGAACAACAACGGCTGGGAATTCACCGCCGACTACTCCAACCAGATAACCGAGAACCACAAGATAGAAACAGGTTATAAAGGAGAGCTCAGAAGCGAGCACAGCCCCATAGAAACCATGTCGGGCACGTCATACGGCAACCTCGTGCCGCAAAACAACCTGTACAACGACTTCCGCTACGACTCAGACATACACGCGCTGTACGTGTCGTACTCGGGCAAGATAAACAACTTCGGCATCCAGGCCGGACTGCGCGGCGAATACACGCTGACCGATGCCGTAACGAAATACAAGAACACCGACGGGGAAATAATGTTCGACACATACAAAACCGACTATCTGGATCTCTTCCCCAGCCTGTTCCTCTCATACTCGCTGCCCAACAACAACGAAATACAGGTGAACTACACGCGCAGGCTGCGCCGCCCCAGAGGACACATGCTCAACTCATTCAGAAACATAACCGACTCGACCAACATATCATACGGTAACCCGTCGCTGTCGCCGCAATACTCCAACGTATTTGAAGTGAACTACATCAAGACTTGGGGACTTCACACCCTGACGGCATCGGCATACTACAGAGGAGCGGACAACGTGTTCGAGCGCATCACATACATGGACGAAAACGAGATAATGAACACCACATGGTTCAACGTGACAGAGTCAAAATCCATTGGAGTGGAACTCGTGGCGAAAAACAAACTGTTCAACAACATACTGGACCTTACCACCACAGTCAACCTGTATTATTTCAAACTCGACGGATTTGAATTTTATGACAGCCGCACGGGCAACCTGCTCGCCACAGGCGATTCGGAAGAAAACTTCTCGTGGGATGCCCGCATGATAGCCAACGTAAAACTGCCATACGACATCAACCTGCAAGTCACAGGCCGCTACCGCTCGAAACGCACAGTGGCGCAAGGATACAGAAAACCGTCATACTCTCTCGATGCCGGACTCAGAAAATCATTCCTCGACAACAGACTCTCGGTAGCCGTCAACGCAAGAGATCTGCTCGACTCAAGAAAGAGACAATCCATAACCATAGGCGATGACTTCCGCCAGGAATCGAGCAACAGTTTCATAGGACGCAACATAGGCATCACCATAAGCTACAGCTTCGGCAACCTGAAAGAAATGCTGAAAAAACAGGCAAACCGCCCGCAAAACAGCAACAGCGCAAACGAAGAAGATGATTACTTCATGGAATAACCATCTTGATGCCCGTCCCGGCACATCAGATAAAAAATGTTAATAAATGGAGAGCCGGTATAATTGAGGCAGCACAAGGTGATAAAATAATAAAATATTGTTTAATTTTGTTGCGCACAAAAAAGAAGATTTTGACAAAAACACCAATAAAGATGCTTATCGAAGGATATATATCGCAAATTATCGGCCCGGTGGTAGACGTGCATTTCCCTGAAGCAGAGGGGAAACACCAACTGCCGGCAATACATCAGGCCTTATCGATCAAACGGCAAAACGGTGCAGAGCTGATAGCCGAAGTCCAGCAGCACATAGGAGAACAGACTGTCAGGACTATCGCAATGGACTCCACCGATGGTTTGAAACGCCACATGAAAGTAACACAACTCGGCACGTCCATCTCAATGCCTACAGGCGAGCAGATAAAAGGACGAGTGATGAACGTCACCGGCAACTGCATAGACGGCATGAAGCCCCTCGACCACGCAGGAGCGGCGCAGATACATCGCGAACCGCCTAAATTTGACGAGCTGGCCACATCTCAGGAAGTGCTTTACACCGGAATAAAAGTCATAGACCTCTTGGAACCATACGTGAAAGGAGGAAAAATCGGACTTTTCGGAGGCGCAGGCGTGGGAAAGACCGTGCTCATAATGGAGCTTATAAACAATATCGCAAAAAAGCATAACGGATTTTCCGTATTCGCCGGCGTGGGAGAACGTACACGTGAAGGCAACGACCTCCTGCGCGAGATGATAACATCGGGCGTAATCAAATATGGAGAAGAGTTTAAGAAAGATATGGAAGAAGGCCATTGGGACCTCACGAAAGTGGATTATGACGAAGTGTCGAAATCGCAGGCCACACTCGTGTTCGGACAGATGAACGAACCTCCCGGAGCACGTCTGTCGGTGGCATTGTCGGGACTGACAGTGGCAGAGTCTTTCCGCGACAGCGGCAAAGACGAAGGCCAGGCAAAAGACATCCTGTTTTTCATCGACAACATATTCCGATTCACCCAGGCAGGTTCCGAAGTTTCCGCACTTCTGGGACGAATGCCATCGGCAGTAGGATACCAGCCTACACTTGCCACCGAGATGGGCCAGATGCAGGAACGCATCACATCTACCAAATACGGCTCCATCACATCAGTACAGGCAGTGTATGTGCCGGCCGATGACCTTACCGACCCGGCTCCGGCAACTACGTTCACACACTTGGACGCGACGACCGTATTGAGCAGAAAGATTGCAGAGCAGGGCATCTACCCGGCAGTAGACCCGCTCGACTCCACATCGCGCATACTCGACCCGAACATCGTGGGAGAAAAGCATTACAACACCGCACAGAGGGTGAAACAGATATTGCAACGCAACAAAGAGCTGCAAGACATCATCGCCATATTGGGTATGGACGAACTCTCGGAAGAAGACCGCCTGACAGTGAACCGCGCAAGGAAAGTGCAGAGATTCCTGTCGCAGCCATTCACCGTAGCCGAACAGTTCACCGGAGTGAAAGGCGTAATCATCTCCATAGATGACACGATAAAAGGATTCGAC
>DVIH01000107.1 GCA_018711405.1 Candidatus Avibacteroides excrementipullorum | reverse complement strand
ACAGGAACGTTGTAATTATAAAGAGAAAAGCCGCGTATGCGGCAGTCAAGACCATCTTGTAGCACCCATACAGTATCAGTTCCGCTCTAAATCGAATCTGCAGGAACTATAGCGGCAATCTGCGTTTCTTATGCAAATTGCCGCTTTTGTTTCTATAAATCCGGTTGTTTACAAAATATTTCGGTAGTTTGTAAAACAGATTTTGCTGTACTTTCTCAAGTCTTTTGATTTGTAGATTAAAACCGTCCGATACGGATTGTGAGAGGTTCGCAGAGACAGAAATTGATATTGTGCCTGTGCCCGCCCGATGGTGAAAGACACATTGACGAGACTTGTCCGGAAAAGGAGTATGTCTTTCTCCGGCGACATAACGGTTACCGGCATTTTGAAGATAAGGCAAATTTGTTTCTTATAAATTTGAAAATTGAAAGATTATGCATTAATTTTGCCGTTCGTTTTGAGAATATAATTAGGTATAATATAAATATTAATGAGAGTTGCGAGATGAATATTTCATTGCAAAACACAGACAAAGTTAATGCAGTCCTGACAGTTAAATTGGAAAAGGCTGACTATGAGGAGAGAGTAGAAAAAGCTCTGAAATCATTGAGACATCGTATCAATATGCCGGGTTTCCGTCCCGGAATGGTGCCTGTAGGACTTGTGAAGAAACAATACGGCAAGTCGGTATTGGCCGAAGAGCTGAACAAGCTCCTTCAGGAGAAAATCTATGAATATATCAGGGAAAACAATATAAACATGCTCGGCGAACCTCTGCCTAACGAGGAGCAGCAGAAAGAACTGGATTTCGAGCACGGAGAGGAATTTGAATTTGTGTTCGATGTGGCTCTGGCTCCGGAATTCAAGGTGGAACTGGGCAAGGATGACAAAGTGCCGTTCTATGACATCGAAGTTTCCGATGAGATGATAGACCGCCAGGTGAGCATGTATAAGCAGCGCGCCGGAAAATATGAAAAGGTGGATGCATATCAGGAAAAAGACATGATAAAAGGCGCTGTGGCCGAACTGGATGAAAACGGCAACGTGAAAGAGGGCGGAGTGCAGGCCGAAGGCGTGATACTGATGCCAACCTACTTCAAGAATGATGACCAGAAGAAAATATTTGAAAATGCCAAAGTCAATGACGTGCTGATATTCAATCCGTCTGAGGCTTATGCCGGAAACGAGACCGAGATGGCCGCCCTCCTGAAAGTGAAGAAAGAAGAAGTGAAAGAGCTCAAGTCTGACTTCAGCTTCCAGATAGAAGAAATCACCCGTTTTGTGGAAGGCGAACTGACTCAGGAAATCTTCGACCAGGTGTTCGGCAAAGACGTGGTGCACAACGAGGAGGAATTCAGGACCAAGACCAGAGAGTCCATACAGTCGCAGCTGGTGAACGACAGCGACTTCAAGTTCCTGGTAGACGCACGCGACCTCATCACCGGCAAAATAGGAAAACTGGAATTCCCCGATGCATTGCTCAAGAAGATAATGCGTGCCAACAATCCGGACAAGGACGAGAAGTTTGTGGAAGACAACTACGACAGGAGCATCAAGGAACTGACCTGGCACCTGGTGAAAGAACAGTTGGTAAAGGAATATGACATAAAGGTGGACGACAAGGATATGCTCGAACAGGCTAAGGCGGCTACCCGCGCCCAGTTTGCACAGTATGGCATGGTCAACCTGCCTGAAGACGTGGTGGACAACTATGCCAAAGAGATGCTGAAGAAGAAAGAAAGCGTGCAGTCGCTCGTAGACAGATGCATCGAGAACAAGATAGCCTTAGCTCTGAAAGACAAGGTTACCCTCGAGCACAAATCCATATCTATGGAAGAGTTCACCAAAATGTTCAATGAAGAGTGAAAACGAAGTCTTTGAAGAAAAGGCGATTGGATAATATTTGAAACAAGAATCGGGAGAGGTCTTTATTCTATGGAAATAATGGCCTCTCTTGTTATCTCATATATAATAAATAGGAAAAGATAAAGCAATATGGATATGAACGATTTCAGAAAGTTCGCGACCAAGCATGTCGGCATCAACGGACTGGTGCTGGATGATGTCATTAAGTCGCAGGCCGGTTATATGAATCCTTACATACTCGAAGAAAGGCAGCTGAACGTCACTCAGCTCGATGTGTTCTCACGCCTGATGATGGACAGGGTGATATTTCTCGGCACGGAGATCAACGACTATACGGCCAACGTGTTGCAGGCACAGTTACTGTATCTCAACTCGGTGGACCCGACTACAGACATTTCCGTGTATCTGAACTCTCCCGGCGGTTCGGTCTATGCAGGACTGGGCATATATGACACCATGCAGTTCATAGCAAATGACATATCCACGATATGCACCGGCATGGCTGCTTCTATGGCGGCGGTTCTGCTCGTGGCCGGCACCGAAGGCAAGCGTGCGGCGTTGCCTCACTCGCGCGTCATGATACACCAGCCTCTTGGCGGAGCGCAGGGACAGGCATCGGACATAGAAATCACCGCTCGGGAAATCATGAAACTGAAGAAAGAGCTGTACATGATTATATCCGAACATTCGCATACCGACTATGAGAAAGTGGAGAGAGATTCCGACCGCGATTATTGGATGACCGCTTCCGAAGCATTGGAGTATGGGATGATAGACAGAATATACAGGAAACAACCGAAAATAACATCGGACATTGCGCCGGAAATAACAGAATAAGATTTGGCAAAGAATAATAGTAATAAGACAACGGAAATATGCTCTTTTTGCGGACGCCCGGCACACGAAGCCGGACTCCTTCTGGCCGGGCTGAACGGCTTTATCTGTCATGACTGCGCCGGTCGCGCCATGGAGATATTTGATGAGGCCTTGCCGAAAAACAACAGGAAGCAGGGCGGAGGCATAGAGCTTGGCAAACTGCCCAAGCCGCAGGACATCAAAGAGTATCTGGACCAGTATGTGATAGGGCAGGACAATGCCAAGAAGCATCTTGCAGTGGCCGTGTACAATCATTACAAGCGTCTGCTACAAAGCAAGGACGACAATGATGTGGAGATAGAAAAGTCGAACATCATCATGGTGGGGAGCACCGGGACGGGAAAAACCCTCTTGGCGCGTACCATAGCGAAGTTGCTGAAAGTGCCTTTCACCATAGTCGATGCCACAGTGCTGACCGAAGCCGGATATGTGGGCGAAGATGTGGAGAGCATACTCAGCCGTCTGCTGCAAGTGGCCGACTACAATGTGGAGGAAGCAGAGAAGGGCATAGTGTTCATTGACGAGATAGACAAGATAGCAAGAAAGAGCGACAATCCGTCCATCACCCGTGATGTGAGCGGCGAGGGCGTGCAGCAGGGATTGCTGAAACTGCTGGAAGGCTCTAAGGTGAACGTGCCTCCTCAAGGCGGACGCAAACATCCGGAACAGAAATTCATAGAGGTGGACACCAGAAACATCCTGTTCATCTGCGGAGGAGCTTTCGACGGCATAGAGAAGAAGATAGCGCAGAGGCTCAACACCAATGTGGTGGGCTTCAATGCAGCCAGCTCTTCGGCTGTGATAGACAGGCGGGACATAATGCAGTATATCGCCCCGCAAGATCTTAAGTCGTTCGGTCTTATCCCCGAGATAATAGGCCGTCTGCCCGTGTTGACCTATCTGAAGCCTCTCGACAGGGCGGCTTTGCGCAAGATACTGACAGAACCTAAGAACTCTATCATAAAGCAATATGTGAAGTTGTTTGAGATGGACGGCATAAAGCTCGTATTCGAACCGGCCGTCTTGGAGTACATAGTCGACAAGGCTGTGGAGTTCAGATTGGGCGCGCGCGGACTGAGGTCCATAGTGGAGGCCATAATGATGGAGACGATGTACAGCCTGCCATCGGGGAAAGAAAAAGAGTTTGTCGTGACGTTGGATTATGCCAAATCGCAAATGGATAAAGCCAACATAGCGCAATTGCAGAATGCCGTATAATTTTTTGTCCGATTCGTTTCTTTGTTTGAAATAATTTATAACTTTGTTTGCAATCTAAATTGAGAGACGCGATATGACGGACAGATTAGACTTAACAGAGAAACTGAGGTATTTTTTCGGCTTTGACAAGTTCAAAGGCAATCAAGAGGAAATCATACGCAACCTTCTGGCGGGGAACAATACGTTTGTGCTCATGCCTACCGGAGGCGGCAAATCATTGTGCTACCAGTTGCCCGCTCTTCTGATGGAGGGCACGGCCATTGTGGTCTCTCCTCTCATTGCACTGATGAAAAATCAGGTAGACGCCATGAGGCATTTCAGCGAGGAAGACGGAGTGGCGCATTTCATCAACTCTTCTTTGAACAAGTCGGCGATTGAGGCTGTCAAGTCTGATATCATTTCCGGGAAGACCAAATTGCTTTATGTGGCTCCGGAATCTCTCACCAAAGAAGACAATGTGGAATTTCTGAAGCAGGTGAAGATTTCGTTTTATGCCATAGATGAAGCGCACTGCATATCCGAATGGGGACACGACTTCCGTCCGGAGTACAGAAACATACGGACGTATATAGACAAGATTGGTAAAGCTCCTGTCATCGCGCTGACGGCTACGGCTACTCCGAAAGTGCAGCACGACATACAGAAGAACTTGGGAATGATGGATGCCAAAGTGTTCAAGTCATCGTTCAACAGACCCAATCTCTATTATGAAGTAAGACCCAAGACAAGTAACGTAAACAGGGATATAATAAAGTTCATAAAAAACAATCCGGGCAAGTCGGGCATCATCTATTGCCTCAGCAGGAAAGAGGTGGAAGAGCTGGCGGAAATCCTCCAGGTGAACGGCATCAATGCGGCGGCATATCATGCAGGCATGGACTCAGCAAAGAGGACAGAGACACAAGATGCCTTTATCATGGAGAAAATAGATGTCATAATAGCCACGATAGCTTTCGGCATGGGCATAGACAAGCCGGATGTAAGGTTTGTCATCCATTACGACATACCGAAAAGTCTGGAAGGCTATTATCAGGAGACCGGCAGGGCGGGTCGTGACGGAGGGGAAGGCAAATGCATCACTTTCTATTCGTATAAGGACCTGCAAAAGCTGGAGAAATTCATGCAAGGCAAACCCGATTCGGAGCGGAATATCGGAAAGCAACTCTTGGCCGAGACTGCCGCCTATGCCGAATCGTCGGTGTGCAGACGAAAAACTTTGCTGCATTATTTCGGCGAAGAATATGCCGAAGATAATTGCGGTAATTGTGACAATTGTTTAAATCCTAAAAATCAAGTGGAAGCAAAAGAACTTTTATGTACCGTCATAGAAGCTATTCTGGCGGTGAAAGAAAATTTCAAAGCAGATTATATCATCGACCTACTGCTGGGTAGGGAAACTTCGGAAATCCAGGATTACATGCACGATGACCTTGAAGTGTATGGCAGCGGAGTGGATCAGGAGGAGAAGACATGGAGTGCTGTCATCATGCAGGCGCAGCTTGCAGGATATCTGAGCAAGGAGGTGGAAAATTACGGGATATTGAAGGTTACGGATGCCGGACGCAAATTTCTGAAACACCCCAAATCTTTCAAGATAACGGAAGACAACGATTTCGATGAGGAGGAAATACCGGAAGCTCCCATGAAAGGCGGAGGATCGTGCGCAGTAGACCAACCTTTGTTCGTGATGCTGAAAGACTTGAGAAAGCATCTGTCAAAGACATTGGGAGTGCCGCCTTATGTCATATTCCAGGATCCTTCTCTTGAGGTCATGGCCACCATTTATCCTGTGACACTCGAAGAATTACAGAACATACCGGGAGTGGGTGCCGGAAAGGCTAAACGCTACGGCAAGGAGTTCTGTGCCCTTATAAAGAAGCATTGCGAGGAAAACGAGATAGAGAGGCCGGAAGATTTCAGGGTAAGGACTGTGGCAAACAAGTCCAAACTGAAAGTGTCGATCATCAAGAGTATAGACTTGAAAGTACCGCTCGACGAGATAGCTTCGCTTAACGGACTTGAGTTCTCGGAACTTCTTGATGAGATAGAAGCCATAGTCTATTCGGGTATGAGGATAAACATAGACTATTTTCTTGACAATTTCATGGATGAAGATCATATGGACGAAATATATGAATATTTCAAGGAGTCGGAGACTGACAAACTCGATGTAGCCATGAAAGAGTTGGGTGATGACTACACGGAAGAGGAAATAAGGCTGGTGAGGATAAAGTTCATTTCTGAAATGGCTAATTGACGGATTCCAGCGTTATTTGATATGCTAAAGTAGGCGGTGGGACCTCCCCGTCTACTTTTTTTATGACTTTTTTGCTCTGCGGTGACGTTTGTATGGCGAGAAATGCGTATATTTGCACGCAATAAATTTAATAGTTAAAACTCCTATGTCATTTATTGCTGATAAAATT
Source organism: Candidatus Avibacteroides excrementipullorum (assembly GCA_018711405.1). Classification (GTDB taxonomy): domain Bacteria; phylum Bacteroidota; class Bacteroidia; order Bacteroidales; family Bacteroidaceae; genus Avibacteroides; species Avibacteroides excrementipullorum. Next base: position 27,887 of record DVIH01000107.1, on the reverse strand, counting down.
GTAATGGACGGACTGACTTTCGATGATGTGTTGCTCATTCCGGCCTATTCTGAAGTACTTCCTAAAAGTGTTGATTTAACCACTCGTTTTTCCAGGAACATTGAGCTGAAAATACCTTTTGTCACAGCTGCAATGGATACTGTGACAGAGGCGAAAATGGCCATAGCCATAGCGCGCGAGGGAGGCATCGGCGTGATACACAAAAACATGTCGATAGAGGCTCAAGCCAAGCAGGTTGCCATAGTAAAGAGGGCTGAAAACGGAATGATCTACGACCCTGTCACCATAAAGAAAGGTTCGACTGTGTCTGACGCCCTTTCCCTTATGGCCGAATATAAGATAGGCGGAATACCTGTGGTGGACGACAACAATAACCTGGTCGGCATAGTTACTAACAGGGATTTGAGATTTGAACGCAATACCGGCAGAGCCATAGATGAGGTGATGACGAAAGAAAATCTGGTTACCACCCAGCCTAATACCGACATGGAAACTGCTTCTCAGATTCTGCAACAGTACAAGATAGAAAAACTGCCGGTGGTGGACAAAGCCGGAAAGCTGGTAGGCCTTATCACATACAAGGACATAACCAAAGCAAAAGACAAACCTATGGCCTGCAAGGATGACAAAGGCCGTTTGAGGGTTGCTGCCGGAGTGGGTGTCACCAATGACACTATGGAGCGCATGGAAGCTCTTATAAATGCCGGGGCAGATGCCATTGTGATAGATACGGCGCACGGACAGTCCAAATATGTCATAGAAAAACTCAAGGAGGCCAAGAGGCGTTTCCCGAATGTGGACATAGTAGTGGGCAACGTGGCTACCGGCGAGGCAGCCAGGATGCTGGCCGATGCGGGGGCAGACTGTGTGAAAGTCGGAATAGGACCCGGCTCCATCTGCACCACACGTGTGGTGGCCGGAGTGGGAGTGCCGCAACTTTCGGCAGTGTATGATGTGGCTAAGGCTCTGGAGGGTACAGGCATTCCTCTCATCGCAGACGGTGGCTTACGCTATTCGGGCGATGTGGTCAAGGCTCTTGCAGCCGGAGCCTATTCGGTCATGATAGGCTCGCTTGTGGCAGGTACTGAAGAGGCTCCCGGCGACACCATCATATTCAACGGACGTAAGTTCAAGGCATATCGTGGAATGGGGTCGCTCGAAGCTATGGAAAACGGCTCCAAAGACCGTTATTTCCAGAGCGGCACTACCGATGTCAAGAAACTTGTGCCGGAAGGCATTTCCGCCCGAGTCCCGTACAAAGGCACTCTGTATGAAGTCATCTACCAATTGACCGGCGGCCTCCGTGCCGGAATGGGATATTGTGGTGCGCCCGACATAAGGAGGCTTCACAATGCCAAGTTCACCAGGATAACCAATGCCGGCGTGCTCGAAAGCCATCCGCATGATGTGTCCATCACGAGCGAGGCTCCCAACTACAGCCGCCGCGTGGATTGACAGTCCGGGCAAAGCAGCATAAATTTTTTATAAGCAACATACAGGCAAAAGCACGGTCATCCCGTGCTTTTGTCGTATCCGGGAAGATGCCCTCCGGGGATCGAGCCGATCCCGGGCAATGATCGGCTCGGTATCGGGCAATGATGGCGCACATCCCGACCGAAGATGGCGTACATCCCCGGCGCACGTCACGGAGCTTCATAAAAACAATAAATAATATAAAAAACGATTAGCGGAATCGTATTTTTATGTATTTTCGCGAAATGCAAAACCTATGTGTTTTTTGCTTTTTTATTTACCAGGTTAATATAGAAAATTGACAGATATGAAAAAAAGATTCGCCCTTGCAGCGGCACTGTGTTTTTGTTTGTCCGGATATGCGCAAAATGACGATCCGGTGGTGATGACAATAGACGGAAAGGACATAAAAAGGTCTGAATTCGAGTATATTTACAATAAAAACAACCAAAGCAGCGAGATAGACAAAAAGTCTCTCGATGAATATGTGGACCTTTTCATCAATTTCAAACTGAAAGTGGCCGAAGCCGAAGCTGCCGGCATAGACACGACGAAGAGTTTCCGCGACGAGTTGGGCAACTACAGAAGGCAGCTTGCCAAGTCGTACCTGCGCGACAAGTCGGCAGATGAAGATTATGTGAAGACCATATACGAGAGGATGAAATATGACATAAGGGCTTCGCACGTACTCATAAAGTGCGGCGAGACCGATTCTCCGGCCGATACTCTTGCGGCATACGAAAAGGCTATGGAGGCATACGATGAAATCATGCAGGGAGCGGCATTTGACAAAGTCGCTTCCAAATATTCCGAAGACCCGTCTGTGGCCAAGAACAAGGGCGACATAGGATATTTCACATCCTTGCAGATGATTATGCCGTTTGAAGATGCCGCCTACAGCATGGAAGTGGGTGAAGTGAGCAAACCGGTGAGGACAAGGTTCGGATACCATGTCATAAAAGTGACGGGCCGCAGGCCGAATGACGGCAAGGTGCTTGTGGCGCACATATTCAGGCATATACCGCAAAACATGAGCAAGGCGGATGTCGAAGTGAAGAAACAGCAGATGGACTCCATATACAATGCTATCGTGGCCGGAGCCGATTTCGGCGAAATGGCCAGGACATTCTCCGATGACTTGAATTCGGGCAGGACCGGAGGCAAACTGCCTTGGTTCGGACGCAGGCAGACGGTGCCGGAATTTGAAGACATGGCTTTCTCCATGAAAGACGGGGAAGTGTCCGCACCGTTCGTTTCGCCCATCGGCATACATATCATAAAGAAGATAGACCATAAGCCGTTGGAACCGTTTGAAGAGAAAAAAGGCGAGATAGAGAACATGCTGTACCGTTTCGGCCTTGACAACAAGGGCGAGGAAGTGCTTATAGCAAGGTTGTCAAAAGAATACGGACTGTCGCCGATAAATGAAGAGGCAAGGCAGGAGCTTATAGCTTTTGCACCCGGAGCGGTGATAGGCGATGAGGCTTATCTGAAAGCACTGGGCAGTTCAGACAAGACGCTGTTCACTCTGGCCGGAAGGGAATATACGCAGCAGGATTTCGGCCGGTTTGTGAAAGACTATACTCACAAGAAGTTGGGCGACCGTGAGACTGCCATCAACAATCTGTTGAAAGTGTTCCGCGACAAATGTGTGCTCGACTATGAAGACAGCCAGCTGGAAAACAAATATCCTTCGTTTGCAAACCTGATGCAGGAATATCGCGATGGCATCCTGCTGTTCGACATATCCAACCAGATGGTATGGGACAAGGCCTCTACCGACATAGAGGGCATAGAGGAGTTTTTCAAGAAAAACAAGAAGAACTACAAGTGGGACACTCCTCACTTCAGAGGCATCGTGGTGCACTGCAAGAGCGACACAGTGGAGAAACCGCTGAAAAAACTGTTCAAAGAGACCGATTTCGAGAAATGGGCTTCGGATGCGGTAAACACGTTCAATAAAGATTCGGTGAAGGTCATCCAGGTGGAGAAAGGCATCTTTGTGAAAGGTGACAATAAATATGTGGACTATTTCAAGTTCAAGGGAGAGACATTCGAGCAGCCCAAAGACTACCCGTATACGTTTGTCTATGGCAAGATGCTGAAAAAAGGCCCGGAAAAATATACGGACATGCGCGGACCGGTAGCGGCCGACTATCAGAATTACCTTGAAAAGGAATGGGTGGAAAGCCTGAGGGAAAAATACAAAGACAGGATAGTGGTCTATAAAGACGTGCTCAAGACGGTGAACAATCATAAATGACAACGTTGATGAGAAAGACGCCTTTGCTTGCCGCCTTGTTGCCGTTTCTTCTGTTGTCGTGTGCGGAAACGGACCATAAGGGGAAGACACCTGTGGCGGAGGTAGACGGGACGTTCGTTTACATGGAGGATTTGCGCGGCAATGTAGCGCATCTGCCCGCCGGCATCGACAGCGCGGAAGTAGTGGGCAATTTTGTAAAAGAACGCATAGAAGACATACTGCTCTATGATAAGGCAAAGGAAAACATAAGCGATGGAGGGGAGATCGACAGACTTGTGGAAGAATACAGGGAGTCGCTTGTGGTCAACGAATATCTGTCGGAGATAGTAAAACAGAAGTTCAACGATACGGTTTCATGGCGTTCCATCACGGATTTTTATGAAAACAATCGCGGTCTGTTCGTCCTGTCCGTGCCGTATATGAAGGGCATATATCTGAAGATACCCAAGTCTGACAAGAATATCGGCAACGTGCGGAAATGGATGCGGATGAAAAACAGCGATGACAGAGACAAGATAGAAAACGTCAGCATAAGAAACGCAGCGGAGTATCTCTACTTCATGGACGAGTGGAGACGTGCCGATGATTTCGCAAGGAAAGTTCCCGGCTTGGATTTCAGCCGGTATGCCGGCGCAGCGGGCAGCATAGAGAAAGAAGACGATACCTATGCTTATTTCCTCTATGTGGACTCCATCTATAAGGCAGGCGAGACAGCACCTCTCAGCCTTGCGGAGAGAGACTTGCGCGAGATGCTGTTCAATATGCAGAAAATGAAGTTTGTGAAAAGATTGAAAGAAGATTTGTTCAACGAAGCAGAAAAGAAAGGCAGTATAATATATTATGATGTGCAGGAATAAGATAATGAAAAGTTTTGCAGCGGCTTTCTTGTTGGCCCTGTTGCCCGTGTTTGCTGCAAAAGCGCAAGACAATGTCATAGATGAGGTCATCTGGGTGGTGGGAGATGAAGCCATTTTGAAATCGGAAGTGGAAGAAGAAAGGATGAATGCCTTGTATGAAGGCATCCAGATAGACGGAGACCCTTATTGCGTGATACCGGAGAGGCTGGCTATAAAGAAACTCTTTCTGCATCAGGCGGAACTCGACAGTATAGAGGTCACCGAGACTGAAGTGATACAGATGGTCGATGCACGTATCAACTGGATGATTCAGCAACTCGGCTCTCAGGAACAGATGGAAAGATATTTCAACAAGACGCTCACCCAGATAAAGGAAAAACTGAAACAGAATATCCGCGAAGGACGCATAGCACAGCTGGTGCAGGAAAACATAGTGGGCGACATCAAGGTGACGCCTGCCGAAGTGAGAAACTATTTCAAGGACCTGCCGCCCGACAGCATACCGTTTATCCCGACTCAGGTGGAAGTACAGATACTGACCAGCGAACCAGCCGTGCCTCAGGAGGAGATAGACGATGTAAAGGCCCGGTTGAGAGATTTTACTGAAAGGATAGTATCGGGCGAATCGCAGTTCTCCACATTGGCTTTGCTCTATTCGGAGGATCCCGGTTCGAGAACACGCGGTGGAGAGCTGGGCTTTATGGGAAAAGGACAGCTGTTGCCCGAATTTGCAAATGTGGCTTTCAACTTGCAAGACCCGAATAAAGTATCGAAGATAGTCGAGACAGAATACGGATTCCATATAATCCAACTGATAGAGAAGAGAGGAGACCGTGTCAATGTAAGGCATATATTGTTGAAGCCTCACATCCCGCAGGAGGCTTTGGACAATGCCGTAGCTCATCTTGATTCCATAGCAGACAAGATACGCAACAATGAATATACATTTGAACAGGCTGCCATGTACATCTCTGATGACAAAGACACGAGAAACAATCACGGCATAATGGCGAACCCTAACACCAATACATCGAAATTTGAATTGCAGGAATTGCCGCAGGAGATAGCCAAAGTCGTGGACGGCATGAAAGTGGGAGAGATATCCGATCCGTTTATGATGATAAACGAGAACGGAAAAGAAATCTGCGCCATCGTGAAACTGAAATCGAAGACCGAAGGGCATAAGGCTACTATTTCTGAAGATTACCAACGCTTGAAAGACTTGGTCACGCAGAAACTCGGCAACGAACGTTTGCATGAATGGGTCACCGAAAAGCTGAAGACAACGTATGTGCGTATAGACGATAATTGGAAAAACTGTGATTTTGAATATAAAGGTTGGATAAAGTAACCTGTAATGCCGAAAGATATAAAAGCGTTTCTTCAATATATGTTCAAAGGCAGGCATGGAGCGATATTGTGTCTCCTGTGCCTGTCGGTCGTTTGTGTAATGTCTTCATCGGGGCTTTATGGCGGACTGTTTTCCGTAGGCAGAAACGGTCAGGCAGATACTGTGGCCGGCCGGCCCACTAAAGTATATCTGTTGCATGCCGACAAGGCGCGGGCCGATGAGCAGTTTTTGCCCGGAGTGCAGATACTGATAGGTCACATAAAGTTCCGTCATGACAGCATGTATATGTATTGCGACAGCGCTCATGTCTACAACAAGACAAATTCGTTTGAAGCCTTCGGCACTGTCAGGATGGAGCAGGGAGACACATTGTTCATCTATGGCGACTATCTTTTTTATGACGGCATAGTGAAGCTCGCAAAGTTGAGAAACAATGTCAAGATGATAAACCGTAACACCACTCTTATGACAGACAGCCTCAATTATGACCGGGTAGCCAATCTGGGGTATTATTTTGACGAAGGAGTGTTGTTTGATGAAAGCAATACTCTGACTTCTTATTGGGGGGAGTATAGTCCGGAGACCAAGATTGCACGGTTTAATGAAAATGTGGAACTGACCAATGACAGTATGCTGCTCACATCGGATACGTTGATATATAACACGACTACGAAAATAGCCAACATAGTAGGCCCGTCTGACATATATAACGGTGGCAACCATATATATTCCGAACTGGGATACTATAATACGGGCAACGACCGGGCCGAGTTGCTGAAGCGTTCGGTGCTGAGCAATGAAGGCAAGACTATGACCGGCGACAGCCTCTTCTATGACAAGCGTGCAGGCTATGGCGAGGCATTCCGCAATGTGGTGATGAACGATACGGTAAATAAGAACATACTGACAGGCGAATATTGCTATTACGACCAGAATACGGAATATGCCTATGCTACCGAAAAGGCTGTGGCCGTGAATTATTCGCAGAAAGACTCCATGTTCATGCATTCCGATACGATGAAACTTGTGACCTACAATCTCGGCACGGACAGCATGTACCGGGACATGATAGGCTATCATAAAGTGAGCATATTCAAGAGCGACATGCAGGGCATTTGCGATTCCATCCGTTTTTCTTCGGTGGATACATGCCTCACCATGTTTTATGATCCGGTGATATGGACATCCAACCAGCAGATATTGGGAGAGAAGATTGACATATTCCTGAACGACAGCACCATAGACTGGGCGCATATCTACAATCAGTCTCTGGCGGTGGAGCATGTGGATTCCACTTTCTACAACCAGGTGTCGGGCAAGGAAATCAAGGCCTATTTCGATGGAGCCGGCGAGCTCGAGAAAGTGGACATATTGGGCAATGTGCTGGCTGTCTATTATTTGCTCGAGGAAGATTCCACGTATATCGGCATGAATTATTCGGAAACAAGCGTTATGAATATATATGTGGCCGACAGACAGATGTATAAGCTGGTCATGAGTCCCGGCTCGAACGGCAACATCTATCCGATGAACCAAAGGCCGGAAGACAAGATTTTCCTGCCATCGTTTTTGTGGCTGGAGGAACTCAGACCCAAAAGCAAGGACGACATATTTGTCTGGAAAGGCAAGAGGGAGGAAGACAAACTGAAAGACAAGCCGCAGATAGAATTGTCTTTGCCGAAAAGAGATATAAAGATAGAGGAGGAGTGACGACATGGGATTATTTCAAACGAGAAAACCGCGTGGATTCAATTACACGCCAAGATATTATGACCCTGAGAGGGAGAAATGGAAAAAAGTGGAAGAAGACGCCAAGCGCAGGCTCGGCATCATACCGCCCAAAGAATTCAAGCCGGAAGATTTGAAAGGCGCTTTTGTGGAGGCGACTAAGCATCTGAAGAAAAGAAAGGAGCGTGGAAAGCCCCGGCTTAATTCGGGAGTGCTTGTCATAGCGATGGTTTTTCTGTTTGCCATACTTTATTTTCTGATTACATCGTGACGCTGCACATATACCGTTGCGGCTGATTATTATTGGAGAACATGTTATATGAACGATATAATACATTTGTTGCCCGATTCTGTCGCAAACCAGATTGCAGCAGGAGAGGTGATACAACGTCCGGCTTCGGTCATTAAAGAACTTGTGGAAAACGCAGTCGATGCCGGAGCTACCGATGTGCATGTCATTGTAAAAGATTCAGGGAAGACATCCATACAGGTCATAGACAATGGCAAAGGCATGTCCGATACAGATGCCCGCATGTCTTTCGAAAGGCATGCCACATCCAAGATAGACAAGGCGGAAGACCTGTTTTCGCTGCGCACCATGGGGTTCAGGGGCGAGGCTTTGGCCTCTATCGCGGCAGTGGCTCAGGTGGAACTGAAGACCAGGACTGCCGATGAGGAAGTTGGCACTTGCATTGTCATAGAAGGTTCGGAAGTGAAAAGACAGGAACCTGTGGCCTGTGCGGTCGGGGCGAACTTTATGGTCAAGAACCTCTTCTACAATGTGCCGGCGAGACGGAAGTTCCTGCGTTCCGAACATACGGAACTCAACAATATAATAACCGAATTTGAGCATGTGGCTCTTGTCAATCCTGATATTCATTTCTCTTTGTACAACAACGACAACTGTCTGTTTGACTTGCCGGCCACTACATTGAAGAAAAGAATCGTGGATGTCTGCGGCAAGAAAGTCAACCAATGGCTTCTGCCGATAAAGGTGGAGACTTCTCTGATAAACATAGGAGGATTCATCGCCAAACCGGAGTTTGCAAGGAAGAAGGCTTTACAGTATTTTTTTGTAAACGGACGTTACATGCGGCATCCTTATTTCAATAAGGCTGTGGCGGAAGCTTATGACAAATTTATCCCGCAAGGGTTGCAAGTGCCATATTTCATATACTTCGACATAGATCCTGCCAATATAGACGTGAATATCCATCCCACCAAGACTGAGATAAAGTTTGAGAACGAACAGTATATATGGCAAATCATAATTTCTGCCATAAAGGAGAGTCTCGGCACGTTCAATGCCGTGCCTTCGCTTGATTTCGATACGGAGGGGGTGCCCGACATTCCGGCTATGGGAAGCGTGAGGAACGTAAGCGTACCGCAGGTGGATATCGACAAGTCATACAATCCGTTTGCCGGCAATCGGGAAAACGGACTGTACAGGAGCAATCTGAGAAAAGCGCCGGCAGACTGGATGAACCTGTATGAGCATGAAAGCAAATCGGCATCGGAAGGGGAGATACTGGACAATTGGAAAAACGACATGGAGCAGCCCTCCGGAATGCCCGATGATTACAGCGGAGGAGGCATGATGGTGCATTCGGCCATGAATGACGATGCATCATCACTGTTCGGCGAACAGGACTACGGGTGCGAGACCGCCCACATCAGGTTCAAGGGAAAATATCTGGTGACCAGCCTCAAGACAGGCATACTTATCATAGACCAGCACAGGGCGCATGTGAAGATACTCTACGACAAATATCTGAACCGGATAGGCAGCGGCAGCGGTGCATCGCAGCAGGTGCTTTTCCCGCATATCATACAGTTGAGTCCGGCAGAGGCTGTGACTATGGAGAAAATCATGCCCGAACTGGAGGCCATGGGCTTTGATTTCAGCAATCTCGGCAACGGCAATTATGCGGTCAACGGAGTCCCTGCCGACATAAGCGACGGCGAGCAGTCTGACTTGATAAACGATATAATACACGCCACCATTGCCGAATGCGAGAAAAATGTCAAAGAAGATCTGCGTGCCGACATTGCACTGTCTCTGGCTAAGGCTTCGGCCATACCCTACGGGCGTGTGCTCAGCGACAAGGAGGCTACGGAGCTTATCATGCAGTTGCTCTGTGCCGACATTCCGGAATATACCCCCGAAGGCAAAAAGATAGCCTATGTGATAGAAGATAAAGATATAGATAAATTTTTCAGATAGAAGATTGCAATGAGACATGCTATATGCGCCCTTTCTGCCGTTCCGGTCAGGAAGGAACCGTCTGACAAGTCGGAAATGACCACACAATTGCTTTTCGGAGATGCCTGCACAGTCATTGCAGACGATGGAGGCTGGAGCCGCATAAGGAACAAGGCCGACGGATATGAAGGTTGGGTGACTGCGAAGATGCTCGAGCCCATGACAGAGGAGACTTATGCCGGTTATGACATGTCGGCAGCACCGGTCGTGACCTGCGGCATGGCATTTGCCTACAACGTGCAGACAGGAGCATGTCTGCTGCTGAGCGGAGGAAGCCTGCTGCCCATGTTCGACAGTTTCAGTTCGGTGTTTTCTGCCGGAAAAGACAGATTTCATATAGAGAAAAGATACATAGAGAGCCTGTCGGGCAGGGAAAGCCCGGTAGATACTTCGTTGCGTTTCCTTTCCACCCCTTATCTGTGGGGAGGCAAGAATGTCTTCGGCATGGACTGTTCCGGTTTCATGCAAGTCGTCTTCCGAATGCATGGGGTGCAGATAGCCCGCGATGCATCGATGCAGGCCGGCGAAGGCATAGCTGTGGACGGCTTGTCTCAGGCTGTGGGTGGCGACCTTATGTTTTTCGGCAACGAACAGGACAGGATAACGCATGTGGGCATGTATATGGGCAACGGGAAGATAATACACAACTCTGGTTGCGTGCATGTCGACAGCGTGGACGAGACAGGCATATTCAGCCATTCGGCCGCCGGTTACACACACAGGCTTGCCTGCATCAGGAGGCTTGAAGCGGGGTTTTGACAACATTTGCTGAGCCGTGAAATCACCCGGCCGGGGATCGGCTCGGTCATCGGTCATGATCGGCTCGGTAACGGGGCGGGATGTACGCCATCCCGGGCGAAGATGGCGCACATCCCCGGCGAGGCCCGGAACGATGCCCGAAACCATTCATTTTTTTACAGGCAAGGGCGATAGATATCTGCATTTTGAGTAAATTTGCAAGACAATAGAGTTTCCTAATATTAATAATCAGAAAAAGAAAATCAAATGGGTATTTTTTCAAAACTCTTCGGCAGGAAAAACGAGACGGAAGGAACTCCCAAAAAGGGAGTGGAAGATTGCATGTCTTTCATAAGGATATATCTCCAGGCATGTATGGCGGCCAATCTCGGTATTACCAACATAAGGATGGTGCCGGAATTGGCCGAATTCAAACGTGTATTGAAGATTCAGACCATCAACAACAAACTGGGTGTGGCCGAAAAGGCGAAAGCCAAGAAAATCCTTATGTCCGATTACGGGTTGAGTGAAAATTTCTTTGAAGAGCTTGATGCTTCCTTGAAGAAAGGATGCAAGACGCAGATGGCCATACAGAGCTACAGCCTGAAGTTTCAGGAATTTCTGTCCAATCTCATGACTCTGGTCTCCAACCTCATGCAATGGAAATTGCAGGTGCCGCTGTTCATGAAAGGGACTTTGAAGTCGGTGACGGAGATGACAGTGCATGACATCATGACCAAACCGATGTTCAAAAAGCAGGATGTCATGATGATGGCTTTCAACACGCGCAAGCAGGCCGTGTCGTTGGGCTTTTCGGAAAAGTGGATGAATGAGTTCGTCTTCAAGGTCATAGTGCTTGCCAAGAAAGAAAGGCGCAGGAAAAAAACAAACGAATAAGAAAGACCTTTTATGAAATCCGGTATTGTTGCAGACAGGGCGGAACTTGCATCCCGCCGGGATAATATAAGGAAAGAGATGAGCAAGAATGGTTTCGATGCCATTCTTGTTTCGTCTAATGTGAACTTGTTTTATACTTGCGGCCGCATTGTCAACGGCTTTTTATACATGCCTGCCGATGGCGATGCCATACTGTTCGTGAAGCGTCCCGACAATGTACAGGGCAGCGATGTGGAGCATATCAGGAAGCCTGAAGACATAGCCGGAAGGCTTGCCGGACGCGGCTGCCGTATGCCGGAAAGGCTCTTGCTCGAAGCCGGCGCCATGCCGCATACGGAATATTGCAGGCTTGCCAATGTGTTCCCCTCTGCCGAATGCGCTGACGGCACGGAATTGCTGCGGCGCGTGCGTGCAGTCAAGACGCCGTTTGAACAGCAACTGCTGAAACGCACGGGAGCGGTAAACAGTGAGATATACAGGATGATTCCGGCATTGTATCGTAAAGGCATGACCGATTTGGATCTGTCGGCCGCGATAGAATACGAGGAAAGGAAGCGCGGAGATTTGGGCATATTCCGCTGTTTCGGGCATAAGATGGAGATATTCAAGGGAAGTCTGCTGGCAGGCGAGAATGCTTCCGCACCTTCGCCTTATGATTTCGCGCTTGGAGGCAGGGGCTTGGGCGAAGCCTTGCCTGTGGGACTTTCGGGCGAAACGATTAAGGAAGGCACAACGGTCATGGTTGATATGGCCGGAAACTTTTTCGGCTATATGGGCGACATGACCAGAGTCTTTTCCGTTGGGCGCATTGCACAAAAGATATGCGATGCACATCAGGTCTGCCTTGAAATTCAAGATAAAGTAGTATCTTTGGCTAAACCGGGTGCGGTCTGCGAAGAACTTTATGATGCAGCGTTGAGCATAGCCGTCCGTCACGGGCTGGAAGAACATTTCATGGGCTATTATCAACATGCCGGGTTCGTGGGGCATGGGGTCGGCATTGAAATCAACGAATATCCTGTCATAGCTCCGCGCATGAAAACGGAACTCGCCGTAGGGATGGCGTTCGCCCTTGAACCGAAGATGGTGTTTCCTGAAACAGGCGCCGTAGGCATCGAAAACACATGGATTGTGACCGAACACGGTTTGGAATGTACGAGTGATTGTCCTGAACATATAATTAAAATAGATTGAAGCATTATGAGGAAATTTTGTTTTTTGTTTTTTACCATGTCTTCCTTTCTTCTGTCTGTACCCATGAGTGCCCAGCAGCAAGGTTTTGTGCATGAGACATCGAGTGAGTATACCGCTCCTGAGGATCCGGCGGTAATAGAGAAACTGGAGCAGTGGCGCGATTTGAAATTCGGAGTGTTGATACATTGGGGCTTGTATTCCGTGCCGGGCATTGTGGAGTCATGGTCTATATGCTCTGAAGACGTGGACTGGATAAGACGTCGCGATGATATGTCGTATGACGAATACAAACAGTGGTATTGGGGCTTGAAAGATATTTTCAACCCAGTGGATTTCGACCCGGAGGCATGGGCGGAGATGATAGCAGGTGCCGGCGCACGCTATGCCATATTCACATCCAAGCATCATGACGGCTTCTGCATGTTCGATACCGATGAGACCGATTTCTCCATAGCCAGCGGGCCGTTTGGAGAAAATGAAAAGGCCGATGTGCTGAAACATGTGCTCAATGCTTTCCGTCATAACGGAATAATGCCGGGAGTGTATTTCTCCAAGCCCGACTGGCATTGTCCCTATTATTGGGATCCGCATTATGCCACGCCCGACAGGCATGTCAATTATGTCATAGATCGGCATCCGGAATCATGGCAGAAATATAGCGAATACACAAAGAGACAGATAAACGAGCTTACTACACGCTATGGCGACATAGACATACTCTGGCTCGATGGAGGTTGGGTGGCTGCCCCCGATGAAGATATAGATATGGACGGCATAGTGGCAATGGCACGCCGCAACCAGCCGGGACTGATAACTGTGGACAGGACAGTGCGCGGCAAGAACGAGAATTACCTCACACCTGAGCGTTCCATCCCTAAGACACAGCTGCCTTATCCTTGGGAGAGTTGCATAACCATGACCAATGACTGGGGATGGGTGCCTGATGCACAATATAAGTCATCGGCGAAAATCATTTCCCTGTTGTCGGAAGTAGTGGCAAAAGGCGGTTGTCTGCTTCTCGGCATAGGACCCGATGCGAAAGGCGTGTTTGAAGACAAAGTGGCGGATACTATGGCCGAGATAGGGCGTTGGCTGGATGTAAACGGAGAGGCCATTTACGGAGCCGGCGTATTGGAACATTATAATGACGGTCTCGTGTGGTTCACATCTTCGGAAGACGGAAAGAAGGTTTATGCCATTCAGACCGTAGATGATGCCACAGGAGAGATTCCTGCATCTGTGAATTGGTCAGGCAATCTGCCTTCCGGCAAGATGAAACTGTTGCAGACAGGGAAAAAGGTAGGATATAAGATAGAGGGCAACCGTGTGACGGTGAAACTTCCTTCGGGAGTGAACAGAAAAGAGCCTCTTGTTTTCGTATATGAACTGTAAAATAAGGAATAAGTATGAACAGATTGTTGCTTTTAACGTGTGCCGGGATGATTGCCTTTCAGACGGCATATTCGCAGGAAACATATAAGGACGCTTCCGCCCCTGTGGAGGAAAGAGTGGAAGACTTGTTGTCGCGCATGACTTTGAAGGAAAAGGTAGGTCAGATCTGCTGTCCGTTGGGTTGGGAAATGTATGTCAAGACCGATGACGGAGTGACTGTCTCTGATTTGTACAGGCAGCGTATGGACGAAATGCCCATCGGATCTTTTTGGGCGGTATTGAGAGCCGACCCATGGACTAAAAAGACCCTTGAGACCGGACTTAATCCTGGACTGGCTGCTGAGGCCTTGAATGCCATGCAGAAATATGCGGTGGAGAATACCCGTCTCGGCATTCCTGTGCTTTTTGCAGAAGAGTGCCCGCATGGTCACATGGCCATAGGCACCACTGTTTTTCCTACTTCTTTAGGTTTGGCAAGCACATGGGATGAGGCTCTTATGCAGGAGGTGGGCGAGACTATTGCCCTTGAAGCCCGTTTGCAGGGAGCAGGAATAGGCTACGGACCGGTGCTCGATATAGGTCGCGAGCCGCGCTGGTCGAGAATGGAAGAGACTTTCGGCGAGGATCCTGTGCTTACGGCAGTGATGGGAACTGCTTTTGTCAGAGGTATGCAAGGGGAGGACGTATCTGACGGGCGTCATCTGTATGCTACGCTGAAACATATAGCAGCATACGGAATACCCGAAGGTGGACACAACGGAGGACAGGCTAATGTCGGTATGCGTCGTCTGCTGTCGGAATATCTTTATCCGTTTGAGATGGCTGTCAGGGCAGGCGTGGGGACTGTCATGACATCATATAACGCCATTGACGGGGTGCCTTGCACGGGCAATAAGTTCCTGCTTGATTCCATCTTGAGAAAGACTTGGGGATTCAACGGTTTTATATATTCGGATTTGGGCAGCATAGACGGAATAGCCGGTACGCATCATGTGGCTGCCGACCTGAAAGAAGCCGCCGCCATAGCCCTTAAAGCCGGAGTAGACATGGATCTCGGCGAGAACTCATACCGCACATTGGAAGAAGGTGTCAGGCTCGGACTGGTGGATGTGGCCGATATAGACCGTGCTGTGAGAAATGTATTGAGAGTGAAATTCCGCTTGGGACTTTTTGAAAATCCGTATGTATCTCCGCAGGAGGCTGCTGACATAGTGAGATGTGATGCGCATAAGGAACTGGCAGAACAGGTGGCGCGCGAAAGTGTAGTCTTGCTGGAGAATAACGGTGTGCTGCCTCTGAGCAAGGACTTGAAGAGGGTAGCCGTGATAGGGCCTAATGCCGACAATATGTATAACCAGCTTGGCGACTATACCGCGCCTCAAGACAGAAAAGAGATTTCCACAGTGCTCGACGGGGTGCGCAATGCCGTGTCGGAAAAGACCGAAGTGGTTTATGTGAAAGGTTGCGCTGTGCGCGACACTGTGAAGACCGACATAGCTGCGGCTGTGCGTGCGGCAGAGAGCAGCGATGCTGTGATACTTGTATTGGGAGGTTCCAGTGCGCGCGACTTCAAGACCAAATACATAGCCACAGGTGCGGCGACTGTGGACAACAGCGCAACGGAGGTTTCCGATATGGATTGCGGAGAAGGTTTCGACAGGTCTACTCTGACGCTGCTTGGCGATCAGGAGAAACTCCTCGATGCGGTTGCGGCTACAGGCAAGCCGCTGGTAGTGGTTTACATACAGGGCAGGACACTGCTCATGAACAATGCTTCCGAGAAGGCCGATGCGCTGCTCACAGCATGGTATCCCGGAGAGCAGGGCGGAAATGCTATAGCCGATGTCATCTTCGGACATTACAATCCGGCGGGGCGCACGCCTGTATCCATACCCCGTTCGGAAGGGCAGTTGCCTGTATATTACTCGCAAGGACAGGTGAGGGACTACATGGATGGCACTGCTGCTCCGCTTTATGCTTTCGGATATGGTCTGAGCTATTCCAAGTTTGAATATTCCAATCTGAAAGTAGACAGGCTTGCCGAAGGTGATGACCTGTTCCGTGTGTCGCTTGATGTGGCTAACGTGAGCCATGTGGACGGAGATGAAGTGGTGCAGCTGTATGTGTCAGACAAGGTGGCTTCGGTAGCCGTAGCTCCCATACAGCTGAAGAAATTTGCAAGGGTGCATATCCCAGCGGGCGAAAAGAAGAATATAGTATTTGTCCTTGCCAAAGAAGACCTTGCCCTCTACAACATCGACATGCAGAAAGTAGTGGAGCCGGGAGAGTTTGAAATCATGGCAGGAGCGTCTTCTTCCGATATAAGATTGAGAGATACAGTGGTTTATTAGTGCGTTACAGGCTGCTCCTGTATTTGTTAGGCGGGCAGCCTGTGCGTTTCTGCACGTAACGGCTGAAATAAGAGAGAGACGAGAAGTTCATCCGTTCGGCAATCTCGGTCAGAGACAGTTCTTTCCGGCGAAGCAGGCGGGTGATTTCGTGAATCGTAAAGCGGTCAATCCAGTAGGTGGCTGGTTGGCCGCTTATCTTTTTGCATAGTTCCGACAGGTAGTGCGGAGTGATGCACAGTTGAGAGGCATAGAAGTCAAGGTCGCGGTGCCTGATGTATTCTTTCCTGTGGAGCATCTCTATGAACCGGCGGAGTATTGCGGCTATGCGTTCAGACACATGCAATGCTGCTTGGCTGCGGGCGTGTATGTCATACAGGTCGAGTATGTGTGCTGTGAGCAGGCTGCCCAACAGCTCTTCGCGGAAGAGGTGCGCTTGGTCGTTCATCCTTTCGCGCAGATAGAGCATCATTTTCTCGCACAGCTCGAAGTCGTGTGCGGACAGTCGCATGACGGGATTCTGCATGAGCGACAGATGACCGATGATGCCGTAATTGCTCTTTATGGCAATCGAGGCGATGAATGTTTCTGTCAGAGCCATGAGTATGCCTTGAAAATCATCGGATGCGGAAAAGTCGGACATCAACGATCCGTTTGGCATGATTACATAGTCGCCTGCCGAGATATTGTAGTTGGTATCCTGGAATGTCATGCTCATGCTGCCTTGCCTGCACAACACATGGATGACACGTCCCGCACATTGCATGGTTTTGCAGTCTTGCAGTGTGTCCATAAATATGATGCCGTCGAATGCCGTCTGTTGTTCCATATCTGTTTTTCTTTTCTGCGAAAATAATTCAAAAAAATCAAGGCTTTGCCGATTGATGTGAAAAATATCTGACATCTCTTTTCGGACTGCGTTATCCTCCGCCCGGGATGTGCGCCATCTTCGCCCGGGATGGCGTACATCTTTGCCCGGGATCGAGCCGATCATCGGTCGTTATCGGCTCGGTCTTTTTGGCACCCGTTTCGAGACCGTATGACGGTTAATGCAGAAACCACGAAAAGTGAAAAAGATACCACGTTTTGCATAATCGTATTGTGCTTTGTTACTGATAATTTCGCAACAAAATAGCAGAAAGGAACAACAATATGAAAAATGTCAGACTGAACAATGGAGTGATGATGCCGGCCATAGGTTTCGGCGTCTATCAAGTGGGCGAAAAAGAAACCGAACGGGTGGTGGGCGACGCGCTCGAAGTCGGATACAGGATGATAGACACGGCTGCTTCGTATTTCAACGAAGCGCAGGTGGGCAATGCCATACGGCACAGCGGATTGAAACGTGAGGATTTGTTTGTCACCACCAAACTTTGGGTGCAGGATTATGAGTATGATGATGCGTTGCGCGCATTCGACAAGTCAATGAAATTGCTCGGCCTTGATTATCTCGACCTCTATCTGCTGCATAAGCCCTACGGCAATTATTATGCTGCATGGCGCGCCGCCGAGAGGCTTTATCGTGAGGGGCGCATACGGGCCATAGGCGTGACAAGCTTTAGCAGCGAACGATTGCAGGACCTTTTCCTGCACAATGAGGTGAAACCTGCTGTCAATCAGATAGAGACAAATCCCTTTTACCAACAGAGCGCGGCCAATGCTTTCCTGCTGCAAGAGGGTATACAGCACGAGGCATGGGCACCTTTTGCCGAAGGTCAGAACGGTATATTCCACAATCCTGTGCTGAAATCAATTGCCCAACGTCACGGCAAAGGTGTAGGGGCAGTCATCCTGCGTTGGCTGAATCAGCGGAATGTGGTGGTCATTCCCAAGAGTGTTCGCAAGGAACGTATGATAGAAAACCTGAACATTTTTGACTTCACGCTTACCGATGAGGAAATGAAAGCCATTGCCGGACTGGATACCGGTAAAAGCCCAATCTATGATGATATGGACTTGGTTACAGTAAGATATATAGGTACTCACAAAATACATGAATGACTATGAAGACAACAAAATTGAACAATGGTATTGATATGCCTGTTATGGGCTATGGTGTCTGGCAGATAAAGCCGGAGGAGCGCGAAACCATACGCAGGCTCGATGTCGGGCATCCGCTTGCCGCAGATTTCAATGATCCTGTGTTGGCCAGGTATCTGTTGGGGTATGACAAGCAGTTCAATCCCGAAAGGCAGAGATAGTGACTGCCGTTGCTTGTATGGTTTATATGTATTTGAAGAGTCTGGCAAACGGGGGCGTTACGTGCGTTGCCTTTATTTGGCTGGGCGTATTATGGTCAGGATTTTCCGTGATGAATATTCAGCTATGTCGTAAAAAAGGGGAAACCGTTCTGCTTCCCCTTTTTCCTTATGTTGTCTTACGTTTATTTTATGATGCCGCGTTGGGAGTTTTCAATGAAAGAGACGATGTAGTCTATTTCTTTTGTCTTGGGCATCTCGTCTTTTATCTTCTTCAAAGCATCGCTTACGTTCAGTCCGCTTTGGTATATAATCCTGTAGGCATCATGTATCTGTTCTATTGTCTCGTTTGAGAAGTTTCTCCGTCTCAGTCCCACTATGTTTATGCCGCAATATGCTATCGGCTCCCTGCCTGCTATAATGTAGGGGGGGATGTCTTTGGGTGACTTACATCCTCCTTGCAGCATGCCGTATCCTCCTATCCGGCAGAACTGGTGCACGAGCACTCCTCCGCTTATGATGGCATTGTCTTCTATGATGACTTCTCCGGCAAATTTTGTGGAGTTGCCTATGATGCATCCGTTTCCTACTACGCAGTCATGAGCCACATGCATGCTTTCCATCAGCAGGTTGTTGTTGCCCACTACGGTTTTTCCTTTCGATGCGGTGCCTCTGTTTATTGTCACATTTTCCCTTATCAGATTGTTGTCTCCTATCTCTGCGGTGGTTTCCTCGCCTCTGAATTTCAGGTCTTGCGGCACTGCTCCTATCACTGCTCCCGGGAAGATTTTGTTGCCGTTGCCTATCCTTGCTCCGCTCATGATGCAGGCGTGTGGCATTATCACATTGTTGTCACCTATTACGACATTGTCTTCTATGTATGCGAAAGGCCCTATCTCTACGTTTTTCCCTATGATAGCGTTGGGGTGTATATATGCCAATGAACTGATCATGTCGTCACTTGTTTTTGGTTATTTGCGCCATAAATTCCGCTTCGCATACTAGTTTTTCTCCCACGAAAGCATAACCTTTCATGGTCGATATGCCTCTGCGCATGGGTGCGAGCATTTCGAGCTTGAACACTAATGTGTCTCCCGGCACGACTTTCTGGCGGAATTTCACTCCGTCTATTTTCAGGAAGTATGTGGAATATTTTTCCGGGTCTTCCACTTCTTTGAGGACCAGTATGCCGCCCACTTGCGCCATTGCTTCCACTTGGAGCACGCCCGGCATGACGGGTTCCTGCGGGAAGTGTCCTTGGAAGAAAGGTTCGTTGCCCGATACGTTTTTCACTCCGATGATGTAGTTCGTCCCGGTTTCTATTATTTTGTCGACCAGGAGGAACGGGTATCTGTGAGGAAGCATTTCCTTTATTCCGTTGATGTCTATGACGGGAGCTTTGTTGCAGTCGTAGACCGGTGCCTGTATCTCGTGAGCCCTTATCTCTTTTCTCATGAGGCGGGCAAACTGGTTGTTGACCGTATGTCCGGGTTTGGTTGCTATGATGCGTCCTTTGATTCGTTTGCCTATCAGGGCCAGGTCGCCTATCAGGTCGAGCAGTTTATGGCGTGCAGGTTCGTTTTCCCACACGAGGGGTTTGTTGTTGATGTATCCCAGCTTTTCCGCATCCATGTGTGCTATTCCGATGCTGTCGGCCAGTTTGTCGAAGTTGTCTTGCGACATTTTCTTCTCATATATTACTATGGCGTTGTCCAGATCGCCGCCTTTTATCATGCCTGCCGACAGTAGCGGCTGTATGTCTCTTACGAAGACGAATGTGCGGCTTCCTGCTATTTCAGCTTTGTAGTCGGCAATGTCTTCGAGCACTGCATACTGGTTGGGTATGTATTGTGACTCAAATTCCAGCATGACGTTGAGGTTGAATTTGTCATCGGGCAGTGCGATGATTTTGGAACCTGTTTTTTCGTCAGTGAATTCTACTTTGTTTTTTATGATGTAGTATGCTCTGTCGGCGTTTTGTTCTTCCGTGCCGACTTCTTCTATTTTGTTTACGTATTCTATGGAACTTCCGTCCAGTATCGGGATTTCCGGTCCGTTCACCTGTATGAGGCAGTTGTCTATGCCTGATGCGTAGAGTGCCGATATGGCATGTTCTACGGTGCTGACCTGGATTCCGTTTTTGCCGATTACCGTGCTTCTTGTCGTTTCGATTACGTTGTCGGCAATAGCGTCGATCACGGGTTGTCCTTCTATGTCTGTCCTTTGTATCTTGTAACCGTAGTTTTCCGGCGCGGGTTTGAATGTGGCCGTGAGCTCAAGGCCGGTGTGCAGTCCTTTGCCGCTCAAAGTGAAACTTCCTTTTAAAGTTTTTTGCTTTAACATATTCATTTCTCTTTTAATAAGCTTTTTAGTTCGTCCAATTCTTTTTTCATTTGTTCCATTTGTCTGTACATGTCCGGCAGATGTCGCTGGATGATGACAGATGTCTTTATGAAATTGCTGTATGTGGTGGCAGGCGAACCCATGATGTTCTGGTGGGGTTTCACGCTGCTGTTCACTCCTGTCTGTGCGCCTATGTTTACATGGTCGCCTACTTTTATGTGTCCGGCAAATCCTACCTGGCCGCCTATCATGCACCATTCGCCTATGCTTGTGGAGCCTGCCACTCCCGACTGTGCGGCCATTACCGTGTTGGCTCCTATCTCATCGTTGTGTGCTATCTGCACGAGGTTGTCTATCTTGACGCCTTTGTTTATCACGGTGGCTCCCATCGTTGAACGGTCTATGCAGGTGTTGGCTCCTATCTCCACGTCATCGGCTATTCTGACTATGCCTATCTGGGGGATTTTCTCGTATCCTTCCTGCGTGGGGGCGAATCCGAATCCGTCGGCTCCTATCACGCAGCCGGAATGCAGTATGCATCTGTTGCCTATGATGCATTCATGATATATGTTGACGTTGGAGTAGATGATGCAGCCATCGCCTATTCTGGCTGCGTCTCCCACGTAGGAGTGTGGGTAGATCTGGCTGCCTTTGCCTATCACGGCGTTTTCGCCTATGTATGCGAATGCTCCTATGTAGACGTCTTCTCCGATTGTCGCGCCGGGCGATATGAATGCCAGCGGGTCTATGCCTTTCTTTTTCGGTTTGCTCATTTCGTAGAGCGTGAGAAGACGGGCTATGGCTTCGTATGCGTTGTCCACCTTGACGAGTGTGGCCTTTATTTCGTGTTCGGGCTTGAATCCTTTGTTTACAAGGACGATAGATGATTTTGTGTCATATATGTAATTGGTGTACTTGTCGTTTGACAAAAATGATATGGCTCCTTCGCGGCCTTCTTCTATTTTTGCAAACGTGTGTACCGATGCGTTTTCGTCACCTACGATTTCCCCATTCAGAAATTCTGCTATCTGCTTAGCGGAAAACTCCATAATGAATCTTATTTTAGTTTAAGTATCTGTATATTTTGCAAATATCGCACTTTTTTTCCGAATAACCTCTATCGGAGGTTAAAAAACAGCGAAAAAGCCTTTTGCGTGTTCTCCTGAGGCGGGTGTGAGGCCGGTTTGCGACCCCGTCCGGGGATCGGCTCGGTATCGGGTGGGGATGTGCGCCATCTTTGCCGGTTATCGGCTCGGTCCTGGGTGAAGATGGCGTATATCTTTGGCAAGGATCGGGTCGATGCCCGGACGGTCATTTTCCGATGAGGTAGAAGCACGATGTGGACATGTAGTTTCGGATGTAGGCGAGCCTGTCGAACGGGCAGGCGAGTCTGACTGGTTTCAGTCCGAATTTTATCTCATAATGCGGGTTGATGAGCCACAATGTCCTTTTTCTTATGGTGAGGCGTGTTTGTGTCTTGATGATTTTTTCAAATGATTCCACCGTGACGCGGCAGTCTTTTATGTCGATGAGTTCATCGGCTTTTGCATCGCTTTCTTTGCGCCATTTGATGAATCTCCGGTACAGCCGGGCAGGCAGCAGGTGGATGAACGGCAGATGCGACAGCAGTTTGTCGGCGCATATCTGCTGGTGTCCTCCGAACGGCATCTGCCAGGCGGGGAAGCCGCAAAACAGCAGTCCGTCGTCTGTCAGCAGTTGTTCTATCTTGCCAAGCAGGGCGGCTTTGTCGTGTATGTGTTCTATGACATCGTGCAGGAGTATGATGTCGAATCTCTTGTCGGTATGCCACTTGAAGATGTCTGCGCATTCCAGTTCCGGCCGGCCTGCTGTGCTGTGCTTTTCAAAAAAAGATTTTGCCTGGCTTATTCTTGTGGGTGATATTTCAATGCCTGTGACATCGCATCCGCATTCCAGAAACGGCAGCAGGTTGCCTCCGTCTCCGCATCCTATCTCGAGGACTTTGGTGCCGCGGCCTATGGAGGTCTCCTTGTCGAGAAACGGGATGTAATACTTCTTGCACGTGGCGGCCAGCTCTTTGAAATATTGTTCTCTGTCGGTGTGTCTTTTCTGCATTTCGTTGGTGTTTTTATTGCGGCGTCTTGATGTACAGATATATGGCTATGAGCGAATATATGATGTTGGGAATCCATACGGCCAGAGCCGGGAGCATGTTTCCGTTTATGGCAAAAGTGGATGATACTGTCTGGAACATGATGTATGAGAAACTCAATGCCAGTCCTATGCCCAGATGCAGCCCCATGCCTCCCTTGACCTTGCGCGATGAAAGCGACAGTCCTATGGCTGTGAGGATAAACGAGGCGAATGACATGGCAATGCGTTTGTGGTATTCCAGTTCAAATTCTTTGATGTTGGCAAAACCTCTCGATTTCTGCTTGTCTATGTAGTGCCTCAGTTGCGGTGACGTGAGCATCTCATATTGGTTTCTCAGCAGGAAAAAGTCAGACGGCTCCATGTTGATGGTCGTATCCATTTTTGTCCCGGAGGTGATGTTTTCCTTCAGATCGCCCATCTCTCTTATCATATAGTCTCTTATGGTCCATCTGTGTTGCGACAGCGTGTCGTAGGTTATGTTTCTGGCCGTGAGGTGCGATACCAGTTTTTTGTCTTCAAACTTGTCGAGCGAGAACCGGTATCCTCTTTTCTCTGAGTCTTCATATCTGTCGATGTATGCGATGACTCCCGGAGCTACTTCGAGTTGTACGTTCCTGACCTGGTTTACCTTTCTTTTCTTTATGTATGTGTCTTCAAAGTTGAGTCTCACCGAGCTGCCTTTGGGGATGACATACGAACTCAGCCCGAAGCTCAGCAGGGCTATGAATGCCGCCGATATCATGTAGGGGCGCATCAGCCGTTTGAAGCTCATGCCTGTGGAAAACATGGCGATTATTTCCGAGTTTTCCGCCAGCTTTGAGGTGAAGAATATGACCGATATGAAGACGAACAGCGGGCTGAACAGGTTGGCGAAGTAGGGGATGAAGTTCATGTAATAGTCCATGACTATGGCCTGTAGCGGGGCATCGTTGTTGATGAACTTGTCCATCTTTTCATTGATGTCGAACACTACGGCAATAGATATTATCAGGACAATGGAGAATATGTACGTGCCGAGAAACTTCTTTATTATATACCTGTCGAGTATGGTGAGCGGCTTGAACTTCATGACTGTCCTGTGCTTATAGTCTGTATGAGATTTTTTCCAACGTTTTTGCTTTCCATGTCGTGAAGTCGCCGGCCATTATATGTTTCCTTGCTTCTTTTACCAGCCATAGGTAGAATGCCAGGTTGTGTATGGATGCTATCTGCATGGCGAGCAGTTCGTGCGAGTGAAACAGGTGTCGGAGATATGCTTTTGAGTAGATCCGGTCTACGTATGATTCGCCGTCTGCCTCGATGGGTGAGAAGTCGAATTCCCATTTTTTGTTTTTCATGTTCATTATGCCGTCTTTGGTAAACAGCATGGCGTTGCGTCCGTTTCGTGTGGGCATCACGCAGTCGAACATGTCCACGCCCCTTTCTATGGCTTCGAGTATGTTGGCGGGTGTGCCCACTCCCATGAGGTATCTGGGCTTGTCCTGAGGCAGTATGGCGTTGACTGTTTCTATCATTTCGTACATTATCTCCGTCGGTTCTCCTACGGCAAGGCCTCCTATGGCATTCCCGTCGGCATTTTTCGATGCCACAAATTCTGCCGACCGTTGTCTCAGGTCTTTGTATGTGCATCCTTGCACGATGGGGAAAAGCGATTGCCGGTATCCGTATTTCGGTTCTGTCTCATTGAACCGTTTTATGCATCTGTCGAGCCAGCGGTTGGTCATGTCGAGCGATTTGCGTGCATATTCGTAGTCGGCATTGCCGGGTGTGCATTCGTCCAGTGCCATTATGATGTCGGCTCCGATGGAACGCTCTATGTCCATGACTTTCTCAGGAGTGAACAGATGTTTGCTGCCGTCTATGTGCGAGCGGAATTCCACCCCTTCTTCATTCAGCTTTCTTATGCCCGAAAGGGAGAACACCTGGAATCCTCCGCTGTCTGTCAGCATGGGGCGGTCGAAGCCGTTGAATTTGTGCAGTCCGCCTGCTGCTTCTATGACCTTGATGCCGGGACGAAGGTAGAGGTGATATGTGTTGCCCAATATGATTTGGGCTTTTATGTCATCTTTCAGTTCGGTGAGGTGTACGGCTTTGACCGAGCCGGCAGTTCCCACCGGCATGAATATGGGTGTTTCTATCATGCCGTGGTCTGTCTCTACCAGTCCGGCTCTGGCATTGCTTTTGCCGTCAGTGCATAAAAGTGTAAACTTCATTTATCTGTCGCTCTTATTTTGAAAAGTCTATGGCGTCTTTCACTTTTTCATCGGTCAGGGCAAGGTCGAGTACCTCTTTGATGTTTTCCACATAGTGGAAATTCAGTCCGCTCACATAGAGCGGTTCTATGTCGAGTATGTCTCTCTCGTTTTCCCTGCTCAGTATTATGTCTGTTATTCCTGCCCGTTTGGCTGCGAGTATCTTTTCTTTTATGCCTCCCACCGGCAGGACTTTGCCTCTGAGTGTTATTTCTCCGGTCATGGCCAGGTCTCTTCTTACTTTCCGCTGGAGCATGGACGAGGCTATGGAGGTTGCCATAGTTATGCCTGCCGACGGGCCGTCTTTGGGGATGGCTCCTTCGGGCACGTGTATATGTATGTTCCAGTTGTCGAATATGTCTTGTGCTATGCCAAGTTGGTCGGCATGTGCATGTATGTATTCGAGGGCGAGCATTGCGGATTCCTTCATCACGTCTCCCAGATTTCCGGTCAGAGTGAGTTTGCCGCCTTTGCCTTTGCTGAGGCTTGTTTCCACGAAGAGTATTTCTCCTCCTACGGCAGTCCAGGCCAGTCCGGTGACGACTCCGGCATATTCGTTGCCTTGATAGCGGTCTTTGATTACTTCTTCCTTGCCCAGATATCTGGCTATGTCTTCCGGTTTGATGATCTGTCGGTCTATCATATAGTCGCGGGCGTAGATGAGGGCAAGTTTTCTCAGTATCTTACCGAGTTTCTGCTCCAGTTCCCTCACTCCGCTTTCGCGGGTGTACGATTCTATGACTTTTTCTATTGCCGGTTTGGATATTTTTATGTTGAACTTTTTCAGTCCTGTGGCTTCCAGTTCTTTCGGCCACAAGTGACGTCTCGCTATCTCTATTTTTTCTTCGGTGACATATCCGTTTACTTCTATCAGTTCCATCCTGTCGAGCAGTGGGGCGGGGATGGTGTTCAGGTTGTTGGCGGTGGCTATGAACATTACTTTCGACAGGTCGAAGTCCATGTCTATATAGTTGTCATGGAATGCATTGTTCTGTTCCGGATCCAACACTTCCAGCAATGCGGACGATGGGTCGCCTTGCCTGTCGGAACTCACTTTGTCTATCTCGTCGAGGATGAATACAGGATTGGCTGAGCCTGCCTTTATGAGACCTTTTATTATACGTCCCGGCATGGCTCCTATGTATGTCTTTCTGTGTCCTCTTATTTCCGATTCATCGTGTACGCCGCCGAGCGACATCCTTACGTATTTTCTTTTCAGCGCTGCTGCTATGGAGCGTCCCAATGATGTCTTTCCCACTCCCGGAGGGCCGTACAAGCAGATGATGGGAGCTTTCAACTCGTTTTTCAGTTGCAGCACGGCCAGGTGTTCCAAGATTCTCTCTTTCACTTTGGTCAGGCCGTAATGGTCTTTGTTCAGAGTCTTCTCGGCGTTTTTCAGATTCAGGTTGTCTTCCGTATATTCGTTCCAAGGCAGGTTGAGCAAGGTTTGCAGGTAGTTGTACTGTATGCTGTAGTCCGGCGATTGCGGGTTGTACCTTTCCAGTTTGGCCAATTCCTTTTCAAAAGCCTCTCTGGTCTCTGCGTTCCATTTTTTCTTCTCGGCTTTTTCTTCCAGTTCGCTTATTTCCTGGTCATGCGAATCTTCTCCGAGCTCGTCCTGTATGGTCTTTATCTGCTGTTGCAGGAAGTATTCCCTTTGCTGTTGGTCTATGTCGGCTTTGGTCTTCGATATTATGGAGACCCTTATTTCTGCTATTTTTATTTCGCGTATGAGGAGGTTGAGCAGGAGCATGGCACGCTCCTTGAAGCTGCCTTTCGACAGCAGCATTATCTTCTCGTTTTTCTGGAACGGGAAGTTGGAGCATACGAAGTTTACGAATGTCAGTGCGTTTGATATGCTTTGCACCGCGAAGTTCATTTCTCCGCTGTTGTCGGTGAGTTTCAGATACCTCAGCAGGTTTTCCTTGCAGCTGTCTATCAGTACCGAAAATTCTTCATCGCCATTGTCGGGCTTTATTTCTTCTTTCGCGTATGCTTCCCCTATATAATAGGTGTTGTTGTTTTTCATGCTTTTCAGCTCGGCCCTTTTCACTCCGTGTATTATGGCGGTGATGGTCTGGTCGGGCATTTCGAGCACTCTCACCACTTTGCCTATGGTGCCTATGGCGTGCATGTCTTCAAATGCCGGGTCTTCTATCTGCGATTCTTTCTGGCAGAACACTCCTATCGGCAAGTTCTTTTTTGTGGCTTGTTTTATGAGGTTGAGCGATGAGCGTCTTCCTATGTTCACAGGCAATATTACGCCGGGAAAGAGCACCATGTTGCGCAAAGGGAGTATGGGCAGGGGATTGGTAAAGTTTATGTCTTCGCCCAATTCCACGCTTTCTATGTCTGCTATTAAGGGAAAAGTATTTTCGTCTTCTTCACTGAATTTTCTCTTCATGATTTTATTGCTATGTTTGATTTGCAATCTGCAAAGATAGTGCATTTATTTCA